>JBLJBF010000096.1:0-37743 GCA_047637855.1 Pseudoflavonifractor sp. | reverse complement strand
CTCGCCGCCCGAGGCCAGGGCCTTGGCGTACCCATCGCAGCCGGGATAGCCGCAGGCGCCGCAGTTGATACCGGGCAGGGTCTTCCGCAGGAGAACAAATTTATCGTCCCCCTTGCCCTCCGTCAACACCGAGGCCACCGTCAGCAGCACCGCGCATACCAGCGCGATCGCGGCCACTAAGAGCACCGCCATCAAGATCGGCTTCATCTTCCGCGCTCACTTACTGAAACAGCGTCTCGACCACACCCATAAACCCGTAGAAAGCGACGGACACAATGGCGGCCGAGATCAACGTGATGGGCAGGCCCTCAAAGCTCTTGGGCGGTCTGCTCTGGGCGATGCGGGACCGAACGCCCGAGAAGAGAACCATGGCCAGGAGAAAGCCCAGGCCCGAGCCGACCGAGTTGGCCATGGACTGCCAGAACCCATACTGCTCGGTGATGTTGAGCACGGTGACGCCGAGCACGGCGCAGTTGGTGGTAATGAGGGGCAGGTAGATGCCCAGGCCCTCATGCAGAGCGGGGACATACCGCTTGAGGACGATCTCCGCCAGCTGGACGAGGGCGGCAATGACCAGAATAAACACGACAGTCTGGAGATAGCCCAGTCCGTTGGGGTCCAGCAGATAGGTCTGTATGGGCCAGGTGACGGCAGTGGCAAGCACCATGACGGAGATGACAGCGATGCTCATGCCGGTGGCCTGGTTCATCTTTTTCGAGACCCCCAGGAAGGGGCAGACGCCCAGAAAGCGCTGCAGCACGTAGTTGTTGACAAAGACGCCGCTGAGTATGATGAAAATAAGGTTCTTCACATCCATTGCCTTACGCCTCCTCTTCCTTCATACCGCAGGCCTGCATACCGGGGCAGGACTCGCACTCGGCGTTGGCCTTGCTTCCGGTGAGCTTTGCGGCCACGGCGGTGAGCAGCCCGAAGACGAAGAATCCGCCAGCGGGCCGGACCAGAATGGGAATGGCATACTTTGAGAGCACGGGAATGGCGATCCCCGCAAAGCTGCCCGCGCCAAAGACCTCGCGCAGCGCCGCCATGACGAACAGCGTGCCGATAAAGCCCAGGCCCATGCCCAGCCCGTCCAGCACCGAGTCCGCCACGCTGTTCTTGCCGGCGAACACCTCAGCACGGCCCAAAATGATACAGTTGACCACGATGAGGGGCAGGTAGACCCCCAATGCCGCGTACAGCGAAGGTGCGAAGGCATGCACCAGCATCTGCACCACCGACACAAAACCGGCGATGACAACGATATAGCAGGGAATGCGCACCGAGTCCGGAATAACCTTGCGCAGGAGAGAGATGATGAAATTGGAGCAGATGAGCACAATGGCAGCCGCCAATCCCATGCCGATGGCGGTGCTCACGCTGGTGGTGGTCGCCAGCGTGGGGCAGGTGCCCAGCACCAAAACCAACACGGGGTTTTCCTTCAAAATGCCCTTGGTGACAAGGGCGAGCTTGCTGTTCCCGCTCATTTATGCCGCCCCCCTTACCGTGTCCAGATTGGCGATGGCCTGTTTGACGGCGTCCTTCACGGCGGTGGAGGTAATGGTGGCACCCGAGACGGCTTCCACAGAATCCACGTCGGTCACGCCCTTAAACTGGTCGATAAAGACGCTGGTCTCGCCGACGCCCTCGCCATAATACTCGGTCTCGCGTTTGGTGTAGGTTTTAATGCCCAGAATGCTGCCGTCCTTGTCGAAGAACACCGCAGCGCGGATGACGCTCTCCATGCCCTGGGCCTCGCCGTAGACGATGGTGCCCGCGTCGGAGACCATACCGCCCGGAACCTCGGTAAACGTCGTGCTGGGATAATATTCGGCCGCGTCTTTTACGGTAAAGCCCTCCGGCGCGGTGCCCAGCTTGGCCTCCACGGTGCCGCCAGTGAGAACGGTGTACGCGTCAAAGGCGGTCTGGACGGCGGCCTTCAGGCCGGTGGAGGTAATGGTGGCCCCCGAGGTGGCCTGGATCGCACCCGTGTCGCCCAGTCCGACCAGCTGCTGCTGGAAGGGAGACCCGTCGGCCGCCACGATGCCGCCGATACTGGGCGTCTCATTCTGGGAAATCACCTGGCTGCCGGCGACCTTGCCGTCCGCCCCGATCCCCAGCATGACGGTCATATCGCCGCCGTAGCCCCTGGTGCTCACGGTGAGCACATAGCCCGCGCCGTTCCCCGCCTGGGAGACTGCGAGGACCTTTTCAGGCAGGCCGGACAGGTCCTCCACGTCCTGGAAGTCCTCCCCGGCAGGCAGGACGACCTTCTTTGCCGCGTCGGCTGCGCCCTGCTGCTGCGCGGCGATAATGGGGGCGGTGATCTCATTGGTCCATGCCAGCATGGCGGTGACGACGACACAGATGCCCACCAGCACGACGGCGGGCGCGAGAAGCCGCCACAGCTTGTTCTCTCTCTTCACGCGAGGTCACCTCCCAGGGGCATGGTCCGGGTGAGCCGGTCAATGTGGGGCGTAGCGATATTCATGAGCAGAATGGCAAAACTCACGCCCTCCGGGTAGGCGCCCCAGAGGCGGATCATCATGGTCAGCGCGCCGCAGCCCACACCATAAATAAACTTGCCGGTGCCGGTGACGGGGGAGGTGGAGTAGTCGGTCGCCATGAAGAAAGCGCCCAGCAGCAGACCGCCGCCCAGCAGCTGGTAGGGAACGCTCTGCCCCGCCGCCAGCGCGAACAGCGCCACGGTGCCAAGATAGGCCACCGGGATCTGCCAGGTGATAATGCGCCTTGCCAGGAGATAAATTCCGCCCAGCAGCAGCGCCAGCCCGCAGGTCTCGCCCAGAGATCCGCCGCGGTTCAGCCCCAGGAACATATCCATCAGCCCGGGCACCTTACCCCCGGCGGCCAGCGCGGCCAGAGGGGTGGCGGAGGAGATGCCGTCCACCGCCCAGTTGGCCATCTCACCGCTGAAGGCCACCAGCAGGATGACGCGGCCGGTCACAGCGGGGTTGGCGAAGTTCTCGCCGATGCCGCCGAAGAGCTGCTTGACCACCACGACGGCGATGACGCTGCCCAGTCCCGCAATCCACAGGGGGATGGAGACCGGCAGGCAGAAGGCCAGCAGTGTGCCCGTGACGGCGGCCGACAGGTCGCCCACGGTGACGGGGCGCTTGACCCCCAGCTCAAAGAGCCACTCGGACCCCACGGCGCACACCACGCACACGGAAACCACCAGCAGCGCCTGGAACCCGAACAGCAGCACCGAGGCTACCAGAGCGGGGACGAGGGCGATGAGCACATCCAGCATGATGGCGCTGGTCCACGAGCCGTCCCGGATATGGGGCGAGCAGGAAACGGATAAACTTTTCATGCGCGGTGTGCCTCCTTCTTACTGGCCTGATAGCGGCGGAGCGTCTGCTTGGCCTGCCGGTGGCTGGCCACCAGATTGATCTTGGCGGGGCAGACATAGGAACACACGCCGCACTCGATGCACAGGTCCACCATCAGGGCATCCAGCAGGGCGCCGTCCTTGGCCTCCCTGGCCCGGGCCATGTTAGCGGGCATCAGGTGCATGGGGCAGCCCCGCACGCAGCGGCCGCAGCGGATGCAGGGGCTCTCATCCGGGAGCTGGGCCTCCTTCTCATCGAAGGCGAGCAGGCAGTTGTTCTGCCGCAGAAGGAAGTGGTTGAGGTTTGGGATGCTGTTGCCCATCATGGGCCCGCCCACCAGCACCTTGCCCGCTTCTTCTTTAAAGCCGCCGACGGCGGCAAAGAGGTCTTGAAAGGGCGTGCCAATGGGGGCCACCACCATGCCGGGGCTCTTGAGGGCCGAGCCGTCCAGCGTGACGGTCTTGCTCACCAGGGGCATACCGGTGCGCAGATACTGGGCGATGAAGGCGGCAGTCCCGACGTTGAGCACGATGACCCCCACGTCCTTGGGCAGCTTGCCCCGGGGCACGACCCGCCCGGTGGTCTGCTGGATGCACATTTTCTCCGCGCCCACGGGGTAGAACCCCTTGAGGGGCTGGATCACCACGCCCTCCATCCCGGCGGCCGCCTTTTTCATGGCGTCGATGGCCTTGACATTGCTGTCCTTGATGCCTACGATGATCTGCTTTACGCCGGTGTACCTGCGCACCAGCTGGGCCCCCTCCAAAATAGCGGCGGACTCGGTACACATGAGATGGTAGTCGGCGGTACAGTAGGGCTCGCACTCGCTGCCGTTGAGAAGCAGGATCTCAGCCCCGGCCGACAGCTTGACCCAGGTGGGAAAACCCGCGCCGCCCAGGCCGGTCAGCCCGCTGGCGCGGACTGCGGCCACAAACTCCTCCAGATTACTTACGGCGGGGGGGCTGACGCCCGCCCAAGGGGTCTGCACCCCGTCGGCCCTGATGGTGACAGCGCCGTCCTTTTCGTTCTCCACGACGGTCTCCACCGTGCCGGACACCGTGGCGTGGACGGGCACAGCCAGCCCGCCTATGGGGGGGGCGATGACCTGGCCCACGTCCACATGGTCCCCCACCTGGACACACGCCTTGTTGATGCTGCCGCGGAAGGTGGTCAGCGTCAGCGTTACCCGCTCGGGCACCGGGATAGCAGTCGGAACAGCCTCCGCGGTGTTTTTGCGGGCCGCCAAGTGCACTCCGTTATGTCCCTTTCCCAACATTTGCGATCACTCCTTTGCGCTCTCTAACAGCTTTATTTTCCCCTCTAACCCAGAGGTATAGGAAACCCGGTCATCCCGGGTGACAAACACAGCCTCGACCCCGGGCAGCTCCTCAGCCAAAGCCAGCCCCTCCTCCCCGCCCAAAGCGAAGAGGGTGGTGGACAGGGCGTCACCGTCGAAGGAGTCGTCCACAAAGATGGTCACCCCGGCCAGGCCATTTTGAAAAGGCATGCCCGTGGCGGGGTCTAACAGGTGATGGTACCGCACGCCGTCTAAGTCGAAGCCCCGCTCATAGATGCCGCTGGTCACCACCGCGCCGTCGGTGACGGGCATGACGGCGAGACTCTTTCCCGTGGGGGCGCGGGGGTCCTGCACGCCCACGTTCCAGGGCATGCCGTCAAGCTTGTTGCCGATGGTCTGTATGTTGCCGCCAAAGTTCAAAAGCCCGCTCTTTACGCCCTGCTCCTTCAGCAGGTCGGAAATCCGGCCCGTGATATATCCCTTGGCGATCGCCCCCAGGTCAATGCTCTGACCGGGCCCCAGCCGGATGCCGTCGTCGTTCACGTCCACCAACGTGTAGTCCACCAGTTTCGCGGCGGCGGCCAGCGCCGCCGGGTCGGGGAGCTTGCCGACGTTCTCACCGGTGAAATCCCACAGATCCACGCAGGGCGCGATGGTGATGTCAAACCCGCCCTTGGAGACTGCCCCGTACTCCAGGGCCTTTTCGATTATGGCCCGGGTCTCCCCGTCCACCGCCACGCGCGCCCCGCCCGCGTGGTTGAGCCGCCACACGTCAGAGCCCTCCACCGTCTTGCTCAGCAAGTTTTCGTAGTAGGCGCACTTCTCCATCGCGGCTTTTAAGGGCGCGTTGTCGGCCCAGTAGATGGTCATGTTTATTACGGTGTCGAAGTAAAACCCGGTCACGCTCTGTCTGGGCAGCTGCCGTCCGCAGCCGCTCAGGGCCGGGAGCAAATGGGCCAACGCCAGCAAAAGCGGCAAAACTTTCTTTCTCATTTCCCGTCCTCTTTTGGCTCTGCCGTCTTGCCCTTAGGGTTGCCGACCCCGGTGGCCGCCAGCGCCCGGATGGCATACCGGCCCACCGTGCCCGTGACGATACCCAGCACCACACCCGTGAGAAGCAGGAGAGGCGAATAGGCCAAAATTGGGATCACGCCAAAAATGGCCGCCGCCACAAGCATCTGCCCCACATTGTGGAAGATGGCGCCCACCACCGACACACCGATCATAGAGACCTTCTCCCGGCTGCCCGCCTTGACCAAAAGCATGGCCAGGAGACTGAGAATGGCCCCGGCAGCAGTGTAGAGAAACCGGCCTCCGCCCCCCGGCGTGAGCAGAGAGAGAAAGACCTTCAATACCATCAGGACAAAGGCGCTCGGGACATCCAGCAGGTAGAGCGCGTAGAGGAGAACGGTGTTTGCAAGCCCCAGCTTTATCCCGTACGGGGTGGGGAGAAAGCTCTCCACCCAGCCCAGCACCAGCGCCACCGCGCCTAAAAGGGCCAGACGGGTAAGCGTCTGCACCGCTATGCCGGTCTTCCCTCTCCTCATCCCACAGCTCCGTCCGCAAGGCGCAGCTCGACAGACACCCGGTGGGGCAGGCACACGATGACGCCGAACATGGCCCCGGGGTGGTCGGCGCTCATGGTGCCCATGCGGATACAGTCCTGATTGGCGCAGTTGGCATCCAGCATACGGACCGCGCCGTTCTTGATCTCAATATGGTTGACGGCGCCGCTGTCCTGTCTGACCTCGACTACCCGGTTCTCGTCCAGCGGGACGCTCTCATAGAGCTGGCCGTTCACCTTGATATCGACCATGTCCTTGGCGCCGCCTCCGTGAAGGAGACGGGCGCTGACAAGAGCGGCGGCCAGCGCCACCGCCAGCACGGCCGCAATAATAATCAGATCGCGTTTTTTCATGTGTCTCCAGTCCTCCGCGCGCGTCCAACGTGCAAAATCAGCCTAGACAGTATATCGCTTTACATGGCCCGGCGCAAGGCTTTTAGCGGATTTTGTTGATTTTTTCACATTTTATCACCCAAGCTTACCGCCCTTTTCTACCCTTTCACGGAAAAACCCTCTTGACATACATATGTTCTAGTGTCATACTACAAGTACAAATGTTCTATTTGGAGGCGGGCATCTTGGATCTCATGGATAAGCTGACCATATTGACCGACGCCGCCAAGTACGACGCCGCCTGCACCTCCAGCGGCCTGGACCGGACAAGCCGTCCCGGGGGGCTGGGCACCACCATGCAGGCGGGCTGCTGTCACTCCTTCTCGGCGGACGGGCGGTGCGTCACACTGCTCAAGGTGCTGCTGGGCAACGTCTGCGTGTACGACTGCCAGTACTGCGTCAACCGCCGCTCCAACGACGGGCCCAGGGCCGCCTTCACCCCCCGGGAGCTGTGCGAGCTGACCATCGGCTTCTACCGCCGCAATTATATTGAGGGGCTCTTTCTCTCCTCGGCCGTCATGGTCAGCCCCGACCACACCACCGAGCTGATGATAGAGACACTCCGCCTGCTCCGCCAGGAGTACCACTTCTGGGGCTATGTCCACGCCAAGGCCATCCCCGGGGCCGACCCGCTGCTCACCCACCGGCTGGGCTGTCTTGCCGACCGGCTGAGCGTAAATATCGAGCTGCCCAGCGAGAGCTCCCTGCGCCTGCTGGCCCCCGACAAGGCGAAGATGGACATTCTCTCCCCCATGGGGCAGATTCGGGACGGCATCCATCAGTCCAGGCAGGAGATCGCCCTCTACAAAAACGCCCCCCGGTTCGCCCCCGCCGGGCAGTCCACCCAGATGATCATCGGCGCGACCCCGGAGAGCGACTTTCACATCCTCCGCCTCACGGAGGGCTTGTACCGCAAGTACCAACTCAAGCGGGTCTTTTATTCGGCCTATATGCCGGTGTCCGACAGCCGACTCCTCCCCGCGCCGCTGGGATTTAAGCCGCCTCTCCTGCGGGAGCACCGGCTCTATCAGGCCGACTGGCTGCTGCGGTTTTACCACTTCGAGGCCCACGAGCTGCTGGACGAGGCAAACCCCAACTTCAACCCCCTGGTAGACCCCAAGTGCTCCTGGGCGCTGAGCCACATGGAGTTCTTCCCCGTGGAGGTCAACACAGCCGACTATGAGGTGCTTCTGCGCATCCCCGGCGTGGGGGTGAAGAGCGCCCAGCGCATCCTCACCGCCCGGCGCTGCGGCCCCCTCCACTTCGAGGGGCTGAAAAAACTGGGGGTTGTCCTCAAGCGGGCCCAGTATTTTATTACCTGCGGCGGCAGAATGGCCGAGGGCCTGCGGGTCTCTCAGGACGGGGTGCTGCGCCACCTGGTGGCTTTGGAAAAGCCCCTGCTGGCCCAGGAGGCGCCCGAGCAGCTATGTATGTTTGAACACACGGGCTGATTTTATAAAGGAGGCGCCCCATGCACGACTGGCCCCAGGTCTCCTACACCTATGACGGCACCTTCCACGGCTTTCTCACCTGCGTGTATGAGAGCTATGTCCACAAGGAGTATCCCGCCGCTTTTTTGGCTCCGGGGGACGACCAGCTCTCCCTTTTCCCCGAGCGGCCCGTGGAGACGGACGGCGACCACGCCCGCCGGGTCCTCCTCTCCCTTCCCAGGCGGCTGGGAAAAGACGCCGCCGCCTGGGTCATCCGGGGCTTTCTCACCTGCCTGCCGGAAAAGGAGCTCCACCTCTTCCGTTTCATCGCTCTGGGGTATGAGCGGGGGCCTGCCGTGGTGCGGGACCTGACCGAGACCCGGGTGGCGGTCCTGGTCAAGGCCCTGTCTCACCTGGAAAACGAGGCCCATCTCTTCAAGGGCTTTGTCCGCTTTTCGGACCAGGAGGGGGTGCTCATCGCCGAAATTGAGCCGAAAAACCGGGTGCTCCCCCTCCTGCGGCCCCACTTCTGCGCCCGTTACGCGGGGGAGCGGCTGGTCCTCTACGACCGCACATACCGGGAGGCCCTCTTCTACCAGCCGGGCAGGTGGGTCATCGCGCCGCTGGAGGACTTCAGCCCCGCGCCCCCCGGCCAGGAGGAGCGGGATTACCGCGCCCTCTGGCGCAGATTTTACGACACGGTGGCCATTGAGGGCCGCTACAACCCCAAGTGCCGCATGGGTCATATGCCCAAGCGGTACTGGCACACCATGACGGAATTCCAGACCGACGCGGGCGAGCCGAGGAACGCCCTCCCCACATGAGCTACGCCGGCCCGGGCGGCAGCCCTAAGATCAGCAGAATGCCCACCGCCGCCAAGTAGTCCATGGGGTCGCTCCCCGCGGGAAAGGGGAGGACCCACTCCTGCTGCTCCACCACGCCGCCGGCCAAGGTCACCAGCTCCCGCTGGAGGGCTACGCAGATCTGGTCCCCCTCCAGACTGGAGAACGTAAGGGTGTCCTTGGGCGAGGTGCCGTAGCTTACGGCGCAGGCGCACCGCAGCCCCCGGGCCAGCGGACCCAGCCCGCCGGGCAGCAGGAGCATCCGGCAGTCCACGGCCCCCGCCCCCGCCCAGCCCCGGGCCGAGGCGGTGATGCACAAAAGATCCAGTCTCCCCTCCCGGAAGTCGGCCGGATGGCTCCCTTGAAGGAGCAGCGCGCAGGGCTCCCGTCCCTCCGCCACCCATTTCACCCCGTCAAAAACACGATTTCCGCGCTCCCAAATTCCCACTCTGTTCAAGCAGACCACCTCTTTGATACAGTTTCCCTCGCCGAGGCCGTTCTATACGTCAGGTATTTCCCGCGCAGGCCCCCAAATCTGCCGCTCCCCTTGACTTTTTCACGGTATTTGCATAAAATAGCAAGGATACCAATGAAATTTCAAGTTGAAGGATTGAGAGATATATGGCACAGGACAAAAAGCAGGTGGAGCAGATCACCGATATGGAGGTGGACTTCGCCCAGTGGTACACCGACGTGTGCACGAAGGCCGAGCTCATCAGCTATACCCGGACAAAGGGCATGTATGTCCTGCGCCCCTACGGATACGCCATCTGGGAAAACATACAGCGGGAGATGGACGCCAAGTTTAAGGCCACCGGACACACCAACGTGTCCATGCCCATGCTCATCCCCGAGTCTTTGCTCCAGAAGGAGAAGGACCACGTAGAGGGCTTCGCCCCCGAGTGCGCCTGGGTCACCCATGGCGGCAGCGAGAAGCTGGAGGAGCGCCTGTGCGTGCGCCCCACCTCCGAGACTCTGTTCTGCGACCACTGGGCCGAGATCGTCCACTCCTGGCGGGACCTGCCCATGCTGTACAACCAGTGGTGCTCGGTGCTACGGTGGGAGAAGACCTCCCGTCCCTTCCTGCGCCACCGCGAATTCCTCTGGCAGGAGGGCCACACCCTCCACGCCACCGCCGAGGAGGCCATCGAGGAGACCGAGCGGATGTGGAATATCTATGCCGACATCTGCGAAAATCTCCTGGCTATGCCCGTGACCAAGGGCCTGAAGACCGACAAGGAAAAGTTCGCCGGGGCCGAGCGCACCTATACCATCGAGTGCATGATGCACGACCGCAAGGCCCTGCAAAACGGAACCAGCCACTACTTCGGCGACGGGTTTGCCAAGGCCTTCGGCATCAGTTTTGCCGACAAGAACAACCAGCAGACCGCCCCCTTCGAGACCTCCTGGGGGTACACCACCCGCACCATCGGCGGCGTCATCATGACCCACGGCGACAACAGCGGCCTGGTGCTGCCCCCCCGGGTGGCCCCCATCCAGGTTGTCGTGGTGCCCATCGCCGCCCACAAGCCCGGTGTGACCGAGAAGGCGCAGGAGCTGGTGGACCGGCTGGCGGCCGCGGGTCTCCGGGTGAAGGGCGACTTCTCCGACAACTCCCCCGGCTGGAAGTTTGCCGAGTACGAGATGAAGGGCGTGCCCCTGCGCCTGGAGATCGGCCCCAAGGACATGGAACAGAACCAGTGCGTGCTGGTGCGCCGGGACAACCGGGAAAAGCATTTTGTCGGTCTGGACGAGCTGGAGGCCAAAATCCCTATGCTGCTGGACGCCATCCACGACAATCTCTTCGCCAAGGCCAAGCGCAACCTGGAGGAGCACACCGTGGTCTGCCACAGCGTGCAGGAGGTCAAGGACTTCATGGAGCAGGTGGGCGGTTTCGCCAAGACCATGTGGTGCGGCGACGTAGCGTGCGAGCTGAAGATGAAGGAGGAGGCCGGAGTCTCCTCCCGGTGCATTCCCCTGGAGCAGGAGCACCTGGGCGACACCTGCGCCGTCTGCGGCGGAAAGGCAAACCACAGCATCTACTGGGGCGTGGCCTACTAAAACAAGGCATCCGGGGGGCTAAACCCTCCAAAGATATAAAAGCGGCCCGCGGACTCACGTCCGCGGGCCTCTTGACTTTTTTATCTGGCGGCTCCTTGCAGGTTCTCCTCGGGCAGCCAGTTCCCCCGAAGGTAGTAGACCAGCAGTGCCAGGGAGGTGACGGCCCAGGTGATGGGGTAGCTGCCCGCCACCGTGTTCACCGTATGGTGTACGACCGCCGCCGTAAAGAGCCAGACGAGCCGGATGACGCAGATGCCGAACACCGAGATGAGCATGGGGACAAGGCTCTTCCCGGCACCCCGGACCGCGCCGACCAGCAGCTCCACCAGAATATACAGAATATAGCAGGGGGCCAAAAACTGCACCATGCCCACGCCGATCTCCAGCACCGCCGGGTCAGGGCAGAAGACCGACAGCAGCGGCCGGGCAAAGAGGACCATGCCGGCGCTCATAGCCAGCGTAAAGGCCGCGCTGATGGACACCGCCACCCGGACCCCCTTCCTGAGCCGCCCGTACTCTCCCGCGCCGTAGTTCTGTCCGGCGAAGGTGGTAAGGGCGAGGGCCATGGCGTTCAGGGTCATCCAGAAGATGACGTCCATCTTCCCGTAGGCCGACCAGGCCGCCACCGTGTCGGTGCCGAAGGAGTTGATGGCGGCCTGAATGACGATATTGGAGCTGGAGTACATCAACGACTGAAGGGCCGCGGGCGTCCCCACCCGGAGAATAGCGGCGACCTCGCCCCCGTGGAGCTTCATCTGCCGGGGGAAGAACTGGTAGGGCTCCCCGGCGGCGGCGCGCAGGGCCAGCACCACCAGCACGGCCGCCAGCACCTGGGACATCACGGTGGCGATGGCCACCCCCGCCACGTTCAGGTGGAAGACCAGCACCAGAATCAGGTCCAGCACGATGTTGCACAGGGACGCGGCGACCAGAAAGTAGAGGGGACGGCGGGCATCCCCAACGGCCCGGAGCACGCCGGTGCCCATATTGTAGACCAGGTTGGGCACCATGCCCAAAAAGTAGATGCGCAGGAAGAGCACCGCGTCGGCCAGGGTATCCTCCGGCGTGCCCATGGCCCGCAGGGCCCAGGGCGTCAGGGCGAAGCCCGCCACCGTGAGAAGAATCCCCGCCAGGACGGAGATGAGCATGGCGGTGTGGACGCCCCTGTGCATCTCCTCCACCCGCCGGGCGCCGTAGTGCTGCGCCAGGACGACCACCGCGCCGCTGGCAAGGCCGGTGAAGAGCCCCACCGTCAGGTTGACCACCGGGCCGCTGGCCCCCACGGCGGCGAAGGCCTCCTTCCCCACAAAGCGGCCCACGATCACGCTGTCCACCGTGCTGTAGAGCTGCTGAAAAAACGTGCCGAGCCAGAGGGGAACGAAAAGCAGCAAAAGCTGCCTCCAGATCACGCCCTTCGTAATATCTCCACTGGCCTGCCGCAAGAGCTTCATCCCGGCGCGTCCCCTATCTGTGATATCTTTAAAATTGTAAAAACCGGCGGGATTGATTCTACACGCTATCGGCGGGAAAGGCAAGAGGGTTTTCATCTCCTCTTGTGTTTTTTGCCGCCATCTTATATAATGTCCACTGAACAACTGCGCTTTGCGAAGCGCAGTTGCCGAAAAAGCACGTTGTGCCTTTTCGGGCGACAAAACAGCCCTGTTTTGTCGCTTCAGATGCATTGAATGACTGTCCACTTGGATTTGCGGACACACGCCGCAAATCCAAGGCACAAGGTTTTTGGCTAATATCAGCCAAAAACCTTGTGCCTGAACAAACCCAAAACACGTTGGAAACATTGATTTGAATGAATTTTGGGTTTGTTCAGCAGACATTATATAATACTTGGGCGATCAACATAAAGAGAGGTTCTTATAAGATGAAATTAGGTATCGTGGGCCTGCCCAACGTGGGCAAGAGCACCCTGTTTAACGCCATCACCAATGCCGGGGCCGAGAGCGCAAACTACCCCTTCTGCACCATCGAGCCCAACGTGGGCGTGGTATCGGTTCCCGACCACCGCCTCGACTGGCTCTCCGAATTTTACCACCCCAAGAAGACCACCCCCGCCGTGGTGGAGTTTGTGGACATTGCGGGGCTGGTGAAGGGGGCCAGCAAGGGCGAGGGCCTGGGCAATAAATTCCTGGCCAACATCCGCGAGTGCGCGGCCATCGTCCATGTGGTGAGATGCTTTGACGACGAGAACATCATCCACGTGGAGGGCTCGACCGATCCCCTGCGGGACATCGGCATCATCGATGTAGAGCTCATCATGGCCGACCTTGAGATGGTGGACCGCCGCATCGACAAGGCAAACAAGGCCGCCAAGGCGGACAAGAAGTACCTCCACGAAGCCGAGGTCTTTACCGCCCTGCGCAGCTGGCTCAACGACGGCAACTCGGCCCGGGCCTTTGCCTGCGATGAGGACGACGCCGCTATCCTGGCCACCGCCGAGCTCCTCTCCCTCAAGCCCATCGTCTACGCCGCCAATCTGGACGAGGCGGGCTTTGCCGCCCACGACGAGGTGCCTTACTACCGCCAGGTGGTGGAGCTGGCCGCCCAGGAGGGGGCTCAGGTCATCCCCATCTGCGCCAAGTTGGAGTCCGAGATCGCCGAGCTGGATGGGGAGGACAAGCGCATGTTCCTGGAGGACCTGGGCATTGCCGAGTCGGGCCTGGATCGGCTCATCAAGGCGAGCTATGCCCTTTTGGGCCTCATCTCCTTCCTCACCGCGGGGGAGGACGAGTGCCGGGCCTGGACCATCACGGGCGGCACCAGGGCCCCCCAGGCCGCGGGCAAAATCCATACCGACTTCGAGCGCGGTTTTATCCGGGCCGAGGTGGTGAACTTTGAGGACCTGAAGGCGCTGGGCAGCATGAACGCCGCCAAGGAAAAGGGCCTGGTCCGCTCCGAGGGCAAGGAGTACGTCATGAAGGACGGGGATATCGTCCTCTTCCGGTTCAACGTATAGATTTTTCACAAAAACAGTGAGCGCACCCTCTTTTTTTTGGTGGGTGCGCCCATTTTTGACTTGACCTGGGATAGGCATAGCGCTATACTGGGATTTGCGCGTTCCAATTAATATTGGGAGGAAAATACGTATGATTAGAAAACCCCGGCTTGTCCCCGCACTGTTACTGGCCCTTTCCCTCACCGTGGCTACACTGCCCGCCCCGGCGCTGGCAGCCGAAGCCTCGCCCCAGCGCGGCGTACTGACCTATCACGAGGCCATCACCCCAAAGTATGAGAACGCAAAACCCTGTGCCGAGGGCCTGGCCGCCGTTCAGCAGGGCGGCAAATGGGGCTACATCGACACCGACGGCAAGACCGTCATCCCCTTCCAGTACGACCTGGCCCACTCCTTTAACGAGGGCCTGGCCATCGTAGGCAAAGGTTCTACCCGCGCCATCAACACCTTTGACGGCGGCTCCTACACCGAGAGCGTGTATGAGATGGGTTTTATCGACCATGTAGGCAAGTTTACCGCCTTCCAGATGGTGGACTGGAACAGTGAAACCGGCGCCATCGTTCCCTACTATGGCTCCATGGACAATCTCGCTGACGCGACCCTCTTCTTCCACAACGGATTGGTCGCCCTGCCCGGCGAGTATACCGTCAGCTTTTACACCACCAGCGGTCAGGTCTTTCACAGCGGCTCCATGTCCCCCTCCGGCACCATGAACGAGGGCCTCGCCCCCGGTTACCCTGAGGCGACAAGCGGGTTCGGCTATTTCAACACCAAGGGCGAGACCGTCCTCCTGTGGGATGAACCTGAGTATTTCGGCCCCGAATACACCACCGAGGATGGCGTTGGGCAGAGCTACCGCATGATCTCCAGCGGGTTCCCCTTCAATCAGGGCCTTGCCCCCGTCTTCCAGGAGACCTACGACGCCAAGTCCGGGGAGTACTCCTATCTTCTGGGCTTTATTAACAAGACCGGCGCCTGGGTCATTCAGCCCCAGTTCGACAACTATACTTACTCCGGCCCCAATTCCAACTATCAATTTTTTGCCGAAAACGGTCTGGCTACCCTCTCCAAGGACAGCAAGTTCGGCGCCATTGACAAGACGGGCAAGACCGTCATCTCCTTCCGGTACGAGGAGCTTTGGCCCTCCAGCGAGGGCCTGATGGCCTTCCTGGAGAACGGCAAGTACGGCTATCTGGACATCAACGGTCAGGTGGTCATCGCCCCTCAGTTTGAGCGGGCCAGCGGGTTCTCGGGCGGTATGGCCGTGGTGTACGACGGCGCGAAGGCCTACCTCATCGACCGGACCGGCAAGGCCATCCCCGGCGCGGACCAGCTGGACGCCTCCACCTACTTTGTGGAGGGTGAGGACGGCGTAGAAACCGTATACAACCCCGAAGCCTATCCCGTGATCCATGTGAACGACAAGTATGGCTACGGCAAGCTGGAGTATCTGCCCCCCCTGCCCGAGAAATCCGCCATGGACGGCTGGGCCCACGCCGAAGTCACCGCCGCTATTGAGAAGGATCTGGTTCCCACCGAGCTGCAGAGCCTCTACCTCAACAACATCACCCGCAGCGAGTTCTGCGATCTGGTGGTTCAGGCCGTCAGCGAGGTGAGCGGAAAAACCATCCAGACCCTGGTGAAGGAGAAGACCGGCAAGGATTACTACGCCTGGATCCGGGAGTATCCCTTCGGCGACACGGTCAACGGCAACGTGATCGCGGCCTATGCGCTGGGCATCGTCCAGGGCCGTGGAGGCCCCTCCTTCGACCCCTACGCCACCATCACCCGGCAGGAGGCCGCCGCCTTCCTCACCCGCGCCGCCAAGGTGCTGGGGATGGACACCGCGGCCACAGGCTCGGCCCCCTTTGCCGACAGCGGCTCGGTGGGCGTCTGGTTTAAGGACGCAGTCAACTTCGTGCATCAGATCAACGTGATGAGCGGCAGCGGCGGCAACTTCCTCCCCACCGGCACCTATACCCGCGAGCAGTCCTATATCACCATCTACCGTCTCTTTAAAGCTGTCACCCAGAAGTAAAGGTTTAAAACAGCCCCGGCGCCAGACGGCGCCGGGGCTGTTTTGTCGGTTGCGGGCCATCTTTTCCCCTTTACATCCCGGGAATATTTCGCATATACATCCACCAGCGGAAACAAAATGCGGGGAGTGTTGTCTTTGAAGGGGAACATCGAGGAGCGCGCCTGTCAGCTGGCGCTTTACATCATAGAGAACAAAGCGACGGTACGCGCCGCCGCCCAAAAGTTCGGCGTCTCCAAATCTACCGTACATACAGATATAACAAATTAGACCGCATTCTCTGGATCATACAATGAAGCAGGGAGTCAGGCTGCAGGCAGCGGCGGAGGACCCGGGCACCGTACATAATGTTGACTGAACAAAGGCTGTTTTTCAATGGCGGGATCAATCGGATAAAAAATGCAAGTAGCCGCAGCAGGGCATGCTGAATTGTCCTGAGATTCAGCACCAAAATGGACATAGCAATACTGTGGGCAATGGTTTCGCGCAGCTTCGTCATGATCAGCCCCAGGCCGCACTTGCGCTTGGCCAGGCTAAACCGCCGCTCCACTTCCACCCGCTCACACTCGACCAGAAAATCCTGTGTTTTGTCGCGGACCTCATCCTTCTTCGGCCTACCCAGCGCCGAGCCGGAAAGGCGGACCCCATGTTCCTTGCACAACCGCAGGTTCTCCCGGTTGCGGTAGATCTTGTCCGCCAGAATCCTGCTTGGGTAGTGCCCCTCCCGGGCGCGGAATCGTTCTGCCATCGCCGGCAGATTCCCCGCCTCGTTGTAGGCGTCGAAGGAGAAACACTCCAATCTGGTCCAGCCGCCTACCACACTGATGTCCAGCTTCGCGCCAAACTCCACGTTCTTACCGGCCTTGCCCCGCACAATGGGGCGCAGGAACGGCTGACTGACGCTGACGATCCGGTCCGGAACCGTGTGGCAGTGATGGTCGTACATGTTCTTTTGCTGCGCGTAGAGCGTTCGAATCGTGGTGAGACGGTCGTTCTTCCGCTCGGAAAGGGTCCTGCCCAGCGCCAACTTTTGATCAATCGCGGCAAGGTTCCGCGCCAGATAGCGCAGTTGCTGCCCAACTGCCTTGCGGACCTTTTTAGCGTTCTTCTTTCGGCTGCGGCTGAACTGAAGAAAGTCCCGATGCGCCTGCTTGCGATAAGTGCGTGGCTTGCAGCCAACTGCCGGATCATGCAGCTCGTCCAGCAGCTTTTCCGTGTTCTCCCGGGCCTCGTTGAGCAAAGACGCGTCCTGAGGATAGCGGATGTGAGACGGCGCACAGGTGGCATCCACAATCATGGTGCCGCTGTTGCCGCCTGCAGGGGAATCGTCGTCATCGTCATGCGGAGATTCCTTGTACACACAGCTCATAATCATCTCATTGACCTCCCCCAGCACCTCCGGCGTCAGGCGCTTGCGGAAGTACACCATCAGCGATGGGTCAAAGGGCGGATGCTCGTCGTAGCCGGGGTAGCCGCAGAAATACTGCAGATACGGGTTTCCCTGGATCTGCAGAGCAGTTTCTTCATCTGCGTAACCGTACTCCGCCTGGATGATGCAGGCTCCCAGCGCAAGCCGTAGCGGCTTTGCCACGTTACCTTTCCGATTGGTAAACAGGCCCGCGTACCTCTTTTCGATCTCCGGCCAGGGGATAGTCTGCGCTTTTTTCACCCAGCGATTGTTTTCCTTCAGGCTCATCCCCACTGGCTGTTTGAAATCCGTCAAGCTGATTTGCCCGTTGCTGTATTTGTACATATCCCCATCACAACCTTGTGCAAGCTTTTCAAGCCATTTTGACTCTTTCCCTTGCACTCATTCTACCAGAATTTTACTGAAATGTCTTGCGCCGCAATGCGTTTAGCTTTATTTAGCGGACATTAGATAGGGATATTCGGTGTTGTTCTTGACATAAAGGCCCGAGGAGAAAATCCCGTAATACTTGAGGCCCGAGCCTGTATTGCAAGTCAGGTAGACGGTACCGCCGGGGTTTGTGAGATGATCGGTGTCGTCGCTGACGCGGGCTCCGTCATACATGGCGTAGGAGCGGGCGTAGACATGGTCGTGACCGGCCAGCACGAAGTCCACATGAAATTCGTCCATCAGCGTCTCGAAACCTGCCTCGACATAATACTGGATATCTTTGTCCGCGACATGCTGGGCGACGGACTCGGTGGACTTGTGGTGCTGGACGAAAAGCCAGGTGTAATCGGGATAAGCGGCGGTCGCAGCCGTGAGCGTAGCGCGGAAGGCGGCGATGTAGGGCTCGGCCTGAGCTGTATTTGCGGGGTAATCCGGGTCGTTCAGGACGACGAAAAGGCTGTTGTCATAGGAATAGTAGTAGTTGCCGGAGCCGGAGGTGGCGGCAGTGGCCGCAGCGGAGGTCTTTGCCGTTGCCGTGACATCCTGTTCATTGGGGAGATTGTAATGACTCAGGAACTGGCTATGCCTGTCATGGTTGCCCACAGCCGCGGCAAAGGGCGTGGACTGCATCTGTCCGGGAGCGAAGAACATGGCGTACTCAACTTCGGCGCCGCCGGTAGTGTCAACCTGATTGCCGGCGGAGGCGATGAAGTTCACATCGAACGCAGAAAGTGCGGCCAGCGTGTCTGCCCAGCCCTGGAAGATCGCAATACCCGTGGAGACGGTACCCGTCGAATTCTTACCAAGGCTCTGACTGTCCTGATTCCCGCTCTTTAGCTGGGGGTCGCCGACAAAGGCGAAGGTAAACGCGCCGTCAGCAGGGGTGGCGTAGCTGTACGCCTGACTCCATGTAGTACCGCCGTCGTTGGAGACCTGATAGGCGTAGGACGTGCCGCCTTCGAGGCCGACGACGGTGGCCTTGCAGGCAACCTTGTTGGTCGTTGCGGTGACCGTTTCATCAGCATCCGCCGTTATGTAGGTCGCTCCGCTATCAGCCGTAAATCTCACCTGTCCGGTCACATCGGCGGCGGCCGCTCCAGGCGCATACCAGTTCAGGTTGATCCTCAACGTGTCGCTGCCCGGTTGCAGGGTCAGATACTCGGCGGCAAATCCGTCTGCGGCCAGGGCATGTGGTGCGAGGCCCAGCATTATTACGGCAGCAAGAAGCAGCGCACTTAACCTGCGAGAAATTCCGGGTTTCTTACTCATAGATATTTCCTCCCTTATTCTTTGTCACGACAAATTACATACCATAAAAGGTACTACGGTAGTTAAACTTGTTCCACTAGCAGACTGTCAAACGTTGGTAAAATAAATGTCAAGTCGTAACCGTGCCACAGCGCAGCGAAGTATTTCTGCAGGGTGAAGAAAACCGAGAACTATCTCGCTATCCGCATTCCGGGCAAAACCAGCGATGCTGTCATGCCGGCGATGAAAGTTCTGCGTGATGAATACGGCGACCGCTTTGGCCAGGTCTTTCATACCATTACGGTAGATAACGGCCCTGAGTTTGCAGACTTCGCACAGGTTGCACAATGGGGCGCTCAAGTATACTTCGCACACCCCTACTCCTCTTGGGAACGGCCTCAGAACGAACGGCACAATGGTCTTTCCGGCGGTATGTTCCCAAAAGCGTCTCCATCGAGACGTTCTCTGATAAAGAAATCCTTGGCTTTGCCGACGAACTGAATGGCCGCCCTCGCCGCAAGCTCGGCTACCGCACGCCGGAGAAGCTATTTGAGGCTTTCTTAGACAAGGTCTACGCCGCCTAAGAACCCACACCATCTCTACCCGGGGTGTCCAACTTGAACTTGCAATTTACGAAATAATTGTTTGCTCTTAAAATAATATCCCCAGACACATTGACAATCGTCTATACGTCTGCATATAATACACATAGATAATTATCTATGCGAGGTGACTTGAGTGAGCAACAAGTATGAGGAAAATATTAGACTGTTCAAAGCCCTTGCGGACACCAATCGACTTATGATAGTGGATATGCTTTCCTGTGGCGAACTGTGTGCCTGTAAGATCTTGGAGAAATTCAATATTACGCAGCCGACCCTTTCCCATCACATGAAAATACTTTGTGATTGCGGTTTGGTGAGTGGGCGCAAAGAAGGCAAGTGGACGCATTACTCTCTGAACGACGACAAAGTGCAAGATTTTAAAAACTTCCTGAACTCCATCACCACTGACAAAGATGATTGTATTTGCAAAGAGGGGGGGTGCACCTGTGGAAAAGGGAAAGCAACGTGAGGGTATCGGGTTTTTTGAAAAATATCTGACAGTGTGGGTGCTGATTTGCATGGCGACAGGTATTTTGATCGGGAGATTCCTGCCTGGTGTTCCTGCCCTTTTGGGACGCTTTGAGTATGCGCAAATATCCATCCCCATCGCCATGCTGATATGGATTATGATTTATCCCATGATGATGAAGGTGGATTTTCAGTCGATCAAAAATGTGCGTAGAAATCCCCAGGGCCTGATGATTTCAAGCGGAACAAGCTGGCTTATCAAGCCGTTTCTGATGTTTGGGCTGGCGGCATTCTTCTTCTATGTGGTGTTCAAAAATCTGATCCCCGCAGATCTCGCTAAAAGCTATGTGGCCGGAGCCGTGCTCCTAGGAGCCGCCCCCTGCACGGCGATGGTGTTTGTATGGAGTAATCTGGCAAAGGGCGATCCTGCCCATACGCTTGTGCAGGTGGCAGTGAATGACCTCATTATTCTTGTGGCGTTTGTGCCTATCGTCTCATTCCTACTTGGCGTAAATGATATGTTCGTGCCGTGGGATACCCTGTTTTTGTCCATTGTATTGTTTGTTGTAATACCGCTCATTGGCGGTGCCTTGACGCGGAATATCGTCATAAAGAAAAAGGGCTTACAGCACTTTAATGATAGCTTTATTCCTAAGTTTGACGGCATCACCACCGTCGGATTACTTCTTACCCTCATTATCATTTTTACCTTCCAGGGCGACGCTATCTTAAGCAATCCGCTTCATGTGCTGCTCATAGCTGTACCTTTAATCCTGCAAAATATCATTACAGCCGCTTTTGCCTATTTCATGTGCAAGGTATGCAAACAGCCGCATAACATAGCTGCCCCTGCCGCGCTGATCGGCGCATCGGACTTCTTTGAATTATCCGTTGCCGTAGCGATTGCTTTGTACGGCCCGACTTCGCCCGTGGTCCTTGTCTGCACGGTTGGCGTGCTGACAGAGGTGCCTGTTATGCTGATACTTGTGAATGTTGTCAATAGAACGAAAGGGTGGTTTGCCAAATGAAACAGCTTCTTATTGATTTTCTTTATCTCGATCTGAATGCCTGCGAACGGTGCATGGCAACGGATGAAACACTCAAGCAGGCGCTTCATGTCCTATCCGGCGTGTTCGATACGCTGGGGCTTGAAGTCAAGGTCAACAACCTCAATATCTCAACGAGGGAACTTGCGGAGGAATACCACTTTATCAGTTCCCCGACCATACGCGTGAACGGCGTGGATATTTGCAGCGAACTTGTGGAAAGCAACTGCGCAGATTGCGGTGATCTTTGCGGCGATAGCGTGGATTGCAGGGTTTTTGTCTATGAGGGCAAGGAATACGAGCGGCCGCCTGTACCGATGATTGTGGATGGTGTCCTAAAGGCTATCTACGGGCAGCAATCCCCAAAAGAAGAAGCCTACGCGCTGCCGGACAATCTCGAACGGTTTTTTAGTGGTAAAAATAGCTGCTGCGATACTGCTTGCGGCTGTTCTAATACAACATCCAACACGAATTTAAGGAGTGAATTTTCCATGAAAATAATGTCGATTTACGAACCGGCCATGTGCTGTGAGACCGGCATCTGCGGCGTCGGCGTCGATCCCGAACTTCTCCGCATTTCCACCGTATTTAATAACCTGCAAAAGAACGGCATTACCGCCGCCCGTTTCAACTTGAGCAGCGCCCCGCAAGCCTTCATCAACAACACCGATATTAACAAGCTCATCATGGGAGACGGCGTGGCATCTTTACCCGCCACGGTCATTGACGGAAAAATCATTAAGACAAAGTCGTACCCTACCAACGAAGAAATTGCGGCATGGTTGGAGATCCCGGCCTTGTATTTGGAAGCGACCGAAACCAAAAAAGCCGATGGCGGGTGCTGCTGTTCAGAGGGCTGCTGCCAATGAAACAGCTTGACTTGCAGTATCTAACCCTCACAAAATACCTGTTCTATACCGGCAAGGGCGGCGTTGGGAAAACCTCAGTCGCCTGTACCACCGCTGTGAGCCTTGCCGACAGCGGAAAGAAGGTACTGCTTGTCAGCACCGACCCCGCTTCCAACTTGCAGGATGTGTTCGGCACCGAACTGGATAGCAAAGGCGTGCCGATTGTGGAAGTGCCGGGGCTTGTGGTTGCCAACCTCGACCCGATACAGGCGGCGGCGCAGTATAGGGAAAGTGTCGTCGCGCCCTATCACGGCAAGCTGCCGGAATCCGTTATTATAAACATGGAGGAACAGCTTTCCGGCTCCTGCACGGTCGAAATTGCCGCTTTCAATGAGTTTACGACCTTTATTACCGACGAAGCTGCCGCAAAGGAATACGATCATATCATCTTTGATACCGCACCCACAGGCCATACCCTGCGGATGCTGCAACTGCCGAGCGCATGGAGCAATTTCATCAGCGAAAACACACATGGAGCGTCTTGCCTGGGGCAGCTTTCCGGCCTCGAAGATAAAAAGGAAATGTATAAACAAGCGGTGGCCACTTTGGCGGACGGTGAATTGACCACCCTTGTCCTTGTATCCCGGCCCGAGGGCTCTCCGCTCAAAGAAGCGGAGCGGGCCTCAAAAGAGCTTGCCGATCTGGGCGTACACAATCAGCTCTTGATCATCAACGGCGTACTCTCAGCCTTTGACGATGACATATCGGAGAGCCTGTACGCCAAACAACAAAAGGCGCTTGCCGATATACCTGCCGAACTGAAGGACCTGGCCACCTATTTTGTGCCGCTGCGCGCCTATAACATCACCGGCATGAAAAATGTCCGCAGTCTGCTTCAAAATGACTGCTTTACCCTAAGCGGCGAAACCCTGCATACCACCGACATTCCGACGCTCCGCAAGGTCATTGATGATTTGGACGCAAGCGGCAAAAAAGTAATTTTCACAATGGGCAAGGGTGGCGTTGGAAAAACGACGATTGCCGCAGCCATCGCGCTCGGCCTGTCGGCCAAAGGGGAAAAGGTCCATCTGACAACCACAGACCCCGCCGCCCACCTAAAGTTTGTCATGGATAAAACCAGCGGCATCACCATGAGCCATATTGACGAAAAAGAAGAACTCCGACGTTATCGGGAAGAAGTGCTGAAAAAAGCGCGGGAAACCATGCCGGAAGATGATATTGCCTATGTTGAGGAAGATTTGCGCTCCCCCTGCACGCAGGAAATTGCCGTGTTCCGCGCCTTTGCTGAGATTGTGGATAGGGCCGAAAATGAGGTTGTTGTTATTGATACCGCACCCACAGGCCATACGCTGTTGCTGCTCGATTCCACGCAGAGTTATCACCGTGAGGTAAAGCGCACACAAGGAGACATCCCCGAATCCGTTAAAAAGCTGCTGCCGCGGCTCCGCAATGCCAATGATACGGCGGTTATTATTGTAACCCTTGCCGAGACCACGCCTGTTTTTGAGGCTATGCGGTTAGAGGAAGATCTGAAACGCGCCGAGATCGCAACAAAATGGTGGGTTATTAATTCATCCCTGTACGCCACCGAAACGAGCAATCGTCTTTTGAAAGCCAAAGCAAGCCATGAGGTCGAATGGATCAACAAGGTAAAGGAGCTTTCCCACGGCCATTTTGCGGTTATTCGTTGGAGCGCCGAGGACATACGGGGTGAAAAGCTGCTTGAACTTTAAGGGAGGACAAGTTTGAAACACAATAAATTAAGCAGCATCCCGAAAAGGGCACAACAAACCAGGCCACCCTCAAGTGGCCTTAAAAGGCAATAGCTAACTAATCTGACGACCCCGCCGTCGTAACGAGATCCCCCTGCCGTTGGAGGATAAAAATTGCTTGTTCTACGGAAATTTCCCGCTGAATCGGGGGCTTGTCCGCCTGGCGGCAAAGCTGTGGATTGTAAGGCTCGTTTTTCTTCAGGATGCTGTAGATGGCAGTCAGCAGCATTTTGGAGATAGCGATAATCGCTTTCTTGTGTCCGCGCCGCTTTTTGATGGCATTGTAGCGGTTGGCAACTTCCGGGGTCCTCTTGTTTCGGATGGCGCAGAGAGCGCACTGAACTAACAGGGGCTTGATATAGACCCCGGCACGAGAGATTCGAGTGGTTTTCTTCTTCCCGGCGCTCTGGTCATTCTGCGGAGCAAGTCCTGCCTAAGAGCAGAGATGTCTTGCTGTCTGGAACACAGACAGCAAAGATAAGTTTACGGGGTCAAATGCCCACATTTATTTGTACTTGAAAGAATATCCGGCGCACATAAACATTCGGCGCAGCGTTTTGCTGAACACACTCACCTCCATGCGCTCTGTAGTGTGCCTGTCTCCTCAGGCATGTTCTAACAAATTACGACAGCCTGCGCCACGCCAATCGGGTTTCAAGCCCCTTTTGTGCCTTGCCGCGCAGTGGAAAGGTATGGTCATAATTATGAAAAAGGTTGCGTTTATCTGTGTCCATAACTCCTGCCGTTCTCAAATTGCAGAAGCCCTTTGCAAATATTTTGCGGGGAATGTGTTCGAGTGCTATTCGGCCGGAACGGACACGAAGCCGCAGATCAATGGGGACGCGGTACGGCTTGTAAAAGAACTTTATGGAATTGATATGGAAAAGACGCAGTATTCTAAGCTGCTGTCCGACATCCCGCCCGTAGACATTGTGGTCACAATGGGCTGCAATGTAGAGTGTCCTTTTCTGCCCTGCAGGCACCGTGAGGATTGGGGTCTGGACGATCCGACAGGCAAGAGTGACAAGGAACTTATTGAAGTCATCAAAGCCATAGAAACAAGGGTAAAAGAGTTGAAGCGTTTTACCTTATGAAAACTCCAAAATTTACTGGGCAGGCCAACGCCATGAAAAGACTTGGTCTGCTTTTTATCTACAATCTGAGACCTTTACAATAAACACCCATAAAGGCAGTGTTCTGATATGGTTTTACATGAAATGAATTCCCTTCGCAATACCGCAGCTTCCGCTTTCAAGAAGTGGTTGACTTTCTTCCTACCCGCGCATGCACTATACAGTAATCTCTTTGCACTGTATTACGCCCTCCTTTTGGAGCGAGATCACCAGTACAAACTGAGCAGGCGATGAACCTTTGATAAAAGGTCATGGGGCCGAGCCGCTTTTGCGGCAGCAGATTGCATTCATGCACATCTATGGGACAGCGGTATGTTCCATAGGTGTGCTTTTTCATACCCTGGTTAAACATACCTACAGTGAAAATGGAGTGGCATAGAGTTATCAAGCGACTGCTACAAAGCAGCAACAGGAGGTAACTTTTATGACAAGCAACACAAAAAACCTGGCGGGCTTGACCACCGCCGAAGCCAACGAGCTCATCGACAAGGCCAAGGATGGCGCGGCGGCCTCGGTTGCGCGGCAGGCGGTGGGCAGCAATCTGAGCGCCGAACTCAAAAACCCCTGGCTCAGAGCGCCCTCACAAGCGCGCAGCAGGAGGCCGTCAGGACCGGCGACATCGTACTGGACATTAGGCGGAAAGAAGATCAGCGCCTTTGACGGCGCACTCACAGATCCCCTACACCGGACCGCAGCCCGTGGCCATGTGGTATTTAAACGACAAGGGGGGGCTGGAGAAGCTTTCCTGCACCCTCAAGAACGGCCTGGTTACCTTCGATTTCGATTACCTCTCCCTCTATGTGGTGGGGCAGGATACCGCGTGGGTGAATCCCTTCGCCGACATCAAAAAAACCGACTGGTTCTATGGCGTGGTGCAATATGCCTGTGAGAACGACTTGATGAAGGGCACCGGCAGCGCCGCCTTCGACCCCCACGGCGCCACCACCCCGGGCATGATCGTCACGATTCTGTGCCGGCTCGAAAAGAACCCCGCGGTGAATGCGACAAATCTCTTCGCCGATGTGGCGGCGCGGGCCGACCTCTTCCGGTTCGCGGACGCGGCCGCCGTCTCCGGCTATGCCAAGGACGCCATGGACTGGGCTAACGCCGGGGGACTGATTCAAGGCAGCGGCACAAAGATTCTCCCCACCGGCCGCGCCGTGTGCGCCCAGGTGGCGCCTATCCTCCAGCGGTTTATAGAAACGCATAAATAAAACATACAGGCACAGGCAAGGGTGGATACCGGCGTTGATCGGTTTCCACCCTTGTTTCCCGTTTCGCAGGTTCTTGCATTCTTCCGATATCGGTAATATAATAAATGTAGAAATTCATGTCGAAGCGGGTGTTGCTATGGAATATATGACGGTCAGCGAAGCTGTAGAGAAATGGGGTGTTTCCCGGAGGGCCATTACCTACCATTTGATGGACGGGCGTATCGCCGGAGCAGTGAAAACGGGGAACACTTGGCTGCTTCCCAAAAACGCCGCCAAGCCTGAGGACAAAAGACGGAAAAGCGCCTCCACACAAGCGAAAAAGGAAACGCCCTTTCAACCACTGACGGAAAACAAAGATTTGTTTGTGGAGATGTTCAGGCATTTTCCTTATCCAGTGCAGATATGCGACCCGGAGGGCGCGATGCTCTTTGCGAACGACGCTTTTTTTAAGCATATAAAATTATCCAACCCGCCGGAAGATTTGAGAATATTTAATACACGCTACGAGCCAAATCTCGAAAAATGGGGCATCAAGGATTTTGTCGAACGGGCCTATCGGGGAGAGGTCGCTTACATCTACGATGTCAAAATGCCGATTCGAGAGGCCGTCTCAAAGTATGGCGGCAATACAGAATTCCCTCCGGAGAGCTTATTTGTCGATATGGCCTCCTTTCCCCTCTATGATAAAAATCATCAAATCGCCTATGTCGTGGGTATTTTCATTCCCTCCCGATACTATCAGGGCCGGGAAGAAGTGATAAAAGGCAAGGAATATTTAGATGACCATTGGAAGGATGAGTTTGACGCGGACGTGCTTTCAAGCATCGTCTATATGAGCAAGCCGCATTATACCCGCCTGTTCAAACAGCACACCGGCATGACTCCCCACCAGTATTATCAGACGGTTAAGCTCCAAAAACTCAAGGAAATGCTATCTGACAGTAACTTGTCGATCCTTCAGGTTTTTGATGAATGCGGCGTGGATTACAATGGCAAGCTGGCGAAAAAGCTCAAGCAGGAGCTGGGAATGACCCCTTCCGATTATCGGGCGGCAATGACACTGTAATGGTAAATACAAGGAAAACCCCTTCGAGCAAAGTGCTTCGGAGGGGTTTTTTTGTCTGCAGAATAGCAAAAAAGTCAGTAAATGCGATCATGAGTACCCTAACCCCTGCTTCTCAGAAACAGTAAACTTGTATCAGCCGATTTGCAGGCTCATTTACATAGTACAGCCATCCCAAACGGGACGAACTGAGGAGGAAGAATGTATGTATAATAAGCGAAGAATTACGCAAAAAATTTTGGCAGCCGTGATGTCTGTTGTTATGCTGCTTGGGCCGCTGTCGGTGTCGGCATTTGCGGCCGGGGCAGAGAATGAGGTTCAACCGGGTGCACCTATGCAGCTCCAGAATCTGGAGAACGGGATGGCCATGTGGGCAGGCGAGAAGCTGGCGGGCGGTGTGGTAAGCAGCATCGCCGGCTACCCCGTGAACCAGGCTATGGGCAAGATTTTCGGAACGCAAACGGATGAGGTCTTGCAGGCTTTGGAGGCAATCAAGGCCCAAATAGGTCAACTTCGGGATGATATCAACGCTCTTTCCAAGAAGGTTGACAAAGTACAACTTCAAGGCGTCTTAAATGACTACGGAGATTTCATCGACAGGTACAGTTCAGTCTATAATGAACTCATCAATGCGCAGAAAATAAACGACCCCGCCGCGTCAAAACTCCTTCTTACAAAAATATTTGAAGGGAAGGACGCGAACTACATGGTTGGCGGCGATTCACTGAAAAACGCCACCATAAACTTCGGAATTCGGATCAGGAGTGTGAAAGCAACGGAAAGCGGCTCTTGCAATATCTTCGGAGCAATTGACATCTACGACCGCTACGTGAATGTCTGGGAGCATCAAGGGTATGCTATGCGTCAGAATTTCCGCGACAAGCAGCTGGCACTGTACACATTGTTTTCAAGCATGAGTCAACTCGCCTGCCAGACGATTATCGACAGCAATCAGGGGAGCACTGCGGAGGCCATACTCGCAAAGCACGAAGCGGTAAGTCGGCTGAAGGACTTGATGGACGATGCCGCGCTGATGAACGAGATGGTCAACCGCACGGCCATGATCCGGCATCCCAACCTGCGTATCGCCCGTGACATCAAACAGGGACAGGATCTGTGCGCGTTCTACCCCGACATCAATGTCGCCTATGTGGTCAAGGATCGAGAGGGCGATGCGCCGCTCTGGGCGGATTTTTCGCAAAGCGTAGACCGATATGCCTCCGTGGATTATCTTGCGAGCATGACGAATGACAAAACCGTCAAGCGCACTGCATGGAGCGCAGGCTGGGAGTTCTATACCAATCAGCCAACCCCCGACGAGTATGCGAAACTTTTGGCTGACTACGGCGGTACGCCATCACTGTACAACATCTTTTTTGATGCGGACAAAGGTAACTTTAATAATATAGGGGGCAGACAAGACAAATTAGCTTTTTTGTGCAATCACTATGTGGTTCGGGGGCGCGATTATGACCGGGTTACCTGGGAATCCAACAATCATATAGAAAACAATGGAGAGGTGGAAGGATGGTGGACGTTTTCGAAGGCACGGTTCGATAGTAAGTATACCGGTAGACCACGGGATACCTGGTTCGATAATACAAACGCCTTTATCGTCAATAAATACCAGGGCGAGGTGAAGCAGGGTTCGCTTCAGGGGCCTGCACCATCATCCATGGACGACAACGCCGGCGGGGCGATTTCGGGCATGGAGCCTTCCTACGCGCTGCCATATAATGACCCGGTCACCCTCGATATTGACCAAAACGACGGCAGCTATCAATGGTCTGTCAACAAGAATGACGGAGACGGCTTTACGCAGCTTGAGGGAGAGACGAACAAAACCTACACCCTCCCTGCCCTCACTGCGGAGATGCTCGGCTGGCAGTATAGCTGCACCACCACCATCGATCCTACGCCACCCGATGCAGAGCCTGAATACATCTATTCAAAACCGGTGACGCTTGATTTGACCGGTGATGGCATACCGGGGCTGATGCTTGTCCATGATGTTGGCACTGCACCTGAGCTCAAGGCCGCGCTGGACAAGGTGGATTTCGATGAATGGAACGGCCACACCCTGAGGCTGACGGCGGATATTACCTATCCAAATCCCATTGCACTGGATGGCAGGCACAACCTGACGCTCGACTTAAACGGTTACACGCTGACAGTGCAACCCGGCTCTGACGCGCAGCCAAACGTGAACGCCATGTCGAGCAAGCCGCAGATTGCCGCAATCTGCTTAAATGAAGACCACCTGTCGATTAGGGATAGTTCGGAAGGTTCCGGCACGCTTAAAATCGTCGCCGGGCCGGGAATTGACTATGGCATCTACGCAGCAAACGCAAGCGGATTCGATGGTTATGACCTGGTGACAGATGACACTGTCAATGTGGCATCCACCGGCGGCACTGCGATCCTCGCCGCCGATGACAGCCTTGTCGCCGTAAAAGGCAGCGTCCGTGCGGAGGGGGAGTGTGCCTACGGCGTAGCCTGCTTAAACAGCGGCAGTTCTGTCATCGTGGCGAAAGACGTGACGGTTTCGGGCAAATCCGCCTGCGGTGTATATGTGGCGTCCTTCGACGGCGGCAGTTCAACCCAAATTGTACGTATACTATCCGGCAGCCTCACAGTATCCGGCGAAAACAGCCGCGCTGCGCTTATGGACGCGAATGCCGAATTCAGCGTAGGAGGCAGCGTAACGGTGACAGGCGGCGCAGAGGGCATCAGCGTAAACAAGGGCTATGCTGAGATTACGGGCGACGTTACAGCGCCTGATTATGCAATCAATGCCCGGAGTAATAACGCGCGCGTGGTGGTGGGCGGAAATGTCTCTGTGACGAGGGAGAATGCCGTGGCAGTGTCCTCTGTCGGCGCCGAAATCAGTGTGGGAGGGAATGTCACCTCGGCAGATAGCGGCGGGGTCGGCATATTGGCGGCGACCTGGATATCCCCCGACGATGTTTTCGAGCATGGCGGATTGGTCACTGTGGAGGGTAACATCAGCGCCGTCACCCCCCTGCTGATCGAGAGCACCCCCGTGACAGACGAGAGCGAGAGTGCTGAATTTGACAGTCCCTATCATGTGTTTGCAGTACCGGCAAGAGGAACCAGCAAAGTCAAGGCAATGCCCGGTTCACTTGAGGTAAAGGCTGTTTCCCTCGTCACCTTTGACAAAAACGGCGGAGACACCAAGGCAAGTCCCGCTGCAAAGGAAGTAATCTCGGGCGGCAGTGCGGGCGCTCTCCCAACGGCTCCCACAAGATCAGGTTACACCTTTGACGGCTGGAATACGCAGGCGGACGGCGGCGGCACAGCCTTTACGGCGGCTACGCCAGTCACCGGCCCGATTACGGTGTATGCGCAATGGCACAGAACCAATTCGGACGGGGACGGCGGCAATCCAGCCACTCCCCCGGCAAAAACACCACAAACAGAAACAAAAATCACAGGCAATACGGCGACTGCCACGACAACCACGACAGCCACTGTTGACAATAATGGCAAAGCAACCGCAGCCGTTACTTCAAAACAGGTAAGTGATGCCATTCGCCAAGCATTGGCGGAAGCGCAAAAGCAAGGAAGCGGTACAGCGGCTGTTGTTGCGATCAAGGTGGAAGCCCCGGCAGACGCCGCAGCTGTAGAAACCAGTATACCCAAAGAAGCTATGGTGCTGGCAGCGGACGGCAAAACGGCGGCTCTTACAGTATCCACTCCTGTAGCTGCCATCACCTTTGACGCAGGCGCTCTTTCCACCATAGCAGGTGCAGCCTCGGCAGATGTGAAAATATCAGTCTCAAAGGTGGAAGCCTCCGGCCTTTCAGCCGAAGTGCAGCAGGCAGTGGGAGACCGCCCGGTGTTCAATTTCAGCGTCACCAGCGGGGATACGGCGATTTCGAAATTTGGAGGCAGCGTATCGGCAGCAGTGCCCTATACGCCGAAAGCAGGCGAAGCGTTGAACGCTATCGTCATCTACCGCATCAATGCGGAAGGCATGCCGGAGGTGGTAAGCAATTGCAGCTTTGATCCGGCCACTGGCACAATCAGCTTCAAGACCAGCCACTTCTCAAAATATGCGGTGGGCTACAATAAAGTGACCTTCAAAGATGTGACGGAAAGCGCATGGTACGGCAAGGCTGTGGGCTTCATAGCAGCGAGAGGCATCACCACAGGCACAGGCAACGGTAATTACAGCCCTGATGCAAAGCTGACCCGCGGCGAGTTCCTTGTAATGATGATGAGAACCTGCGGTATGGTGCCGGATACCGACCTGATAAATAATTTTGCAGATACAGGCAATACCTATTACACCGGCTATCTGGCGGCGGCAAAGAGACTTAGCATATCCGAGGGTATAGGAAATAACATGTTTGCCCCAGGTAAGGAAATTACCCGCCAGGAAATGTTCACCCTGCTGTACAACGCCCTCAAGGCGCTCAATGAGCTTCCGCAGGGCAGCACGGGCAAGATGCTTTCCGACTTTACCGACAGCGGTGAGATAGCAATCTGGGCAAAGGAGGCCATGAGCATGCTCGTGAAGTCCGGCACGGTTTCCGGCGACGGCGGAAGGCTCGACCCGACAGGAGGTTCTACCCGTGCACAGATGGCGCAGGTGCTGTATAAGCTGCTGGCACAATAAGTTGCCGTAACGTCAATATTTATGAGACCCGAGGGATATTAAGCAGGCGAACAGGACGGAGGCAAAAATGCTCCCGTCCTGTTCGCCTGTGTCAGTTGTGAATCAGTTCATTCGCTGACCCCAAATTCCGAGGTTCAACTTGGATTCTTCTGGCATACTCAGATTCGGAAAGCGATCATCACCTTGCCTGAATAAGTGCCGACGTTTTGCTAAAGTAAGGATTTCATCATCATTTCTCCAGTCGTAAATGTATAAGCTACAATACCATGCGCTGACTGTGAGCTTATTTTTGATGCTATTTCCTTATCCACGCAAACCAAATGGCCCGGGGGGTTCTGCTGTTCAGTTATTTTGCCAGTTGAGTGATAAAACGCGTCAGTATACTTGCTACCTCAGCGCGGCTGGCGGCGCCGGTGGGATTGAGCTCACCTGCGTTGTTGCCTATGAGAATCCCCTTTTCAACCGCCCACCCCATAGCGGCGACGGCCCAATCGCTGACAAGGTCCGCGTCAGGAGCAGCGGAGAGGGCATTGCCGTCCGTCTTCCCGGCCTTTGCGTAACGGTAAAGCATGACCGCCAAGCTCTCGCGGGTGATGTCCGCCTCGGGGGAGGTGCCGTCGGAAACACCTGTGTTCTTGGCCCACTCCATACCAACGGAGTACCAAATCCCGCCCTTGGTGGTATCCTGCCCGGCCAGGCGGGCCAAAACGGTCACGAGCATACCACGGGTCATCTTGTCCGCGGGCCTGAAAATATTGGCGGCGGTGCCGTTGAAGAGCTCTCGGCTGGACACGAACTGCACTGCCCCAGCGGCCCAATCATCTGTGGGAACATCGGTGAAACGCTTGCTGTTGTCTGCAATTTCCAGCCTGGCCCCTTCAGTAAGCGTAACGCGCAAGCCGGACTCAGCGGCGACGGAGGACTTGACGATCTCCCTGGTGCCATCGGCCTTTACGATGACGGCAACCTGACCGGGGGCGGGTTTCTGGGCCATAGGAATCGTCACAGTGACACTGTTCTTGTTCTCCGGGAAGGTGACGTCTATGGTGGGAGCCCCATCCTTAGGCATTATGGCGATAATCATTGTGTTGTCCGGATAAGTGGTGGTTTGGGTTATTGTCCCTGTTTTCTTGTCTGTCTCAGTCCTGGTGATGCTGCCATCCCCGTTCTTCACGGTCTCGGCCGAGGAGGTACCGAAATGGGAGGGGTCACTGTCATCAGACGCGGCCGGCCGGGTGGTCGTAAAGCCTTGGAGCCGGCTTCTGGTTCTCAGGCCGAGGCTGTTTTGCGCGACAGCGTACCAGCCGTAGCTCTGCTCGCCGGAGAGCCCGGTATAGGTGGCTGTGGCCGAATCGCCGGTCGCCGTCACGGCGGCAATGGCGGTGCTGCCGTACAACTCGGCGGTAACCCCTGCGGTCGTTAGGGTGCGCTGCTCAGGTACGCTGAAGTCCACGTCCATCTCGAAGATGTCAAGCTGGGTCCTTTTCGTGCCGCCGGGGTAGGAATCCAGCTTGGGGGTATCGTAATAGTTGAAGTCTTTTTTCGTGGGGGAGTAGGAGTTGATGTAAATCTTCCCGTTGGCCAGGTCGAAATACATCATCTTCAGATAGGCTAGGCCGCCCATTTCACCGGACTGGTAGTCGGTGCACATCTGGTAGACCAGGCGGTCGTTTGTGCCGTCCTTGTCATCGTCGAAAGCGGTAATATGAATGGCAGAGCCATGGTAGTGGCCGCCGAGGACGCCGAGGACGTTGGGGTTGGCGGCGACGACCTCCCTCTGGACCCGCAGGCCGGTATAGTCGAGTTCCGCGGTGGAGGCCACAATATAGTTGTGGAAACACAGGAAAGCCTTGCGGTCGGGATATTTCCTGAGCACCTCATTTATCCAGTTGATTTCCTCATCGTACACATCCCAGCTCATGTATACGAACAGGAGCTCCACACCGTCGGCGGTCACCAGGTCGTAGTGGCCCAGATTATTCTGGTAAGCGCCGCCGTAGACAGAACTGTCCTTGAAACGATGCTCACCGAACCAGGTCCAATAGTTGGCAAAACAGCCGTTGCCTGAACCCACGTCATGGTTGCCCCCCAGGACGCCGTATGGAATCCCGTTGTCCTCCAGTCGTTTCATGTTTCTGTCACCGACTTCCCATTCCCAGTCCTGGTCAAAGTCGTCGACGACGTCTCCGGTATGAACCAGGTAGCGGAGGTTAAGCCGGTCCCGGTTGTTCACGATCCACTCGGTTTGCCCATCGTACTGATCGGGAAAACTTTCAGCGTAATACTGCGTGTCCGAGGTCCAGGCAATAGAGAAGTCATACTGCTCGGGTTCTCCGGTACCATCCCAGGAGTAATCGTTCCTGACGGTATTTCGATAGGGAACGCCGGTGCCGGGGGCAGCCTCCGCGCCGCGGCCCTGTACCAGCACCCGGACTGCTCCATTTTCCACAAAGCCGCCCAGCACGAACTCGGCCTCGGCTCCGCTCACCGTCTGGCGGGTATCAAGAGGCGTCCAGGTGTTCTTCCGCACATCCAACGCATAAAGCCGCAGAGAAACGCCGTAGTTGGTCTCGCCCTTTACCTCGACGCGAAGGGTATCTTCCGCCCGACCGTTGGTCTGAACGGTATAAATCTGGTAAGGGAACTCTCCGTCGGGCGCGGTGACCGTGCCGAGACCGCCCGGCACGCTGCTGCCGGTAGCGTCGCCCCAGCCCTGGGCCACGGTGATGCCGCTGCCCACGGAGTACGCCATGCCGGGATAAAAGCTCGCTGTGGCGCCCTCGGCGTTGCTGTCCAAAGCTGCGGTCAGTACGGCGCTGTTGGAGCCGGTTTTCTGACTGAGCTCGCCAAAGACAGGGTAGCGAACGGCGGACCGGAAGTGCATGGTAAGCGTGCCCTTGTTGCCGCAGACGTCATAGACCTCTGCGGTCAGGGTGTGCGCGCCCTCCGTCAAATCAGAGCCGTTGACAACGGGGGAACCCAGAAGAACTCCGTCCAGGCGAACCGTCAGGCTTTCCTCGTCGATTGCAGAGGCGTCGGCATACTCGAAGTCCAGCGCAAGCTCGTTGGTGAGCAGCTGGTCTTCTTCCAGGTTGAGGGAAAGGACGGGCGCGGTGTTGTCCACGCAGACCGGAACCTCCTCAATTGCATCGCTTGTGTAAAACTTGAGCGTATGCTCACCATCCGAGGTATTTCTGGTATTCCATTGATAGGCCATACCGGTTAGCTCCTCAGCGGGAACGGTGAAGGAAATATCCAGCTTATCCCGGCCGTTCTTGCCGCCCATATTGCCCATCGCGTAATCCAAATTGGGGTCCACGTCGTTGTTGGGCGCGATCTTGCGGCCATTGGGCAGCTCCAACTGGAAACCCGTGGCGAGGAAGTAGTCGCGGTCAATGCCTTCCATGTTCTTCTCCGTAAAGGGGGTGCCTTTTGTACCGGCACGGAGGGTCAGAGTGATCTCGGCGCTGCCGTCGCCCTTCAGGGTGAAGTAGCTTCCGTCCACAAAGACGGCTTTGGAGGGCATGGTAACGAACCAGCGGGCGATCTGGGTGAGCACGTCGTCCTCATTGGTGACGGGATTCTTTACAGTGACGGCGTTCTTGTAGCCCGTGGACAGGTCAGTGTAGCTCAGAGTAAAGTAGGCACCCTTCTCCAGTCTGGGGAAACTGCTCATGTCCTGACCGTCCACCGCGATGGTAATGGGCCTATTCCCCTTGTCCCGGGCTACCAGAAGCACGTCGCCGGAGAGGAGTCTCGACGGGGGGACATTGGTGCGGATGCCATTGAAGTCCTCCAGGCGGTTGGTGATTTCAATACGGCGGGGGTCGGTGCTGGTCACCCGGTAGGAGTTTTGGGCCTCAATGTAATACTCCACATAGTCCGCGCCCAGCAGCCGGTCGCCGGGGATCTCCACGTAGTATTGCCCCACCACGCGGTACGCGAAGTTGGTGCTGGTGCGCTTGATATAGCTGCCCACCCCATTGAGCCTGTAATAGACATCCACGGAGTTGACTCCCATTTCATCCACGCACTTGTAGCCGATCATGAGGTCCTTGCCCTCGTCCACGGTGGTCATTCCAGTGTATTTTTCCAGCAGCTCCAGGGTTGTGCCCTTTCCCGTATCATGGAATGGGGTCTTCTGCACCTCATCGATCCGGCCCGGGGTGGCTGTGGCCGCGGTCTGGTATGCCTTCATGTTCGCGCCTTTATCCAGAGGCTGGAGGTGGACGACAGTGCCGGAGGCTCCAAAGTCCGCCAGGCTTTTGCTGTAAGAATAGGTGGAGGCAAGACAGTTTTCGTCCTTGGTATAGAGCGAAATCACACCGCTGACATTGGATAGGGCGGTCTGATTGTCGGTGTAGAAGACAGGGGCGTCCGGGCTATTCATCTTTACGCCCCTGCGGAACGCATCCTCATCCGGATAGGGGACCAGCCTGGTCGCCAAATCGGTGCGGCGAATCCAGATGACCGCGGCCGTGTGGGCGGGGATGATGGCGCTGCCGCCGCTGCAGGTGAGGACGTTCAGCGTCTTCTCCGGTGCGAGTTTGGCGGGGTCGGTACAGGTATAGGCCAGCCGATAGGCGGTGTTAAAGTCGATGGGGGCACTGGAACTGTTATAGACCTCCACGTAGTCCATCAGGTCAATGGTGTCGCCCAGAACCTTGCCGTCGCTCATGTAGCCCTGATCGGCGCGGTTGATGTCGTCGGGGTAAATCTCGCTGATGTACAGGGGCGAGCCGTCGACCGGCTCCGGCGTCGAAGCGGGGGCATATTCAAGCTGGCTGGAGGAGACCGTGCCGGGGGTAGGGGCGGTAAACTTCTCCCAGATTTTGAGTCCGTTTTTCCCGGTTTCCGTCCTCTGGTAGTGTACACTTTTGCCCTGATCCGTCTCGGTGCTGAAGGTGGGATAGGATACGGTGGAAGTGACCGTAGAGTCAGACTTCATTACCAACCGCAGGGTGCTGCTGTTGTTGCCCAGTGCGGTATACATGACCGGATAGATCTTGACACCGGCGGGCACCTGGGAAAAAGCAGTTTTAAAATCTGCCTCAGTCGCGTTGGACGTGGTCCGTTTCATCCAGAAGATGGCCGGTTTCCCGGCAGGAATCACGATGGTGTCATCTTCGCCATAAAAAGACAGCGGAGTAAAGTCACCGGCGTTCTTGTCCTGAAGTTCCAAGCGGAAGTGTTTTCCAAAGACGATATCCTCCGCGCTGTTGTTCATGACCTCCACATAATCCATCAGGTCGTCCGTGTTCTTGCTGACGCCGAGGCCGTCTTTGCTGCGGTCAATGTCATTGGCATAGACCTCTGAGATGAACAGATCATAGGGGTCGATATTCAAAACATCCTCGTCGGGCGGGGCAGTTTTGGCGACGGCCTGTCCCACTTCCAGCCTGCCGGCGGAAGGTGTTGTAGAGGTGCCGTACACAATGAGGTCGGACTTGCCTTCCTGCCGCTGATAGTGGTAACTCTTGCCCTCCATAGCACTGCCAAAGCTGCCGTAATCTATGGTGGAGACAATCGCATCCGCGCTGCCTTTTACGGTGATCCGCACCGTAGTATCCGCATTGTTTGAAAGGGCTTTTTGCCCCTTTGTAGCATAGACGGGCACTTCTTGAGAAATACCGAAGGCCGCGCGGAAAGCCGCCTCATTGGGCAGATCGGCGTCAGGCTTTTCCAGGTCATCACGCTTAATCCACACGACTGCCGCACCGTTTGCCGGAATGATAACAGGCGTCTCGCTTTCGAAAGCCAAAGACGTGGGGATTGCGCTTTTAGTGCAGTAACGCAAGTCATAAAGGGTACTGAACGTCACAGGTTCTGAACCATAGTTGTAGAGTTCAATATAATCCATCACATCAACACCGGCTTTTACCGAG
>JBLJBF010000095.1:0-12595 GCA_047637855.1 Pseudoflavonifractor sp. | reverse complement strand
CGGGCCTTCTCCAGCTCCTTGGCCTTGGCGAGCTTTGCCTGCTCCCGCTCTTTCTCTTTGGCGGCGCGGGCCTTCTCCAGCTCCTTGGCCTTGGCAAGCTTTGCCCTCTCCCGCTCCTGTTCCTTCTCCTTGGCGGCGCGGGCCTTCTCCCGCTCTTTGGCCTTGGCGAGCTTTTCCTTTTCCCGCTCCTTCTCCTTGGCGGCGCGGGCTTTCTCCAGCTCTATGGCCTTGGCGAGCTTTGCCTTTTCCCGCTCCTTTTCCTTCTCTTTGGCGGCGCGGGCCTTCTCCTGCTCCTCGGCCTTGGCGAGTTTTGCCTGCTCCCGTTCCGCTTCGGTCTGCTTGGGGGCCCTGGGCTTCCTGGACGGGGTATCCCGGTCGGGGAGGGACGCGCCGTCCTGGGGCGTCACGCCTTCGGCGGTCTGGCGGTCCCTGATCTCCTGGGTCCTGCGCTCGATCTCGGCCTGGGCCTTAGTCACTTCCTCAATAATGACCTTGCGGATCTCCACGTCGGGCAGGTCGTAGTCGTCCACAAACTCCTCTACGATCTGCTTGATAAACTTGGGCTTGATGCTCTTGCGCCGCTTGGGCGTCTCAGTGATACGGCGCTGGTCTGTGTCCAGCAGGGACTTGAAGACGGTGTATCCCATGGCGATGTTGCCGTACATCTGGAAGAGGTAGTCCTCGTCGAAGTCCAGCGCGGTCTCCCGCACGTCAATGGTGTAGCCGATCTGGTCGTACCGCTCCAGAAACTGCCACAGGTCGTAGCACTTGCGGTAGTCGGGATTTTTGGTGATAAGGTTGGTCCGCTGGATGGGAGAGCGGACGGGAGAGGTACCCGCCATAACGGACATAAAAGCGGACTGCTTGAAATCGGCGATCACCCGGCGCACCCGGTCGATGCGCTTAAAGATATCCAGCTTGCCCGCGTCGTTTTCCAAATAAGTCTGCTTGCTGTGGACGGTCATGTCCAGCTTGTACTCGATAACCTCGTAGTCGTCTTCCATGGTGGACTCCATGCGCAGAAGGGAGGACTGCTCGTCCGCGGCGTCCCAGAAAAGGGCGCCGGTGCGCTTTTCGATAAATTCACCCAGCTTGCGAATCAAGGTGCTGATAAACCGGTTTTCGTACAGGTCCAGGCTCTCCTCGTTCTCCACGGTGAGGAGCTTGCCGGGGTAGACCGACCCGCCCCGCATCCCTGTGATGTACTGGGTGTGGGAGGCCAGATGCTGTACGGTGGCTGGGCCGATCTTGCTCACCTTCTCCACCGGCTTAAGATCCTCCACCGTGGTGAGGAAACGCCGGGGGTGGGCGATGATCTCATGGATGGCGGGGATGGCGGTCTCGATGGCCTCCAGCCACTTCTCATCCACCGACTTGTCCAGCACCCGGTTTACCTGGCTGATGGTGGGCCGCCCGGATGCGATAAGCTCCAGGAGGTACTGGTAGTATGGGTCCTCCTCCAGACAGCGCTGTACCTTTCCGCGGTACTTGAGATATAGCTTATCGATGGCGCCCATAGCCTTCCTCCTCCCTTAAGCCGCCCGAAACTGACGACGAAAAACGCGGCGCGCTTAGAACGTGACCTGCAGCTTTTGCAGATACTGCCTGCACATGGGCAGTGCCGTTTTTCCAAACAGCTTTTCCATGTAGATGATGAGGTCGCCCACCTCGTCCCTGGCGAAGGACAGGTTCAGGCTTTCAAATTTTTTGAGTATTTTGCGCTGGATCATGTAGTCGAGGGCGTCCAGCTCGGTGCCGCCGCAGGCGATGTAAGTGGGGACGAAATCCTGCATCTGCTTGGAAATACGGTTGCCGATGGCCAGCTTGAAACGGGTCTGAAGATACTCGTCCAGCTTGGCGAGCCGCTCGACGTTCTTGTCGGTGATGGCATAGGTTTGCTGGGCCTGGGCGAAGAGGGCCTCCAGGTGTCCGGCCCGCAGGTGGATGGGCGGCGTGTCGGGCGCGTCGAAGGGGGCGGCCCGGTTGTTGATGTCCAGGGCCATGGCCCGGTCGTACACCTTGTCGGTAATCGTGAAGGTGGAGTCGTCATTGTTGGCGGTGCCGACAAACCAGATGTTGGTGGAGACGGTGAGCTTGCCCCCGTGCAGGGCCTTAGGGTCGTTAGGCCACTGGACGGGCACCAGGTCAACGACCCACTCGTCGGCACTGGGCATCTCCAGGATGGAGAGCATTTCGGCGAAGTAGTACTCGATGCGGGCCAGGTTCATCTCGTCCAGCACGATGAAGCTGGGGTCGTCCCGGTAGAGGGCGGTGTAGAGATAGCGGAGAAACTCGGTCTCGTTGAACCGCTTGGTAAACTCGTTGAAATAGCCCATCAGCTCCGACCGGTCCCGGAAGGAGGGCTGCACTGACACCAGGCCCGCCGGGTTTTGAAGGTAGCGGGACACGGAGTAGGGAAGGCTGGTTTTGCCCGTGCCCGAGATGCCCTCCAGGATGAGGAGGCGGCTGGCCGCCATACTGGCGAAGAAGAGCCGGACGATCTGGGGCGTGTAGTAGAGCTTCATGCGGGAGGCGGCGAAATTGCGGTAGCCCTCCACCAATTGGGGAAGGGTGATGGAGTCGTCCCAGGGGATGTCCTGGGGGATGGCGTAGAGCTCGTCCACCAGGTCCAGCTTGGGGAAACGCTTGCTCTCCCCCTCGCCGGGGGCCGCCGCCGCGTCCGCCTCGCCGGATTCCTCGCCGGGGCGCAGGCCCAGCTGGGAGACTTTCATGGCCAGAATCTTGCTCTTCTCGTCGATGAGGTCGGCCACCTGCCGGTTGAGGGAGGCGATCTCCCCCACCAGGTCCTCGGTGTTCAGCACGGAGCGCCGCCGGTGAACGGCAGAGCGGGCGGCGAGAAGGACCTTATAGAGCAGCAGCAGTAAAATTGCAAGGAGCACAGCCACCAAAAAAATCAGCAGTGCCTTCTGCAGCGGGTCGAACCCCGGCCAGTAGGCCGCCACGATGACGGCATACTGCCCAAAGCTGGTGAAGATGCCCAGCAGGGCTGCGCCGATGGTGGCGAAGAAGGCGGCGATATTGTTCAGCAGCTGCCAGATCAGCTCGTTTGCAAAGGTGAGAAAGCCCTCTATAACGGCTCCTCCTCTCCAGGTTTTTTTGGGGGGGAACGGACTATTCCTTGCCGGCGGGGATGTCCCCGGACGTCTCGGCGGCGGCCCGGGCGGCTTTTTCCCGCTCCAGCTCCTCCATGGCGGCCTTGGTGGCCTCGATCACGGTCTGGCGCTTGATGTCGAGGAGCAGGAGGATAAAGCGGTAGAGCTGGTAGAGGAAAAAGGCCAGAATGGGCAGCACGATGACGACGAGGAAGCCGGTCCCCGTAGACAGGAAGGCCAGCACCCGGCCCATCAGAGGCACCGAGAGGGCGTAAGCGCCGATCACGTCGGAGGGGGAGACCAGATACTGGTCGTTTGCCTGGTTGGCGTCGCCCCGGGTGGTGTACTGCACAATGTCGCCCTGATGGAAGACCGAGACAATGCGGTGGGTGTTGATGACCCGCTGGTTGTCGATCACGGTCCAGAAGGAGATGATATCCCCCCCGCGGTATCCCGCGGGGTCGCCCTGGCGGACCAAGATCAGGTCGTCCTTATGGAACGTGGGGGACATGGAGTCGCTGAGCACAGTCATGGGCGTATAGCCGAACAGGCGCATCACATTGCCTGATCCCCGCCTGGAGAAGGTGACGATGGCAAAAAAGGCAATTATGACGATCAGAACCCACAAAAGCAGATTTACCGCGATATGCAGGCCCTTTTTCAGCCGTCCCATGGGCAATCCCTCACTCTCATTCTCTGAAAATCGAATTTGAAAAGAAGACAATTATGATGCCAAACGCAGAGACGCATGTTTCACGCGTCTCTGCGAATGCGGCGTATTCAGCGCGGGGCGGTCTCCATAAAGTTGCCGTCAGCCCCGGCGGCCGAGAAACGCAGACGAACATTTATTTTCGCCCGCTCGATGTTCACGGCGGAGGTGTTGACGCACTGGGCGTCCTCCCCCTCCACCCACATGCGGATGACGATAACCTTGGGGGTGTTCGCCGTCAGGGAGAAAAGGGTGGGGCTCTCGTTGGCGGAACCCTTGCGCCGCCCGGAGTTGTCGCCCAAGTGGGTGAAGGTGGGCTGGCTGGCTGCTGCTGCGTCGGTTTTGGCCGCACCGGTCAGCGCCGTCGCCGTGCCGTCGTAGCCCGGCTCGTAGATACGGGAGGTTCCGGCTGCTGCGTCCTCAAAGGAGATGCGCAGGGCCTTCACCGCGTTCTCGTCGGCCTGATTACCGCCGGTGTTGGGCGTCACCTGGGTCTTGTCTTCCAACGCGGCGGAGGAGTTGTCCCCGTTGAGGTAGACGTCCATGTCGGTGTCGGCGAGGAAGGTGAAGGTGAGCTCTATGTAGTACATCCGCTCGGGGCCCGCGGGAGTGCCGGGGGTGCCGGCGTTGCCGCTCTCGGTGTACAGCTTGACGCCGTTGCCCGACGTGACGGGCCAGAGCTTGATTTTACTCAGGCTTGTGATTCCGCTGGGCAGAGCGCTGGTGACCACCTCGCCGCCGCCGCCCATGCTGCCCTCGCTCTTGATCACGCCGTAGTAATCCGCCAGAAGGGCGCTGGCCGTGGTGCCCGCGTAGGCCTTCAGCGTGGTGCCGGTGCCCACCTCCACGATCATGCTCTGCACCGATGTGGAGTTGGAGAGGGAGAACCAGGCGTAGGTGGCGGTGGTGATGGAGATCGCGGCGATTACCAGCAGGGCAAGGGACGTCCTGGCTTTGGATTTCAGGCGCTTTGCCTGTGCGGCGTGGTCCTCGGTGACTGCGGCCATGGCGTCACCTCCTTAAAGTGGAGTGGGGTTAGGGAGTGGTATCGGCAGCGGCGAAGGGGAGAATCAGGCCGAACTGGTAGGCGGAAAGCTGGTTTAGGCAGTCCTTATCGGTGCCTTCCAGCCAAATATACACATCAACGGGACGCTCTTTGTCCGCCTTGAGGTCAAAGAGCTTGATGCCGTTAGATGTGGGGGCGGCCACTGTGGCGGAACCGCCAGATACGGTGACGGTAGCAAGGGTGTTGTTGGCATTTTTGGTGACGATAGAATGGCCGGGAACCAGGGCTGTCAGCGGGCCGTCGGTGAGAACCAACTTGGTGCTGTCATCAACCGAGGCAATCGCGGCGTATGTGCCATCAGGTTCAGAGACATCCGCAGTAGTGGGGGCGGTGCCGGCATATTTTGTGTTGTTGGTGTGGCCAGCGACAGATGCGCCGTTGTCGAACTGGAATACGATGGCCGCAACGGCGTCAGTATAGTTCGCCGTCTTCTGGGGCACCACAGCCACGCGGAGCGCACTGCGGATGGCGGCTGCCTGGCCTGCGGCATTTACGCCGCCGATATCAGGCGCGCCGCTGTTGGTAACGATCAAGTTGGCGATTTCGGTTAGCGCCGTCTGGCCAAAGTAGACGGTGACATCGCTGGAGGCCTTGAATTGCAGGCCCAGCTTTTTGACAGGCCCCTGGCCTACGCCGGTGTCAGTGGCATCGAGCGTAAGCTTATTAAACTGGTCCAGAAGGCCGCTGGAAACGTGGTTGTTGGTAGCAAAGAACATAGGCGCGGCATCTGCCAGACTTGCACTGGTAACGGAGGCGGGAACCATCTTATTGGTAAAGAAATTAGTCCAGTCAGCGGGGTCGGTAGCGGCACCACCACCGGTGATGTCAGCGTTGGTGAGAAGGCTCTTGTAGCCGGTGTAGGAACCGCCCTTCTGCTGCAAGGCGACCAGCAGGGAGGTAGAGCTGGAGACGGTCAGGTTCATCTGCTGCACCTCCACCGTCCGGTTGTTGATAAACCAGGCGTAGGTGCTTGTGCCGAGGGCGATGGCGGCCACCAGCATCATGGAGACCGCGCCGAAAAGCTGGCCCTTCAGCGTTTTGAGACTTTTGTTCTCGGAGGTTGTTGTTTTCACTTGCCTCATCCCTTTCCAAAATAAAAAACATACATAATCATTATCAGAGCCATATCAAAACCGCGTAAAGCGGGGTATGCGCTAGCTTGGGTTGTCCTCGGGCAGAACCTCGATGCTCATGGCCATCTTCACCACGCCGCCCAGCCGGTCGTCGGTACAGTCGGGGTCGTCCCCCTCGATCCATACCACCACGGTGTACTTGTCCACCGCGCCCGTCTTCATGTCCATAATAGTTCCGGTGTCCACCAGCGTGTCGGTGGCGAAGGGGACGGTGCCTGGCTCCGGCGCGCCGCCGGACGCGCGCTTGGCAAAGATTTGCCGCGCGCCGCCGTTATAGTAGGTAGCCAGGCGCACCGCGGAATCCAGCTCCCGGGTGGCCTCCTGAATGTCGATACGGTAGCGGTAGTTGAAGTCGGCCGTGCCGTTGTTGCGGACATAGAAGGTGTAGGCGATGTAGTGGCGGCCGTTGTGGCTGCCGTCGGTCTGGTCCAGCCCGTCGGGCAGGTCCTTGACCGAGATGTTGGTGGCCCCGTCGATGGCCTCTGCCTCCAGCCGGGAGGAGGCAGAAGTGAAGGCGGAGCTGTCGGACAGCTCGATACCGTACTTATAGAGGTCGGTCCGGGAGAGGCTGATGGTGAAGTTGCCCACGCCGGCCTGGAACAGACTGAGCAAAAAGACCATGGCCACGATGGAGAGGAGCACCGCCAGCGTCAGGTTGACGGCGTTGTTTCGGGTGAGCAGACGCACCATGCCCTTTTGGAAGGCGGCGGCGCGCAGCCTGCGGCGGCCATTGTCCGGCGGCGAAGGAGCCTCCGCCGCGGGCCGCTCGGACAAAAGCGTCCCCATCAGGCTTTGGCGGCAATGGAGGCGACCAGCTTGGCGAACTCGACGCTCTCATCGGCGCTTGCGGCGGTCAGCTGGAGGCCGGAGGAGAAGGCGAACCCCTCCAGCTTGGGCGCCGGGCGGACCCAGCACACCACAGCCCGCATGGTAAGCCGCCTGTCGGCCTTGTGGCAGAGGGTGATCTCCACCGTCTCCCCCACCTCCATAGCCGCGTTGGTGTATACAGCCACGCCGCCGCTGGAGATGTCGGACGTGCGGCAGGGGCTGATGCGGCGCTCACGGGTACTCTCGGGCGCGGTGCAGATCTCGCCCTCCAGCTCGGCGGGAATACGCTTGAACGCCCGACGGTCCCGCCGCTGGACAGGCCCGTCGCACCGGATAGACAGATAGGTTCGGATGCCCTGTTTCAAATTTCCTGTAAACACACCCTCAAGAAAAAATTCGCTGCCGCCTCCGCCCCAGGAGAGAATGACGGGGGAGTTGGGCTCCGGTAGATAGGCCTTGCCATCTACAATAGGGGGGGCGAGATACACCATGTCCCCCGTCTCCTTCGCAAAGGAGGTCTTGAGACACAGTTCCTCGGTGCTGCCGCGTATGGCCATGTCCAGCTTTTCACCGGGCTTTAGATTCAGTTTTGCCATGGACGTCCCCCCGCCTGCTTTTTGCTGTCAAATTACACCTTTATTATACAGATTACCTGAAAAAACGCAACTGAACTTTAAAAGAAATTTTACTAATCGAGCTGCCCCGCGGTAAAGACGGCATCAAACCTGCCCTGGCGGGGGGCAGCCGTGTCGCCGGGGACGTTATACTCGCCGTTCCCGTACTCGCTCCACACCACAAAAAACACATCCCTGTAGTAGATCCAAAACCCGTCCTCTGCAAAGGCGCTGCCGTCGGCGGGCGGAGTGGGGGAGGAGGCGGTGGAGAGTGCGCCGGGCAGCAGTCCCGGCGCCAGGGAAATGCCGCTCTGGGCCATATAGGCGTGATAGGCGGCGTCCAGCTCGGAGAGGGAGGCGGGGGCCGCGCCGCCGTGAAAGGGCTTCAGGGTGTCCAGTACGTACTTGCGGTAGTCCAGGGATGCGGCCGCCTGCTCGGTCAGCGCGGCGGGCAGGGGCAGGGCCCGGATGGGGGGGACTCCGGCGCTGATCTGTCCCGGGGTGCGCAGATCGATGAGGGAAAACTGGGCGGTCACGTCAACCATGCTCTTGCTGTAATTGGCCACCCGTACCCGCACCAAGGTGGTCCCCTCGCTGAATTCCTGGCTGCGGGTGAGGGCGGTCAGGCCGGGGTCGGGGTCGTACATTTTCACACCGCCCAAAATGGGCAGGACGAGCTGATACTGCTCCAGGGAGGAGCCGTTCTCGGTCCGGCCCAGGAGGAGCGAGCCGCCCAGCTTTACGGTGTAGTCGATGGTGCCGATGCGGTAGTCCCCGGCCAGGGACTGCCAGTTCCCCTCGCCGGTGAGGTAGGCCCCCGTCCCCGCCACCGACCAGACGGCGGCCAGCGCGCCCAGAGCCAGCATGGCGAGGAGGAGCAGAAACAGCCCAAGGCGGTGCCTGTCCTTTAAAAAATTCAGATCCGACAGCTTCAAATGACAAGCACCTCCCATCAGCCGGCGTAGTCGCCCATATCCATGTTGAGATCCTGACTGTAGAACTCGACCCAGTCCATAAATTCACTCTGCCGGACATAGTAGCTCAGGCGCAGCGTGATGGTGGGCAGGTCGTCGCAGTAGAGGGCGTTGAAGAGATGCTCGTACTCCGCGTCGTCGTCGGCGGACCCGCTCAGCCCCGAGCGCTCGGACGCCACGCCGAGACGGTCGGTGACGACGTACTTCACCGGCTGGCCCTGCCCGTCAGGGACGGGGGGGACATCAAAGGAAGAATTCACCGTTAAATCCCAGAGGGCCCAGGGGCTTTTGTCGGTCTCGGCCTCGGCTGCCTTTGTCCAGTCGTAACCGCTCCCCACGTAGGGCCGGAAGGTCAGCAACTCTACAAACTTCCCTTCGCTGCTCGCGCCCAGGTAGTAGACGCCGTCGCTGTCCGGCCCGCGGAGGTCCAAAACGGAGGGCTGACCGCTGTGGGGCGTCAGGTAGGCGGTAAGGCCGATGCGCACCCGGGTATTCACGGTGGAGAGGTTACCGATGGAGAGCGGAACGGGGGTCGAGGTGTCCCCCGTGGGGGTCTCCCCCGCGCCGACGTTTTTGATGAGCAGATAGCTGCGGGTGGGAAGTCCGCCGCTGCTGCCGGCGAAGAGCACCGTCTCGACGGCGGTTAGATATCTGGCGGGGGGCGCAGCGCCCCAAAGCGCGCTGTCGGCGGCGGGAACGATGGCGGGCCCCTCGTGAATGACGGTGTCCACGGTGGTAATCACGTTCCGGTAGGTGGGCAGCTCGGCATTCAAGCGGGGGGCGTAGGTGGTGGTGATGGCGGTGGTGGTAATGGTGGCGGGATTACCCTGCACCGTGCCGCTGATGGAGGAGATATCGGTGGTGGTGCTGGCGGAGTAGTCTGCGGCGGCGGGGTGGGGGTCGGTGATCTCTTGATCGGCGGCATCGTACCAGCGGCTGGCCGGGGTGCCGCGGGCCATCAGGTCCCGCTGCTTCCGGGTGAGCTCCACGGAGGAGCCGTCGGCCCGGGGATAGGTACGCACCTCCCAGCGGATGACGCTGTCCGCCGTCTCGCCCGGATCGTACTCCCGGGCGATGGAGGTGCGGACGGTCCGGTTCCCGTTGACGCCCACCGTGGCGCTGGAGAGGAGCCGGTCCCCCGGCAGGACGAGCGGGGTGCCGTCCGGGTCCACGCCGCTGCCGCTGAGCAGATTTCCATAGGTGAGGAGGGAGGAAAAGGAGCGGCGCCCCGTGTCGGGGAGATAGCGCACCAGCGCCGAGCTGAGGTCGATGGGCGAGGTGCTGTTCACCGTGATAAACCATGCGTTCGTGGCAGCGGCGAGGGCCAGGGCGGAGCCGACCGCCAGCAAGCCCAGCACCAGTTTTCCGCCCCGTGTCATAGCCCCGCCTCCTATGAATAGAGTCAAGTTGTAATATTATATCATTTTAAGGGCGAAAGCACAAGAATTACCGTAAAAATGAAAAGAATTTGGTGGGGCGTTTGGGGAAACGAGCAGAAATAGGCGTGAAAATAAAAGGTTTTGACGCGTTGAGATTGGAAAACGCTGTTCCTGCGTTTGCGGGCCTGACAGATAGAAAGAGACGGCCCCGTATATTTACCCGGGGCCGCCTCTTTCTATCCGCTTTTCATCTGATGCGCTGTGCCGGAAAAGAGGGTAAACGCCGCTCTCTCCGGCGGTCAGGGATTGATAATAATTTTTTTGGCCTTTTTGGCCATGATCAGCTCCAGACCCTCGCCATAGCCCTCCAGGGGGAGATGATGGGAGATCAGCTCATCCACCCGTACCACGCCGCTCTCCAGATACTCCAGAGCCCGGCCGAAGCAGTGGGTCTGGGCAAAGGACCCCAAAATGGTGTACTCCTGGCTGAAGATGTCGTAGGGGCTGACGTTCACTTTAGCGTCGGCGGCGCACACGCCGTAGGCCACAATTTTGCTGCCCATGTGCACAAAGTCAAAGCAGTGCTCAAACACGTCGGACGAGCCGGTGGCCTCGATAACGATATCGAACCCCTTGGGCTGAAGGTTCTTGATCTGCGCAGTATGCTTCGTGGGGTCGGCCTTGTCGATGGTAACCAGATCCTCAAAACCATATTTGCGCAAAATGTCCAGCTTATCGGCGTGGGGGTCGGCGATGACCATGCGGCCCGCCCCCGCCCGGCGGAGGAGCTGGGCAAGGATAATGCCGGTGGGCCCCGCGCCGAACATGAGCACGCTGTCCCCAAAGTGTGGGGCAATGCGGTCCACGCCGTGGACCGCGCAGGCTGTGGGCTCGGTGAAGGTAGCCTGTTCAAAGCTCAGCTCATCACTGATGGGGAAGACCTTGTCGTGGTTGATGAGCACATACTCGGCAAAGCCGCCCGACATATTGCAGCCGTGGCTGTCGAAGTTTTCGCAGTAGAGGGGCTTGTCGGCCCGGCAGGCGTCGCAGTGGCCGCACAGCTCGGTGTTGTCAGCCGTGACCCGGTCGCCGGGTTTCCACTCGGTGACCGCACTGCCCACGCTGTCGATGACGCCGGAAAACTCGTGGCCGTTGATGAGAGGAAACTGGGCCAGAAAGCTGCCATTGTGAATGCTCAGGTCGGTCTTGCAGATGCCGCAGGCCATCACCCGGATGACGACCTGATGGGGTGCGGGCGACGGTTTGGGAACCTCGGCGACGGAGAAGGTGCAGGCGGCGGAATACTGAATGGCTTTCATCGTGTTTACCTCCCCAAATATGACGGATGTCAATGCTTCTTGCGCTTGCCCAAAGTGTCTGCCATCATGATGCCGTTGAAGACCATGCGGGAATCGACCGGGAAGGGCTCCACGTCCCAATAGGAGCGCATAGAGGCCTCAGACACCGCCAGGATATCGGTCTCGGTGGCGTCGGGGATGCCCAGGTCCTCGAAGGTGGTGGGCAGGCCCACGGTGTTGAAGAAGGAATAGAGCTCGTCGAGTTCCTCAGACCCGGCCCCCTCCACGATGAGCTGTACCAGTATGCCGAAGGCCACAACCTCGCCATGGAGCAGGCGGGAGCAGGGGGAAAGCACGGTGATGCCCTCGGCGATGGAGTGGGCTCCGGCGCAGGAGGTGTTCTGCACGCCCAGACCGGAGAGGAGGGTGTTGGCCTCCACCACGTCCTCCAGGTCAGGGGTGCACAGGCCCAGCTTGGCGGCGTGGTAGGCGCTGACGCCCTTGGAGAGGATGACCTCGTGGCAGGCTTTGGAGATGACGTAGCCGGCGACGGTCTGGCGGTAGCCGGAATTTACGTAGTTTGGGGAGAAGGAGCGCTCGTTGGCCCGGCACTCGGGGAAGGTGGCCAGTGCGTCGCCCATGCCCGCCACCAGGAAACGGACGGGGGCCTTGGCGATGACCTCAGTATCCAGCAGCACCAGGTCGGGGTTCTTCTTATAGTGGCGGGCGCCGATGTGCTCGCCCTCCTCGGTGTAGATGACCGACAGGCCCATGGCGGGCGCGTCGGTAGAGGCTGTGGTGGGAACGATGACAGCTGCCGCGCCGTAGTTGTCGGCCACCGCCTTGGCGGTGTCCATGGTCTTGCCGCCGCCGATGCCCACTACCACATCGGGCTTCAGGGCTGCCGCCGCGTCGGTGCAGCGGAGAATTTCGGCCTCGGTCGTCTGCCCGCCGAACCGCTCGCACAGGATATTGCTGTCGCTTTCCGCGTAGAAAGCGGCGAATTTGGCGGCAAAGGCGTCGTAGAAGAACACATCGATGAGGAAGAAGACCTTCTTGCCGTAGACTTCGGTGTATTTTCGCATATTGTCAAGCTCGTTGCGGCCCTGGATATAACGGCTGGGAGAGCCCCAGGCTCTGGTGGCGTTGTGCAGCATGGACATGGAAAAGGCCTCCTATGTTAATTGAATTTAGGCAGCTTACTTCGCCCACTTGGGGTTGTCTATTTGGGTGGGGACGCCGCCGCGGTCCACCACCAGCTTGCGGTAGCCCTTGCTCTCGATGGTGCCGTAGTCGTGGCCCGCGTCGGAGCGGTAGACAAAAAGCATGACCAGGGGCTTGCTGCCGGTGTTGATGCTGCGGTGTGCCCAGCGGCCGGGGACGTAGAGGGCGCTGCCAGGGCGTATTTCCAGGCACTCCACCTCGCCCTCGGGGGTCTCCATCATCATCAGGCCCTGCCCCGAGAGGCCGTAGTAGACCTC
>JBLJBF010000094.1:0-9003 GCA_047637855.1 Pseudoflavonifractor sp. | reverse complement strand
TGCTGGAGGATGTGCTTCCCCCCGTCTTTGCCAAGTACGGCAAATATGATATTGCCTCCTCCGCCCCCTTCCAGCGGGTCACCTATGTGGACGCCATGGAGAAGTACGGCTCGGACAAGCCCGACCTACGCATCGACCTCACGGTGCATGACGTGACGGGGCTGGTGACGGACTGCGGCTTCGAGCCCTTTGCCGGAAACACCGTCAAGGCTGTGCCTGTGAGCGGCTGCGCTCTCACCCGCAAGCAGATCGACCAGCTCTGCGCCGACGTGGAGGTCCAGGCCGGGCAGAAGGTCTACTGGCTGCGCCTGGACGAGAAGGGCGAGCTGGTGGGCGGTGTGAGTAAGTTCCTCCAGGAGCGCAAGGACGCGGTGGTCGCCGCTCTGGGCCTTACTCCCAATACCCTCGTGGGCTTGACCGCGGGTAAGCTCCTCGCCGCCCAGAAGACGGCTGGCGTTTTTATCAAGCAGGCCGCCGCCCTTTGCCCCGAGCATATGGACAAGGAGCGGTATGAGTTCTGCTGGATCGTAGACTTCCCCATGTATGAGATGGGCGAGGAAAGCGGCGAACTGGAGTTCTGTCACAACCCCTTCTCCATGCCGGGCGGCGGGATGGAGGTCCTAAAAAAAGCCGCCGCCGGTGAGGTGGACCCCCTGAGCATCACCGCCTACCAGTACGACCTGGTGTGCAACGGGGTGGAGCTCTCCTCCGGCGCGGTGCGTAACCACGATCCCGAGATCATGCTGGAGGCCTTCAAGCTCGTCCGCCTGGGCGAGGAGGACGTGAAGAGCAAGTTCCCCGCCATGTATCACGCCTTCACCTACGGCGCGCCCCCCCACGCGGGCATCGCCCCCGGCGTGGACCGCATGGTCATGCTCCTGGCGGGCGAGGACTCCATCCGGGAGATCATCCCCTTCCCCATGAACAAAAACGCCCAGGACCTGATGATGGGCGCCCCCGGTGTGGTCACCGACAAGCAGCTGGATGAGCTGAGCATCCAGTGCACCAGAAACGAGGACGAGGGGTAACAGCAGCATTAGGGGGCCGCCCGGAAGGGCGGCCCCTGCGGCTGTCAAGCAGTCTTTTTGACAGGCCGGCGGGGCTTGCCCCCGCCGGGGTTTCCTGATACACTGGAGAAAACAACGCTTTGGAGGTGAGAACTATGGGGCCGACGCCGCTCTATGACGCGCTGCGGGCCTTCGCCGGGGAAAACCCCCTGCGGCTCCATGTGCCGGGGCACAAGGGGCGGGCTCTCCCTCTGCCCGAGCTCTCTCCCTCCGCCGCGCTGGACTTTACCGAGCTGACCCCTACGGGGGACCTCTTCTCGGGCGACGGGCCTATCCGAGCCGCCGAGGCCCTGTGGGCCGCCGCCTTCGGGATGGAGGAGTGCCTCTTCCTCACCGGGGGGAGCACCCAGGGAATGCTGACAGCCCTGACCTTGGCCGCCGGGACCGGGTCCTCCGTTCTGCTGGACCGGAGCAGCCACCGCTCGGCCTACAACGCGCTCGCTTTGCTGGACCTGTCCCCCATCTACCTCGGTCGGCCCTGGCTGGATGGCGCCGGGGTCTATGGCCCGATCGCTCCCCAGACTGTGGACAACTGCCTGAAAGACCACCCGGAGATAAAAACAGTCTGTATTGTCTCCCCAACATATTACGGAGTGCTATCGGATATTTCGGCTCTCGCCGCCGTGGTACACGCCCATGGTGGAAAATTGGTGGTGGACGCCGCCCACGGGGCCCATCTGCCCTTCCTGGGAAATGGGGGCTGCGCCGCCGCCGACCTGGTGGTGACCTCGGCCCACAAGACCTTGCCCGCTCTGGGCCAGAGCGCCCTCCTCTTTGCCGGGGCTGGGTTCTCCCACGCCGCGCTGCGGCAGGCGGGCAGCCTGTACGGCAGCTCCAGTCCCTCCTATCTGCTGATGGCCTCTCTGGACGGGGCCAGGGCCTGGATGGAGGACGAGGGGCGCTCGGCCTATCAGGCGGTCTGCGCCAGAGCGGCCCGGCTGCGCATGGCCTTCCCCTCCCTCTCGGAGGAGGACGCTCCGCTGGATGAGGCCAGGTTTGTCCTCAAAACGGGGGATGGGTTTGCCCTGAGCGGGAAGCTGGAGGCCCGGGGGGTCTACCCGGAAATGGCCGACCGCGGTCACGTGGTTTTTCTCTTCACCTGCGCCGACGGAGCGCGGGATTTCGCGCGGCTGGAGCGGGCGCTGCGGGAGCTTGGCGCGGAGACTGCGCCCGACGTGCTCATGGGGCCGCTCCCGCCGCCGCCCGAGGTGGTCCTCTCACCCAGGGCGTCCCGGTTTGCCGCCGGGGAGACGGTACTGCTGAAGCGCGCCGAGGGGCGCGTTGCCGCCTGCCAGGTCGCCCCCTATCCCCCCGGCGTACCCGTGGTGGCCCCGGGGGAGCGGATCGGGAAAAAACATCTCGCATATTTGACCGGGATAGGTTATAATATGGAACAAGAGGTGCAAGTTGTTGCCTTATAAGCCCTGTCATGGGCGGAAACCGTCCCAAAGGAGGGATTCGAAATGAAATTGGTTCTTGCCATCGTCAACCATGACGACGCCTCCGCCGTGAGCCAGGCCCTCACCAAAAAGGGCTTTTCCTCTACCAAGCTGGCCACCACCGGCGGCTTCCTGATGTCGGGAAACACCACCATTCTCGTGGGTGTGGACGAGGAGAAGGTCCAGAGCGTCATCGACATTATCAAAGAGGAGTCCCACTCCCGCAAGCAGATGATCCCCACCACCACCGAGATGAGCTACGGGTACTACCCCAGTATGCCCGTGGAGGTCGTCGTAGGCGGCGCCACCATCTTCGTGGTGGACATCGAGCGGTTCGAGCACGTCTGATGGAGCTCTCCCAGCTCGCGGGCAACACCCCGCTCAAGCGGCAGCTCTCGGCAGAGGGCGCGGGGCGGGGCCTGTCTCATGCGTACATCCTGGCCGGGTCCGCGGGGACGGGGAAGCACACGCTGGCCCGGCTGCTGGCGGCTGCCCTGATTTGCGAGGGGGACGCGTCCTCCCCGCCGGACAGGGGGGGTAACGGCGCCTTTGCAAGACCTGCGGAGCACGGCGGGGAAAAGCCTTGCGGCTCCTGCCCGCACTGCCGCAAGGTGCTGCGGGACATTCACCCCGACGTGATTCGGATCGGCGGCGACGGAAAGGACATCAGCGTAGCCCAGGTCCGGGCCCTGCGGTCCGACGCGTACATCCGCCCCAACGAGGCCTCCCGCAAGGTTTACCTGCTGGAGAACGCCCAGACTATGAACGCCAGCGGACAGAACGCCATGCTCAAGCTGTTGGAGGAAGGGCCGGCCTACGCCGCCTTTCTCCTGCTCACCGATAACGCCGCTGCCCTGCTGCCCACAGTGCGTTCCCGGTGCGAGACCCTCACCCTCTCCCCTGTCACGGCGGCCGAGGCGGAGGGGTATCTGCGCGCCCGGTATCCCGACCGGCCTTCCCAGGCCATTGCCGCCGCCGCCCAGCGCTGTGAAGGGGTGCTGGGCCGGGCGGTAGCCGAGCTGGAGGGCGCGGCCGCGGGAGACGCCGTCCGGGAGGGCGCCGTCAGGCTCCTGCGGCTTTTGGCCGGCGGGGACGAACTGGCCCTGCTGGAGTTCTCGGTCTCGCTGGAGAAGTGGGAGCGCGCCGATGTGGAGGCCCTGCTGGGGGAGACCATTTTGCTCCTGCGCCACGCGCTGGTCCTGAATGCCGGGACCGACCCCGGGGAGCCGGACCAGGAGCGGCTCGCCGCCGCAAAGCTGGCGGCGGACAAGCTGACCTCCCGCGCCCTCCTCGCCGCCGTGGAGACCATGGACAAGCTGCGCGCCGCCTGCGCCTACAACGCCGGAACCGGACATCTCGCCGGCTGGCTCTGCGCCGCGCTCTCTATCTAATCAATTCGGAGGATATCTCTTATGACAGAGATCATCGGCGCCCGCTTTAAGAGCGGGGGCAAGCAATACTATTTCGACCCGGTCGGGCTCCAGATCGCGGAGGGCCAGGGCGTTATCCTGGAGACCTCCCGCGGGGTGGAGTACGCCGAATGTACCCAGCGCAACACCATGGTTGAGGATGCCGCCGTGGTACAGCCCCTGCGCCCCGTCCTCCGCATCGCCACCGAGCGTGACCTGGAGACGGTGGAGCGCAACCGGGAGCGGGCCGACTCCGCCTTCAGGGCCTGCCAGGAGAAGATTCTCGAGCATAAGCTTGAGATGAAGCTGGTAGACGTGGAGTACGGGTTCGACGGGAACAAGATCCTCTTCTTTTTCACCAGCGAGGGCCGGGTGGACTTCAGGGGTCTGGTGAAGGACCTGGCCTCCATGTTCCACAGCCGGATTGAGCTGCGGCAGATCGGCGTCCGGGACGAGGCCAAGATGCTGGGCGGCCTGGGCATCTGCGGCAAGCCCTTCTGCTGCTCCACCTTCCTGGAGGATTTCCAGCCCGTCTCCATTAAAATGGCCAAAACGCAGTCCCTCTCCCTCAACCCGGTAAAGATATCGGGCACCTGCGGGCGGCTGATGTGCTGTCTCAAGTACGAGCAGGACGCCTATGAGGACGCGGTGAAGCGTATGCCCAAGGCCGAGTCCTTTGTCGAGACCCCCGAGGGGGTGGGGAATGTAAGCCAGGTAAACCTGCTGCGGGAAACCGTGAAGGTCCGGCTGGACAACACCCCCGACGCGCCCCGCACCTTCCACAACAGCGAGGTGCGGGTGGTGCGCAACGGGAAGGGCAAGCGGCCCGAGAACTATGTGACCCCGCCCCCTGAAGAGCTGGCCAAGCTCCACAAGGTCACTCCGCCCCCGGTAGACCCCGCGGTGAAGCTTCAGAGCGGCATCGGCTCGGCCCTGTCGGGCCTGGGCATAGCCCCCGCCCCTCGGGAGGAAAAGCCCAGAGAGCGGGAGGAAAGGCCCAGAGAGCGGCGGGAAAACCGGGGAGCCCAGCCGCCCCCCCGGCAGGAGAAGCCCAAGGCCGACCGGCCCAAGCAGAAGCAGGAGAAGGGCCAGCAGGACAAGCCCCACCTCCAGGAGAAGCCCAAGCAGGCCCCCCGGCCCCCTCAGGCCGAGGAGAGCGGAGCGGCCGAGAAGGCCGAAAAGAAACCGACCGCCCGCCGCCGCCACCGCAGCTGGGGCCGCAAGCCCAAGGGAACCGGCGGCCCGGCCCAGAGCTCGTAACGCAGCCGGGCACGCAGAAGAAATACCGGTGACACAGCGGCACAGGGGACGGCCTTTGAACGTCCCGCCGTTAAAAAAGGCCTCCGCACCAGTTGGTGCGGAGGCCTTCTCTCTGATGATTCAGCGGTGCTCGCCCTGGCCGTAGGCCACTACGGTGCGGCGGTTGGGCTCTGTGCCGATAGAGTAGGTGGTCACGGCCGGGTTCTCCTGGAGGGCGGTGTGGATGACGTGGCGCTCATAGGCGTTCATAGGCTCCAGCGTGACGTTGCGGCGGTACTTGACCACCTTGCCGGCCACCTTCTCGGCCAGCCGCACCAAGCTCTCCTCCCGCTTGGCGCGGTAGTGCTCGGCGTCCACATGGACCCGGACCCGCTTGGCGCGGTCCCGGTTCACCGAGTAGTTGGTGAGCTGCTGGATGGCGTCCAGGGTCTCCCCCCGGCGGCCGATGAGCGCGCCCAGGTTTTGACCTACCAGCTCCACCTCATAGGTGTTCTCCTCCCCCAAAGCCACCTGGGGTACGGCGTCCACACCCATGTGAGCCATGAGACCAGTGAGAAATTCGGCAATCCCGGCGGCCCGGTCGTCGTCGTCGGCCACAGGGACGGCCGCCTTAACAGGCGCGGGCGCGGCTTTCTCAGCCTTTACGGGGGCTGCCTTAGGCTGGGGCCTCTCCACCCGGATGGGGGCCGGAGGCGGTGCCACAGGCGCGTCAGGCGCCTGATAGGTGACCTTCACCTTGGCCGGGGAGCCGCCGATGCCCAGAAAGCCGGACTTGGGGCGCTCCAAAATCTCCACCGACACGTCGTCACGATCCAGCCCCAGCTTTTGAAGGGCGGCCTCGATAGCCAGCTCCTCGTTGCGGCCGGTCATTTCAAGATATTTCTCCATAAGAAATGGTCCTTCCTTTCATCCAGAGTGAGGGCCTTACTCCCCCTCGGGCTCCTGGGTCTCAGGCGCGGCGGCGGCGGGCGCGGCGGGGTTAAACCGATTGGGGTCGTACGCGCGGCCGCGGGCGTAGGTGCGGATACCCACGCGGCTGGCCTCCTTGACCGAGGCGGGGATCTTTTCCTCGCTGTCCCGCTTAACGTCCTTTTTCTTGTTCTTGGACTCCTCGATGCGCTTGGCCCGCTCGGCCCGTTCGATCTCCCGCTGGCGCTTCTCCTCCTCCTTCTCCTCCTCCTCGTGGCGCTTGGCCTCCTCGGCGGCCTTCTCATAGTCGTTTTTGAGAATGTGGCCGGCCAGGTACTCCTGGGCTATAGAGAAGAGGTTTTGGGCAATCCAGTAGATCGACATGGAGGCCGGCATGGCAAAGCCGATCCACAGGGAGATGACGGGGCTCATGAGCATCATGCTCTTGGTGGTGGAGTTAGAGGTCTGAGCGCTCTGCTGATTGATGGCGTTGGTCTTCATCGAAATGAAGGAGAAGAGGAAGCTGGTGCCCGCCGAGATGACGGGCAGGAGAGCCAGCCCCACGCTGGACCAGCTGATCCCGTCGGTCCAGAACTTCCAGTTGGGGGTGCTGGCCAGGTTGACCCCCAGGAAGCTGAAGTTGATCTTCAGCAGGCTGTCCTTAAACGCGGCCACAGCGGGGCTGTTCACCACGCTGTTAAAGTTGCGGGACAGCAGGTCGGCGGCGGTAAGCTGATAGTAGGGGCCGGTCTGCTTCACGGCCTCGGGAAGCGCACCCAGAAGGGCCGTGATATGGTCGGCCGTGAGGCCCATCATATAGGTCAGCGGCTCACGGACGATGTAGTACAGGGGCAGAAGAATGAAGAGGGGCAGCATACTCCACAGGCAGCCGCCCATGGGGTTCACCTTTTCCTTCTCGTAGAGCTTTTGTACCTCCAGATTGTACTTCTCCTTGTTGGTGCCGTACATCTTCTGGAGCTTATTCACCTTGGCCGAGATGGCGGTCGTCTGAATCATACTCTTCTTGCCTTTGATGGACAGGGGGAAGAGGATGAGCTTCACCAAAAAGGCGAAGAGGATGAGCGCCGCGCCGTAGTTGCCGAAGAGGTCGTTAAAGAGCGTGATCAGCCAGGAAAATGGGGTCAAAATAATTTGCATAAAACCCATGAATCTTGCCTCCGAACACATAATAAGGGGCTTTTTGAATAAAAGGGGCCTGTCCCTCTCTTCAGGGGACGGGGTCGTACTCGATGGACTTCTGACGGTGGAAGGGCTGACATTTCAAAATCCGCTTACAGGCAAGCCACCCGCCCTTGACCGCGCCGTACTTCTCCACCGCCTCCAACGCATAGGCCGAGCAGGTGGGAATAAAGCGGCAGGAGGGCGGACGCTGAGGGGAGATATACCGCCGGTAGCCCCGGATGAGGAGAAGCAGGAGCTTTTTCATCGCCCGCCCTCCTGTTTTACCAAAAGGCCCAGCTTGTCCGCCGTCCGGAGGAGATGGCGCTCGATCTCCCGGTAGGTCGCGTGGACAGCGCGGGTGCGGCCTACCACTACGATGTCGTACCCCGGTAGAAACCGGCCCTCGTTGGTGCGGTAGGCCTCCTTCATGCGGCGGCGAACCCGGTTGCGCACCACGGCGTGGCCCAGCTTAACCCCCACGGTCAGTCCAAGGCGGGTATGCCCGCACCGGTTTTTCCGGCAGTAGAGGGCCAGCGTAGGGGCTGCGGCGCTCTTCCCCTTGGCGTAGAGCCGACGGAACTCGTGATTCAGTTTGAGAGAGACCGTATGCTCCATGGTGATACTCCAATGAGGGGATTTTCAGGATGTGCACGGGCTTTGTCGGGCGCTCCGGTCCAAGCTCCCCTGCTCGGCGGCTCACCGCTTCTCTGTCGCGCTTCTGCGTATTGCAACGCAGGGGCGGTAGAAATCCACCGCCCCTAAAAAAGCCCTATTTCGTTTGCCCGTTCCATCTTAGTGGGTGAGGCGGACGCGGCCCTTCGCACGGCGGCGGGCCAGGACCTTGCGGCCATTGGCAGTGCGCATTCTCTTGCGGAACCCGTGCTCCTTGGAGCGCTGACGCTTCTTGGGCTGATAGGTACGAACCATTACAGTACACCTCCTGTTCGTTCTTCCGGCGGCCCTCCTGAAAAGGCCCGCCCACCACAACGGCTGAGACTTTCAGCCGCGGTTGACAACCATTACGCCTTTACACGAAATATATCTATAAGCGCAAATGGTATTATACAGGATGAATAAAAGGGCTGTCAACCTTAATTTTTGATAAGTTTTTCATCCTTTTTTCTCAAAACACCACATCTTGTACCCCCATTTTTGACACACACAAATATACTTATTTATTTATAAAGGTATAGGGCAAAAAACATTGCCCCGGACAAGGTTTTTTGGTATAATGGATAACGTGTAATTTTATACCCTTAGCAGAGAAAATATGGCACATCTGGGTCTGAAATTAGGCTCAGTTATATAAAAATTTTCAAGTCTGCAATGGGTAAGCAGAAGGGAGATACATCCTTGAATTCACCTGCTGATATATGGACAAAAATTCTCTCCCTCATGGAGAATGACATGACGGCCACCACCATCAACACCTGGTTTGACGACGCGGTGGCCGTGGCCCTGGAGGAAGACCGCTTCGTCCTCCACACCCCCACCAACTTTAAGCGGGACATCATCCTCAAACGCTATCTGCCCGCTGTGAAAAAGGCGCTTCACGAGCTCTTCTCTGCCGATTTTGAGGTGCTGGTGCTGGGAGAGGGTGAGCTGGAGCGCTTTTCCACCCGGGTCCCCGACGCGTCCTTCATGCCGGGCACCGAGGAGTACACCTTCGACCGCTTCGTGGTGGGCTCCTCCAACAAATTTGCTCACGCCGCCGCTCTGGCTGTGGCCGATAATCCG
>JBLJBF010000093.1:0-11668 GCA_047637855.1 Pseudoflavonifractor sp. | reverse complement strand
ACCCTGACGGTTCCCTTTCACACTATCCCTCCCTCCGATTCCTTCAGGCTGGGGGGTTATCGACAATCTGCGGCGGACCGCCTTTGGGCGGTCCGCCCTTTTGCTTAGATCAGCGTTCCGATCAGCCCGTCGGCGTGTAAACCCGTCACCTTTACATCCCTTTGGACATTATGCAGGTCCTCCCCTACGACGTAGACCGCCACGTAGCTGGGCGCGTGGCCCCGCCAGAGCACAGCCGTCGGCGGTTCTGTCTCTTGGAGGTGCAGCCCGCCCTTCTCCTCCTCGAAGAGGACGGGCAGCACCTCGCCCACCCGGCGGCCCAGGTACTCCGCCTCAAGCCGGGCCGCCAGCAGCCCGGCTGCACGGGCGCGGGCCTCCTTGACGCCATTGGGGGCCTGCTTCTCCATCTCGGCCGCGGGGGTCCCCGTCCGGCGGGAGTACGGGAAGATGTGCATGGAGGAAAAGGCGCATTTCTCTATAAAGGCCAGGGTTTCGTCAAACTCCTCATCGGTCTCGCCGGGAAACCCCACGATCAGGTCGGTGGTGATGGCGGGGTCCGTGTAGTATGCGCGGAGTAATCTGACGCTCTCATAATACCGGCCGGTATCGTATTTTCGGTTCATCCGCCTTAAAACAGCGTCGCTCCCGCTCTGCATGGACAGGTGGAAATGGGGGCAGAGATTGGGCAGTGCCGCCGCGCGGCGGCAAAAGTCCTCTGTGATGGTGCGCGGCTCCAGGCTGCCCAGCCGGATGCGCAGGTCGGGCGCGGCGGCACAGACCGCCTCGATGAGCTCGATCAGCCCCATCCCGTTTCGCAGATCCTGCCCCCAGGAGGAGATCTCGATGCCGGTGAGGACGATCTCACGGTAGCCGTTTTTGACAAGCCGTTTTGTTTCACACACCGCATCCTCCAGGGGGAGAGAGCGCACCGGCCCTCTGGCGTAGGGGATGATGCAGTAGGAGCAGAAGTTGACGCAGCCGTCCTCCACCTTGAGCATGGCCCGGGTGCGGCCCTCCAGCCCCCCGGCGCTCAAATGCTCGAAGGAGCGGCGGGCCATGCTGTTGTCCACCCGCACCTCCGGGGCGGCGGTCCGCTGTACGGCCAGCCTTTCCACCTCGTCCAGAAAGGCCATGCGGTCAGCCGTCCCCATGACCAGGTCCACCCCCAGAGCGGCCACCGCTTCCGGGTCGGTCTGCGCGTAGCAGCCGCAGACGGCCACCACGGCGGCGGGGCTGTTCTTTCTGGCCCGGCGGATCATGGCGCGGGACTTCTTATCGCTCACCGCCGTGACGGTGCAGGTGTTGATGATGTAGGCCCCGGCCTCCCCCTCGAAGGGGACCAGCGCGTGGCCCCGCCTGACCAGCTCGGTCTCCAGGGCCTGTGTCTCGTACTGGTTGACCTTACAGCCCAGCGTGTATATCGCAATGCGCATAGCGTTTCCTCACAAATGACGTTGAATTTCGGTGGCTTTTCACCGTTGTAATTTTCCCCCGCAGTGGTATAATATTAAGATATCGTCCCTATTCTACCAATGAAACGGTCAGTTGTACAGACCAAAACATGGAGGTAACCCTTATGCACACCTTTTTTGTCACCCTCTCCTCTATCCCCGACGTGAAACGCTTTGTGGACGCCGCCACCAGCTGCGCCTGCGAGATCGATGTGCTTTCGGGCCGTTATATCATCGACGCCAAGAGCATCATGGGTCTCTTCTCCCTGGATCTGCAGAAGCCCGTCCAGGTGGAGTTCCACGGCACCGACGAGGAATGCGCCGCCTTCCAGTCCCAGATCGCCACCTCCGTCGTCGCAGACAAGTAAAAAGACTTGCGCCACCAGCGGCGGAGCCCCCGGCGGGGACTCCGCCTTTTATAAAAAGAGGGGGCCGCCCATGGTGTACAGCTTTTTTGCCTTTATCTCCCGAATGCGCTATATCAGCCGCTGGGGACTGATGCGCAACACCGAGCGGGAGAACATCCAGGAGCATTCCCACATGGTGGCCGTGCTGGCGCACGCCCTGGCCGTCATCCGGCGGGATGTGCTGCATCTGAGCGCGGACCCCGAGGGGGCCGCCACCGCGGCCCTCTTCCATGACGCGTCGGAGATTTTCACCGGCGACCTGCCCACCCCAGTAAAGTACTTCACCCCCGAGCTCCGCACCGCCTACCGGGAGGTGGAGCACGTCGCCGCCGACCGGATGCTGGGTATGCTGCCCGAGGCCCTGCGCGGCGCGTATTCCCCCATTCTCCGCGAGCGCTATGACGAGACCACGCGCGTGCTGGTGAAGGCGGCCGACAAGCTCTCGGCCCACATCAAATGTCTTGAGGAGCTGAAGGCCGGGAACCGGGAGTTTCAGCTGGCCGCCGACCAGACCCGCGCCGCCGTGGACGCCATGGGCCTGCCTGAGGTGGACTACTTTATGGAGCATTTTCTGCCCGCCTTCGGGCTGACCTTGGATGAACTGCAATAGAGAAGGGATTTGATTTCATGCGCGCCATCGTCACCGTCAACGGCAAGGATCAGGTGGGTATCATCGCCACCGTCTGTACTCTGCTGACCCTGCACAACGTCAACGTACTCGACATCAGCCAGACCATCCTCCAGGGATACTTCACCATGACCATGCTGGTGGATGTGGAAAAGGCCGATATCCCCTTTGCCGATCTGGTGGTGGCGCTGGAGGAGGCGGGCACCAAGCTGGGCCTGTCCATTCACGCCCAGCGCGAGGATCTCTTCGTCGCCATGCACCGGATTTAAGGGGGCGCCGCCATGTTGAACAGCAAAGAGATTTTCGACACGCTGGACATGATCGACCGCCAGCATCTGGACGTGCGCACCATCACCATGGGGATCTCCCTCCTGGACTGCTGCGACGCCGACCCGGCGCGCGCCTGCGAAAAGATTTATGACAAGATCACCCGCCGGGCCGCCCGTCTCGTCCGTGTGGGCGAGGACATCGAGCGGGAGTTCGGCATCCCCATTGTAAACAAGCGCATCTCGGTCACCCCCATCGCTCTGGTGGCGGGGGCCTCCGCCTGCGAGAGCTATGTCCCCTTCGCCCAGGCTATGGACGCGGCGGCCAAGGCCGTGGGGGTCAACTTCATCGGCGGGTTCTCCGCGCTGGTGCAGAAGGGCTTTACCGATGCCGACCGGCACCTCATCGCCTCCATACCCGAGGCCATGGCGGTCACGGAGCGGGTCTGCTCCTCGGTCAACGTAGGCTCCACCCGGGCGGGCATCAATATGGACGCGGTGGCCCAGCTGGGCCGCGTCATCAAGGAGCTGGCCGCCCGCACCGCCCAGCGGGGCGGGGACGGCTGTTCCAAGCTGGTGGTCTTCTGCAACGCGGTGGAGGACAACCCCTTTATGGCGGGGGCCTTCCACGGTGTGGGCGAGGGGGACTGCGTCATTAACGTGGGGGTGTCCGGCCCCGGCGTGGTCCACGCCGCCCTCACGGCGGTCAAGGGTCAGCCCTTCGACGTGGTGGCCGAGACCATTAAGAGGACCGCCTTTCAGGTGACCCGCATGGGCCAGCTGGTGGCCCGGGAGGCCTCCCGCCGTCTGGACGTGCCCTTCGGCATCGTAGACCTCTCTCTGGCCCCCACCCCCGCCGTGGGGGACAGCGTGGCCCGCATTTTGGAGGAGATGGGCCTGGAGGTCTGCGGCACCCACGGCACCACCGCCGCCCTGGCCCTCCTGAACGACGCGGTAAAAAAGGGGGGCGTCATGGCCTCCTCCCACGTGGGCGGGCTCAGCGGCGCGTTTATCCCGGTCAGTGAGGACGAGGGCATGATCGCCGCCGCCCGGAGCGGTGTACTCACCCTGGACAAGCTGGAGGCCATGACCTGCGTCTGCTCGGTGGGCCTAGACATGATCGCCGTCCCCGGTGACACCAGCGCCGATACCATCTCGGCCATCATCGCAGACGAGGCCGCCATCGGCATGGTCAACTCCAAGACCACCGCCGTGCGCATCATCCCCGCCCCCGGCCTTACCGTGGGGGACGAGGTGGAGTTTGGAGGGCTGTTCGGCTCGGCCCCCGTCATGCCGGTCCATCAGGAATCCAGCGCCGACTTTATTGCCCGCGGCGGGCGTATCCCCGCGCCGTTACAGAGCCTGAAGAATTAGTATTTACAAGGGCCTCCCTTCCGGGCGGCCCTTACTTTTTCCGTCTGTGCGCCATTCACGACCACTTATCGGAAATTCCTCGACACGCCGCGCGGCCCGTGCTATCCTTGTGCCATCGAGAGGAGAATGCTTATGGATGTTGAAATCAATCTGGAGCCAGGCAGGAGTGAGCCCAAGGTCATTATCCTCACAGGCGAGATGACCGCCGCGGTGGCGGACCTGGCCCGCCGTCTCTCCGCCGGGGAGCTGCGTTTTTTGCCCGGCTGGAGGGATGGCGAGGTATTTCTCCTGGACCCCAAGCAGATCCGGCGTATCTGGGCGGAGGGCCAGACCGTCCAGGCCCGGACGGAGGACGCCACGCTGTCATTAAAGCTGCGGCTTTATGAGCTGGAAGACCGCCTGTCTGGCTCCTCCTTCCTGCGCGTCTCCCACGGAGAGATCGTCAACTTCGACCATGTGAAAAGTCTGGACTTCAGCATGGCGGGCACGCTGAGCCTGCGGCTGGACAACCGCGACGCCGTCTTTGTGTCTCGGCGGTATATGGCAAAAATCAAGTCTTATCTGGGCATTTAATTCGAAAGGAGCTGTCCCGCTATGACACTGAAAAAGGCGCTGCTGCGCGGCCTCATCGGCATTCCGCTTATGGTGACCCTGTCCTATGCCATCACGATCACTACCTCCCTCCTATGGGGGGACGGCCACTACTCCCCCGTCATACCCGCTTTTGTAGACGCAGTGGGCAGCGAGAGCGGCGCGGTGGCCCTGCAGTTCCTTCTCACCGCCCTGATGGGCTTTGACTTCGCAGCCGCCTCTGCTCTCTGGCAGCTGGAGCGGTGGAGCCTGGCCGCCCAGACCGTGTGCCACTTCTCCCTGATCTCCCTGGGCACCCTCCCCGTGGCCTGGATCTGCCAATGGACAGAGTATATTCCCGGCGGACTTCTGAGCTATTTTGGCATTTTCGCGGCCATCTATCTGGTCATCTGGCTCTCCATCGCCGCCGCGATGCGCAGAAAGGTGAGAGCGGTCAACCAAAAGCTGAAAAGCCGGTAGGGCATGTCCTTATGGGGCCGCGCAAAAAGGCGCGGCCCTTTTTCTATCTATTTTCAGTTGATTTTTCTATATAAATATCCCTCTGTTTGGTGTATACTTTTTCCATGCAAACGAATTATTCACAAGAAGGAGATACGCCTCTATGACAAAAGTAGACGTCAATAGCTCTCTCCCCTTTCTGCCCGCCGACTGGTTTTCCGGCCGGGAGGCCGACCTGACCGAGGCCCACGCCATGCTGCGGGAGGGCCGGGGCCCCGGCAGCGACTTTCTGGGCTGGGTCGGTCTGCCCGCGCACTACGACAAAGACGAGTACCGGCGCATCCACGCCGCCGCCAAGCGCATCCAGAGCGACTCCGAGGCGTTGGTGGTCATCGGCATCGGCGGGTCCTACCTGGGCGCCCGGGCCGTAATCGAGCTGCTGGGCGGCTCTAACTACAACCTCACCCGTAAGGGCACTCCCGCCATCTATTTCGCGGGCAACGGTCTCTCCACCGACGCCGTCCTTGAGACCATCGAGCTTGTAAAGGACAAAGACTTCTCCGTTAACGTCATCTCCAAATCGGGCACCACCACCGAGCCCGCCGTGGCCTTCCGAATCTTCAAAAACCTGCTGGAGGAGAAGTACGGCAAGGAAGAGGCCCGCAGGCGCATTTACGCCACCACCGACGTTGCCCGGGGCGCCCTCAAGGGCCTGGCCGACACCGAGGGGTATGAGGAATTTGTAGTACCCGACAACATTGGCGGGCGGTACAGCGTGCTCACCGCCGTGGGGCTGCTCCCCATCGCCGTGGCCGGCATCGACATCGACGGCCTTATGGAGGGCGCTGCCGAGGCTATGGAGGCGCTGGCCGTCCCCGGCCCGGAAAATCCCGCCTGGCAGTACGCCGCCGCCCGGAACGGGCTCTACGACCTGGGCAAGAAGGTTGAGATTCTGGCCTGCTACGAGCCCTCCTTCCGTTTCTTTGCCGAGTGGTGGAAGCAGCTCTACGGCGAGAGCGAGGGCAAGGAGAACAAGGGCATCTTCCCCGCCAGCGTGGAGTTCACCGCCGACCTCCACTCCATGGGCCAGTATATCCAGCAGGGCGAGCGCCACCTCTTCGAGACCGTGGTGCGCTTTGCCGAGAGCGACGGGACCATCTCCATCCCCAACGACCCCGCCAATGTGGACGGCCTCAACTTTCTCTCGGGGCAGACGCTCTCCTTCGTCAACGACCGGGCGTTCCAGGCTGTCACTCTGGCCCATGTGGACGGCGGCGTACCCAACCTGACCGTCACCGTCTCCAGGCGCTGCGCCAGGGCGGCCGGGCAGCTCATCTATTTCTTCGAGTACGCCTGCGGCCTGTCCGGCCACCTGCTGAAGGTCAACCCCTTCAACCAGCCCGGTGTGGAGGATTACAAGGTCAACATGTACGCCCTCCTGGGCAAGCCCGGCTATGAAGAGAAAAAGACGGAGCTGGAGAAGCGGCTGTAAACCCGCTTAAGCCCAGGCTTGCCCAGGCCGCCGCGGATGCGGCGTCACAAGCGTTTTGCCCGGCAAAATCTTGCTGCCTGGGTGAATTCACTTCACCCAGGCAGATAAAAACTTGGGGCCCCCGCAAGGCAAAGCCTTGTGGGGCACAAGCCCGGCTATGAAGAGAAAAAGGCGGAGCTGGAGAAGCGGCTGTAAACCCGCTTAAGTCCGGGCTTGCCCAGGCCGCCGCGGATGTAAGCGGAGAAGCGGCTCCTGTTTCCCTGTTTCAAAATTGCCCGAATCGTTAATAATTTCATTATGAATTTTTAGTGAACTTGTTTAAATCGGTTGCAATTCCGGCGGAGAAATGGTAACATATACGCACAAGCCGGGGATGTTCCGGCGGACAATGAAGGAGTTGATTTACTATGGTGAGAGTGATCATGGGGGTCAAGGGTACCGGTAAGACCAAGCAGATGATCGAGCTCATTAATTCCGCTGTCCATAGCGAGAATGGCAACGTGGTCTGCATTGAACGCGGCCCTAAGCTGACTTATGACATTCATTATAAAATTCGGCTGATCGAATCCAGCCAATACGATATGCCCAACTACGATTTCCTGCGCGGCTTTATCAGCGGCCTGTACGCCAGCAACTTCGACCTGTCCCATGTGTTTATCGACAGCCTGACCAAAATCGTTCCCTCCGATCCCGGCGACCCCGCGGTGGAGAATTTCCTGGACTGGCTCAGCTCGTTCAGCGAGAAGAACAATCTCAAGTTCACCGTCACCATCAGCTCGGACAGCTCCCTTGCCCCCGACGGTGTGAAGAAATATTTCTAAGTGATATCATTAGAAATCGGCCTCGCCGGGTGGCGGGGCCGATTTTTTGAGGCTGCTGATCCAAATCAATGGGGAGGAAACCATGGTACAGCTACTGCTCGCCGTCATCTATATCGCCTTCATCAGCCTGGGCCTGCCCGACTCTCTGCTGGGCTCGGCATGGCCGTCCATGTACGGAGAGCTGGGTGTGGCGGTGTCCTACGCGGGACTCATCAGCATGATTATCGCCGGGGGCACCATCTTGTCCAGCCTGCTCAGCGGCAGGTTGATTCGAAAATTCGGCACCGGGCTGGTCACTGCCGTCAGCGTGGCCATGACCGCAGTCGCCCTGCTGGGCTTTTCCCTCTCCCACTCTTTCTGGCAGCTCTGTGTGTGGGCCATCCCCTACGGGCTGGGGGCCGGGAGCGTGGATACGGCCCTAAACAACTTTGTGGCCCTGCACTACAAATCCCGGCACATGAGCTGGCTCCACTGCTTCTGGGGTATCGGCGCCACGATGGGGCCATACATTATGGGCCTGTGTCTGACCAACGGGCTGCGGTGGAATGCGGGCTATCTGACCATTGGGCTGATACAGGTCGTCCTGGTGGCCTGTCTTTTCCTCACTATGCCCATGTGGCGGGCAAAGGAGGCCCCGGGCGGGAAACAGGAGGAGTCCCATTCCGCCCTGAGCATGGGGCAGGTCCTCGGTCTGCCCGGCGCGAAGGCCATCTTGACGGCCTTTTTCTGTTACTGCGCGCTGGAGACCACCACCGGCCTCTGGGCCAGCAGCTATCTGGCCCTCCACAAGGGTCTTGGTGCAGAGACGGCGGCGAAGTGGGCTTCCCTCTTCTATCTGGGCATCACGGCGGGCCGGTTTCTCTGCGGCTTTATCACCGACCGCCTTGGCGACAAAACGATGGTGCGCTGCGGCCAGGCCGTCGCTCTCCTGGGCGTCGTGCTCCTTCTCCTCCCGCTGACCGGCGGGGTCACTCTGGCGGGGCTTGCTCTGATTGGATTCGGCTGCGCGCCCATCTACCCCAGCCTTCTCCATGAGACCCCCGAGAATTTCGGCGTGGGCAGCTCCCAGTCCATCATGGGACTGCAGATGGCCTGCGCTTATGTCGGCAGCACCTTCATGCCGCCGGTCTTCGGTCTCCTCGCCCAGCGTGTGAATCTGGGTCTCTACCCGTTCTATCTGGTGGTTTTTGTGGTCCTCATGTTCGTCATGGTGGAACGGATGAATACGGTCCGCGCCCGGAGCGGGGCTCGGTTGTAGGACCGGGGCCGGCCCCCGCCGCCGTTTCCCCGTGGGCGTCAGAATATAAGAGCCGGGACGCGTCTTGCGTCCCGGCTCTATTTTTTGTTGGGGGTATATTGAAGGATTTCCGACAGGTCGCAGTCCAGAGCTTCGCAGATTTTATCCAGCTGCTCCAGGCTGACGCGCTCCGCCATCTCATGGTACAAATCATTGATGGTAGCGGGACGAATCCCCGTTTTCCGTGCCAGATCCGCCTGTGTCCAACGCAATTCTCCTAATTTTCGGGAGAGCAAAACACGAATCATATTGCTGTCCTTCCCTCTGCTTTTGTATGAACATATCACTTCCCGTTCTCATTATCTTTAATTCGTAATAAAATTACTAATACAGTAATTTTATAGTTGACAGATTACATAAAATTACTTATAATACAAATAGCTACATAAAAAACCAAAAAAGGAAGGATATTGCGGTATGGAAATTAAATTCGAGAGGAAACTAGACGAACTGGGGCGAATTCTGATTCCCAAAGAGGTGCGGGCGGCTCTGCACCTGAAAGAGGGCGCCTTACTCAAAATTGACTTTGAAGAAGGCAAAATCCTTTTGACGCCGATGCGGGATGCCCCCGCTGTACACAGAAGCGGCCTGTAAACAGCGGGCGTTACCCTTTGTTTCCATTCTGTAAAGCCGCTGTAACTTCTTCCGCTCCGGGCCGTGATAAACTGTGCGGGAAGGAAGGCGATTATGGATGAAACTCAGCTTTTCAGGTGTGCTTTGTATCCTTTTTCTGGCCGTCACCCTGGCGGCCTGCGAAGCAACCCCGCCGGGGGAGAGCCCCGCGGCCACGCCCACGGCGTCGGCATCGCTTCAGACGCCTATGCCCACGCCCAGCTCCGAGCCTCTGGATGAGTCGGCGGTGAGGGCGCTCTTCGAACAGGACGGGGAGTTTCGCGTGATTAAGCTCACTCCCTGCGAGGGGGACTATCTGGCTGAGGTCACGAGCTGGAACGACAACAGCGGCTGGCGCGACCTCTACTGGGTATTTGGGGAGACCGGAGAGAAGGTGTGGCTGACCCGGGACATTACAGGATGGGAGATCGATCGCTACCACATCCTCTCCCCCGGCAGCGTCGAGATTAGAACCACAGGAAAGGCCATACAGGAGCACTACCTCACAATCCCCCGCGTCTATCACGCCTTCGTGACAGTGGACAGCAAAGGATGGCTGACAGAGGGGTACGTCCAAAGCAAGTCTATCATATGTTCTGATGTGACGCCCCACGGCGGCTGGCGTGTGCTGAATGGGAAAACGGACTTGATTGCCGGCGACCCCTCCAAAGACGGCTACCTCACCCCAAGCGGCGATCTCGTGGCCCGCTATGAGCAGGTTTACGACGCCCGCATCGGCGTGGACGACGTCTCTTTCTCCTTCATCCCATCGGGTAACACCATGGAGCGGTTCACGTCGTTTTTCCCAGCGGCGATCTCTACGCCCAACAGTGACTGCAGCTTTGACCCGGAGACCCGGAAGTTTACCATTCGCTTTTATAGCACAGCCCTGGAGAGCGGCGGCGTTACCGATGATGAGATCGCCCAGTGGGCCGGGGCGACCTCGCCCTATCTCGGTCTCTACCCCTATTCCTTCCCTGCGGGCAACCTGGGCGCGGGCAACCGCTTCATCCGGGACGCCGCCATTGCCCAGGACGGGAAGGACACCGTTGTGACGCTTACTCTCACGCAGGATGCTTACGCCTATGACGTGGGCCGCGGGGGTATCGGGTGGGAGCAGAATATCCCCACCACCCGGGTCACCTTCCGGGAACGCATCTCCGGGTTGGACGGCTAATTGTAAATTTTTCTTGAACTCCCTTGAAATTTACGATGCGAAGCGTTATCATAGCGTTAGCACTCAGTTAAATTGAGTGCTAACGCTATGATTTTTTACGGAGGCGAAGCGAGCAATGGCGAAAAAGCAGTTTAAGGCCGAGTCCAAGCGGCTCATGGATCTGATGATCAACTCGATCTACACCCACAAGGAGATCTTCCTCCGGGAGATCATCTCCAACGCCAGCGATGCGGCGGACAAGCTGGCATACCGGGCCCTCACCGACGACAAGGTGAATGTGAACCGTTCGGATCTTCAGATCACCATTATCCCCGACAAGGAAAAGCGCACCCTCACCATCTCGGACAACGGCGTGGGCATGACCCGCGAGGAGCTGGAGGCAAACCTGGGCACCATCGCCAAGAGCGGTTCGCTCCAGTTCAAGCGGGAGCTGGAGGACAAGGGCGACACCGACATCATCGGCCAGTTCGGCGTGGGCTTCTATTCGGCCTTCATGGTGGCCGATCAAGTGACCGTGACCAGCCGGGCCTGCGGCGCGGACGAGGCGTGGCGCTGGGAGTCCCAGGGCGCCGACGGGTACACCATCGCCCCGGCCGAGAAGGCCGGCGTGGGGACCGACATCGTCATGGTGCTCAAGACAGACACCGACGAAGAGGATTACAGCCAGTACCTGGAGAGCTATAAGCTCACGCAGCTGATTAAAAAATACTCCGACTATATCCGCTATCCCATCCGCATGGAGCTGGAGCACAGCCACCGGAAGGAGCGCCCCGCCGACGCGCCCGAGGACTATCAGGACGAGTACGAGACCCATCGGGAGTGGGAGACCATCAACTCCATGGTGCCCCTCTGGCAGCGGCCCAAGGCCGAGGTGACCGACGAGGAGTACAACGACTTCTATAAGGAGAAGTATGGCGACTGGGAGGACCCCCTCTCCGTGGTTCACGTCTCAGCCGAGGGCCAGGTGGAGTACCGGGCCATGCTCTACGTGCCGGCCCACGCCCCCTACGACTTCTACACCCGGGAGTTTGAGAAGGGCCTCCAGCTCTACTCCTCCGGCGTGCTCATCATGGACAAGTGCGCCGACCTGCTGCCCGACTACTTCCGCTTCGTC
>JBLJBF010000092.1:0-2176 GCA_047637855.1 Pseudoflavonifractor sp. | reverse complement strand
GCGACCGACGCGCCCACCAGCCACTCCGCCGTGCTGTACACGCCCGACGGCGCCTTTGACGATTACGCGTATTTCAGGCAGAGCCCCAGCGTCGTGCTGGTGGACACTGCCGTGATCGCCCGGGCGCCCGCGCGCTTTCTGGTCTCGGGCATGGGGGACGCGCTGTCCACCTGGTTTGAGGCCCGCGCCACCTCGGCGTCCTGCTCCAACGTGAACGCGGGTCTCCCCTGCGGCGCGCGGGAGGCCCGCTGCCCGCCCGCCAAGGGCACCAACACGGCTCTGGCCCTGGCGAGGCTGTGCTATGAGACCCTCCTGGCGGACGGACTCAAGGCAAAGCAGTCCTGCGAGTGCGGCGTCGTCACACCGGCCCTTGAGAACATTGTCGAGGCAAATATTCTGCTCTCCGGCCTGGGCTTTGAGAGCGGCGGGCTGGCCGGGGCCCACGCTATCCACGACGGGCTTACCCTGCTGCATGGGACCCACGGGTATTTCCACGGCGAGAAGGTTGCATTTGGCACGCTGGCGCAGCTCGTGCTGGAAAACGCCCCCACGGAGGAGCTGCGCGAGGTAATGGACTTCTGCCTTTCGGTGGGCCTTCCCGTATGCCTGAAGGACATCGGCGTGGACGCGGTGAGCGACGGGGAACTGCTGGAGGTGGCAAAAAAGGCCTGCATTCCCGAGGAGTCGGTCCACTCCATGCCCTTCCCCGTCTCGGCCCAGAGCGTCGCGGCAGCCATAAAGGCCGCCGACCGTATGGGCAGCGCCTACAAGCAGGGCAGGGGCGGCGTATGAAAAAGATTCTGAATACCCCCGACTCCGCCGTGCGGGACATGTGCGCCGGAATCGCGGCGGCCCATCCCTCGCTGGAGCTGCTGCCCGGGAGCATGGTCATCAAGCGCAGACATGCCGATCCCGGAAAGGTCAGCCTGATCAGCGGCGGCGGCAGCGGGCACGAGCCCGCCCACGCGGGCTTCGTGGGCAAGGGGATGCTGGACGCGGCCGTCTGCGGCAATGTGTTTGCCTCCCCCAGCCAGATCCAGGTGTACCAGGCCATCAAGTCCACCGCCTCCCAAAAGGGTACCCTACTCATCATCAAAAACTACAGCGGGGATATGATGAATTTCCAGAACGGAGCGCTCCTGGCCCAGGAGGACGGGCTGCAGGTCGCATACGTCAAGGTGGATGACGACATCGCCGTTGAGGACAGTCTCTATACCGTGGGGCGGCGGGGCGTAGCGGGCACTGTTTTCGTACATAAGCTGGCGGGCGCGGCGGCAGAGGGCGGCGCCTGCCTGGATGAGGTGCGCCGAATTGCCCAAAAGGCGGCGGAGCATGTGCGCAGCATTGGCTTCGCGCTCTCGTCGTGCACGGTGCCCGCCAAGGGCACCCCCACCTTCACGCTGGACGACGGCGAGATGGAGTACGGCGTGGGCATCCACGGCGAGCCCGGAATACGGCGCGAGCCCGTCACCGACGCGCGTACCCTTGCCCAGCGCATGACGGCTTCTATCTCCGGCGAGCTCTCCCTTACGGCGGGAAGCCGGACCGCCGTGTTGGTCAACGGCTTTGGCGCGACGCCACTGATGGAGCTGTACCTCATGTACAACGAGGTAGCGAGGGCCCTTGACGCAAAGGGCATCACTGTGGTGCGGGCATTGGTGGGCAACTACATGACCAGTCTTGACATGGCGGGCGCGTCGCTCTCCATCCTGAAAACAGACGAGGAGCTGGAGTCCCTTCTCAGCGCCCCGTGTGATACGCCCGCGCTGCGCGTGGACGGTCCAATCGAAATCGTGCCGTACCAGGACTATTTTGCTAAGGCTTCGGAGGAGAATGTCTGCTTTGAGGTGGAGACGCCCGCCGAATACGGCGTGGTCGGCCGGGAGCTGACCCTAAATAACCTCCACTTCATCGTGGATACCATGAGCGACTGTATCATCCGCAACGAAACCCCCTTCTGCGAGCTGGACGCTCACGCGGGCGACGGAGATTTTGGCATGAGCGTTGCCAAGGGCTTCCGCGAGCTCAAGCGCCACTGGAAGGACCTGCTCGCCGAAGAGGACATCGGAAGCTTTCTGACGGCCTGCTCCATGATCATCAGCGAGCACTGCGGCGGTGCCTCCGGCCCCATCTGGGGCGCAGCCTTCCGCGCCGCCGGCAAAGAGACCAAGGGCAG
>JBLJBF010000091.1:0-4411 GCA_047637855.1 Pseudoflavonifractor sp. | reverse complement strand
CGCTCGGGCGGCTCTCCGTGCTCGGCCAGGGCCTTTACCCGGTTCTCCACCCCGGAGAGAGAGAAGGTGAGCCCCTTGAGCTTCACACGAAAAAAATCCACCCCGTCGCTCTGTGCGGCGAGAACATCCAGGGCCTGACCCGCCGGAAATGGGAGCCCCAGAAGGACACCGGCGCGGTCGATGAGCTGTCCGGCAGAGATGTCGCTGGTACCGCCGATGCAGGTCGCTTTTATATTGACCCCCTCGGGCTCCACCAGCAAGAGCTCCGTGGTGCCGCCCGAGAGATGCCAGGCCAGCAGCGGCTCATCCAGCAGCTCCAGCTTCCCTGCAGACCAAGCGGCGGCGGCGATATGTCCCTGCTGGTGGGAGACGGGGACATAGGGCAGGCCCATACCGGCGGCCAGGGCACGGCCCTGGCCCTCCCCGGCCAGAAAGCAGGGCATGTAGGATCCCTCCACCGCCCGGGGCCGGGTGCTGGCCCCCACGGCCTCAATCCCGCGCAGCAGCCCTCTGTCCCCCAGAGACTCAAAGAGCTCGGGCAGACGCTTTACGTGCTGGAAGAGGGCATCGGATTGGCGCAGGCCCAGGGTTCCGGCTGGCACGTCCAGAATACGGCCGATATTCTCGCCCTCACTGCCGTCAAAGACGGCTACAGAGGTGGTGTAATTGCTGGTATCGAGACCCAGGCAGACCGGTGTGTCCATCAGACATCCTGCTCCGGCTCGGCATCGAAAATATCGCCCACAGGGGCGGCGGCCCGATCAGGAATAGACTCCTTGCGGACGAAGGAGCCCAAAATCCCGTTGATAAAGGAGACCATATCCTGGTCCTCATAGTGCTTGGCCAGCTCCACCGCCTCGTTGATGGCGGCCGCGTTAGGCACGTCCTGCATGTAGAGGATCTCGTACATGGCGACGCGCATGATGGCGATGGAGACCCGGGGCAGGCGGGAGAACTCCCAGCCGATGGCGTAGCGGGAGATATACTCGTCCAGCTCGGCACAGTGGAGGTACACGCCCCGTACCAGAGTCTCGATATATCCCCGCTGTTTCTCGTTGGGGAATTCGGCGTAGAGGGACACCTCATCGCCCAGGAGGGCAAAGGCGGGGCGGGTCATGGCGCTCTCCAGGAGCCGGTCGGCGGTCTCGCTGCCGAAGCTGAATTCGAAGGTAAGGTGTACGGCGATCTCTCTGGCGTTGCTTCTGGTCATAAACTATCCTCCGTATACGGTGGGGCAAAATGTATACTCACCATTATATACAATCCTACCCAAAAGATAAACCCCTATTTTCGCATAAAAACGCATAAAAAACCTTGAGCGTCGGCGGCGCGCGCTCAAGGCTTTTATAACGCGGTATGAGAGGGTGGTCAGGGCCGTTTCGGCTCCTTCTCGAAAATGACACCGGTGACGTTGACATTGACGCTGGCGGCGGTGAGCCCGCTCATGTTCTCAATGCCGGACTGGACGGCGTTTTGCACCTGCCGGGCCACATCCATAATGGTGTAGCCGTACTTGATGAGGATGGAGACCTCCACATTCAGACTGCCGTCCTCGTTGGAGGACACATGCACGCCCTTGGCGAGGTTCTTCTTACCGCCCAGCATCTCAACAATGTCGTTGCCCAGGTTGGCGGACAGGCTGCCCACTCCCTCTACCTCCAGCGTGGCGGCAGCGGTCATGACGCTCAGCACGTCCTCGGATATATGGATGTTGCCCATCTCGTCCGCACGGGAGATGTAATCCTTATTTTCACTCATAAAGGGGTCACGCTCCTCTTCGTCGTTCTCTGCCGATATTGTAACACGGACCGATCAAAATAACAACATTTTTCCGATCTCCGCTCAAACGGCAAGGAGGGCGGGAAAAACCCGCCCTCCACAGACTGCTAATAACCCTCAAATCCAAAGGACTCGGAGGGAGGGATAGTGTGAAAGGGAACCGTCAGGGTTCCCTTTCACGTGCAAGAAAACCACATTTCATCACTTTTTTAAGTGATGAAATGTGCTGCAGCCTGTCGAACAGTATTTTCGACAGGCTGAGGAGGGCGGGTTTTCCCCGCCCTCCGATTAAGTATTGTTACGGTTTGGCCTCGAGAATCTTGATCTGGCTGGCCGGGAAGCCGGTCTGCTCGGTGACGATTTCGGAGATCTTGGCCACGTCGGCATTGGTGATCCCCTTCTCCCCGTCGGCCGCTACGACTACAGAGACGCTCTTGTCACCGATGAAGGCGATGCAGTCGGCATAGCCCTTGGCCGTCACAAGGTTTTCGATCTGGGCCTCGCTGACGGTGATGGTGGCCATGGCCTGGATAGAGCCGTTCGCCTCGTCCTTCATGGTCTGGTTTGCGGCCTCGCCGTTTGCCGCCTGCTGGAGGAGGGAGAGCGCGTTGTCCCGGGACTGCTGGCGGTTGAGCCGGGCGGCGTCAAAGTACCCCGTGGTGGTGATGGGATTGCCGGCGTTGGCCAGCGTGCCGTCCCCCTTATTGCCGCCAAGGAGCGGGTCTTCCGTCTTTCCGCCCACCAACGCGGCCTGCCCCAGTGTCTTGCCCGCGTCTGCCGTGCCTCCGGCGTCCTTGTGATACGACCAGTTGAGATAGACCGCCACGCACACGAACAGGACGATGGCGGCCACTACCGCGTTTCTTTTCCAGAGTTTCATTTCCAAACCAATCCTTTCATTCCGGTTTTAATTTCCCTTGCAGACCGATATCCTGGCCGCGCCCAGACCCGTGACCGCCGAGACGGCCTCGGTTATTTTTAGCTTGACCGCCGCCTCCCCCCCGCCCGGACAGATGATAAGCGCCCCCTGGTACTGGGGGTAGACCTGCTGGAGTACCACCGCGTCCTGAGTGCCGGAGCCCTTGGAGATCACCACCGTGGTGGAGGAATTCCCGCGGTCTGACACGCTCTCGTTCACCGCCACCACCTGCCGGGGACCGCTCTTGAGCGTGAGGACCACCCGCGCCTTTCCCGCCCCGGAGATCTCGGAGATGGCGTCGGCCAGCTTTTTTTCCATGGAGCTGAGATCGAATTCCACCGAGGTGTCCGCCGGCGCTGCCGCCGGGGACTCCTTCTTTCCGCCGCCAAAGTTGGGCAGGACCAGCAGGAATACGCCCACCAAAATGACAAGAAGCACATATCGATACTGTCCCAGCAGGGCCGCGATCTTTCCGGCCCAGCCTTTGAAATCCCAATTCCCTTTCATTCCACGTCCTCCCTGTGATAGGTCTGCCGCTCCGCGCCGATGGCGAGGTCGGCCTCGATCTGTCTGGACAGGGCTTTCCGCTGGCTCTCGGTGAGATTGCCTATAACGGTTACGGCCTCGGGTACGGGTCTCTCCCCATCCGCCACAGTCACGGTCACCGTGCAGTCCCGGATGCCGATAGACGCCGCCTTGTCCAGAATATATGCGCCTGTCTCCTCCTCTATGATTGCTTTCATCAGTCTTTCGTTCTCATCGTCTAAAAGAGTGCCGTACCCGGCGGCCTCCACCCGGTACTGGGCCAGTATGCCGGACAGATCGCCGGGGTCCAGCGCCGCGACGGGCCGCAGGATGGCCAGCAGCAGCACCAGCCCGCCGGTGAGCCGCCCCACCTTGCGTACCGCGCCGTCGGGGGAAAGGCTTTCGGCCAAAGCCACGATCATGGCGGCGCAGGTGATGCCAACCAGCCAGGAGCGAATCAATTCAATCATACCGTCACCACCGAAATGGCCGAAACCATAGAGATGAGCAAGAGGAGGGCGCTGGCCCCCGTCATACCCAGCACCAGCCCAAACGCTCCGCCGATCTGGTCGATGAGCCCCGCCACCCGGCCGCCCGACACCGTGGCCGTAAGGGCTGCGGCCGCCTTCTAGGTGAGGTAGTGGATACCCAGATAGAGAAACGGGGCGACGCACATCCCCAGCACCGTCAGCATGCCGAAGACCCCCACGGCGTTGCGCAGGAGACCCGCGCCCGCAAGGACGGTCTCGGCGGCGTCCGACAGGATGCTCCCCACCACCGGCACCACGCTGGACACGGTAAACTTGGCCGCCTTGATGGTGGCCGCGTCGGCAGTGCCCGAGATGACGCCGCTCACCGTGAGATAGCCCACAAAGACCAAAAGCACGGCGGTCAGCAGCAGCGTCACGCCCCACTTGAGGGTGGAGGCGATGCGCTTGAGGCCCTCGTTCCCCAGCGCGGCGTAAGCGGTGCAGGCCGCCACGTAGACGTAGACCAAGGGCAGCAGCAGCTGGCTGATGAGGGTGAGGAGCAGGTCGGAGAAAAGCATGGTGGCAAGCTGGCGGGCCACCGCGCCGCCCGGAGAGCCGCTTGCAGCCGAGGCCGCCGTGATGGTGGGCAGCAGGACCTTGGAGAAGAGATCCATATCCTCCAGCACTCCCCGCCCCAGGCCGATGAGGGAGTTCACGT
>JBLJBF010000090.1:0-4566 GCA_047637855.1 Pseudoflavonifractor sp. | reverse complement strand
TACTCTGTCACGCATCGCTCGCCTCTCGGCCGGGTCGCCTTCCCTCCGGCTCCGGTCCAGGCTCCCCTGCTCGGCGGCTCTGCGCTTCTACTCAAGATTCTGGACCTGCTCCCGGATCTTTTCGATCTCGGCCTTGATGTCCACCACCCAGCGGGTGGTTTCAAGGTCGTTGCTCTTTGATCCGATGGTGTTGGCCTCGCGGTTAAACTCCTGGATGAGGAAGTCCAGCTTGCGGCCCACCGCCCTGCCCTGACCCAGCATATGGGCGAGCTGGGAGAGGTGGCTGCGCAGACGCACCGTCTCCTCGTCCACGGCCGCCTTGTCGGCAAAGATGGCGGCCTCGGTGAGGATGCGGCTCTCGTCGAGCTGCTTGCTCTGGAGCACCTCGGCCATCTTGGCCGCCAGTTTGGCGCGGTAGTCCGCCACGATGCCGGGCGCGCGCTCCTGCACCTTGGTGGTAAGAAGCTCGATGGTCTTGGCCCGGCCGAGAATGTCCTCCTCCAGCTTGGCCCCCTCCCGGCAGCGCATGGCGTCAAAGTCGGCCAGGGCCAGGTCGGTCACCGCACAGAGGTCGGCGGCCACCGCGTCCAGGTCCTCCTGGGTCTTCTCCACCAGAAACACGTCGGGAAAGCGGGAGAGGAGCGAGACCGAGATGTCATCCCGCAGGCCGTAAGTATCCCGCATCTCGCACAACGCCTTGTAGTATCCGTCAGCCACGCCCCTGTTGAGGGAGACCGCGGTGTCCCCCGTCTCGGAGGGGCCGATGGAGACAAAGACGTCCACCTTTCCCCGGGAGATGCCGCTTTGCACCCGGCCCTTGATGGCGTCCTCGGCAAAGACATAGATGCGGGGCAGCTTGACGGTGCAGTCGAGGTAGCGGTTGTTCACCGAGCGGATCTCCACCGTGATGGCGCGGCCGCTCTTTACTGCCTCTCCCCTGCCATATCCGGTCATGCTCTTGACCAAAGGGCATCGCTCCCATCCTGTTATCGACATCGTATCAAAAGATTATACCAAATTTGCCGCCTAAGGGCAAGCCCTTTAATGGCGGCGGAGATTTTTATCAATTCGGACCGTGTAGAGGGCAATAAGCCGGGTAATTCCAATCTCATAGGCAATAAAGACCAGATTGGCGAGCGGGTAGAACGCCCAGAGTATCGGCCCCTCGCCGGGCAGGTTGACAAGGAGCGTCCGCTGAAAGAAAAAGTAGCAAAATGTGAGGACCAGATTAAAGAAGACCAGCTTGAGCACCCACTCCAGGGCCACGTTCCTCAGCCGCTCGATCAGGCATTTAACCAGAGGGTAGAGACCGAAGAAGAGGAGATAGAGGACGGCCAGACCCTTGTCCGGAGAGAGGAACAGGCCCAAAAGCCCAGTGGCGGCATAGCAAAAGGCCCCTGCGGGAAAACCGGCAGAGACCACCGCCGCCGCGTTGACCAGGCCCGCCAAGGCCGCGAGCCCCTGCCGCCCCGAGGGGACCAAGGCGGCCGCGTATAGAATCGCCGTGCCAAGAGCCGCGAGGACGCCAACCAGAGCCGTCCGTGCGGTGCCGGCCTTCCGTTTCACCGGCACCCACCTCCGCCGCACAGGCAGTTGATGCACATGAGGGTGGTGCAGCAGTCCATGGTGTCCATGGCGCTCCCCGTGCCATAGGAGCGGTAGGCCTGCCCGCCCTGCTGCATCAGATTATAGGCCTGGCGGTACTCCAGGTTGCCGGGGTCGGCGGTACAGGCGATCTGGAACTGCTGCCGGGCCTCGTCCAGCCAGCCCCGGCGATAGGCGATGGAGCCGGAGAGGAAGTGCCACTCGGCGTTCTGCGCCGGGGCCTCCCGCAGAAGCCGCTCGGCGGTGTCCAGGTCCCCCGCGCTGATGTACTGGCGTGCCTGCTGAAAGAGGGGGCCGGAGGACGCCGAGGACTGGTGCTGATAGGCGCTCTGATAGCCGCCCTGGTAGGCGTAGCCGCCCGCCGAGCCACCCGACGCACCTCCGCCGCCGCGCAGGCGGTTGACCTCCTCATAGGCCTCGTTGATCTCCTTCATTTTCTCTTCGGCCAAATCGGCCAGAGGATTGTCCTGATAGTTGTCCGGGTGGTACTTGCGCGCCAGCTCCCGGTAGGCCCGCTTGATCTCCTCGTCGCTGGCACTGGGGCCCACCCCCAGCACGCCATATGGATCGGTCATCTCGTTATCTCCTAAACTTTAGTTTCGTTTCAATCCCAGGTCCATCTTTTTTACCCTGTCCCACTCGCCGCGAAAAACCAGCTCCTCCACGGCGGGCAGGCCCAGGCAGAGGATGTTCTCGATCGTGCCGCCCCAGCAGCCGAAATCGGCCAAAGCGAAAGCAGAGCGGGACAGATTCAGCGAGTGGCGGAGGGTAGTGCGCAAATACGCCCGCGTCTCGGCGTCCCCGTCGCCAAATCGGGCCAGAATGGGGTTATAGCGCCCCGCCGCCGCGTCCTCGTCCAGGTCGTCCCACGCGTCCACCAGATAGATCCAGCGGCCCACGTGGTAGAGAAGCTCGCCCAGCACCCGGTCCCGGGTCTCTTCCCCCGAGGGGACGGCCGCCCCGCGGAGAATGCGGGCGAAGGTATCCGCCGCCGCGTCCAGCGAAGAGGAGTTTTCCCCCTCCAGCCGCCGCAGCTCCTCCAGGCAGGCGCGCACCTGCCGGTCAAACTCCGGCCGGGCCTGGGCCGCCCTGCGGTAGCCCCGCCGGAGGAGCAGCGCCAGCACCCGCGCCCCCAGCCCCTTCCAAAAGCCGCTGTCCGCGACGTTGTCCCGCAGCTTCCAGTAGCTTAAAATCACGCTCTCGTCAGCCGCGGCCTCCAGCCCGCCGCTGGGGGCACAGGCACATTTTTTCCTCAGGCCCAGCCGGGCGGGGCAGCGGCACATCGCGGTGGACGGTCTCTCCTCCCGCGGGGCAAGGAGCATGGCCAGAAATACAAAATCGTAGTTTAAGAGCATCCGCGCTGTAAAGCCATGTCGCTTGCCCATGGCGGCACAGAGTCCGCAGTACATGGACTGATAGCCCTCCAGCTCCCGCACCCTCAATTCTTCCCGGTTGGGTCTCACATATCCAAACACAGCTTGCCCCTATCGGCTCAGGGAGACCGAGATATTGTACGTGCCCACCACACCCACGGCGCTGCTGCCGTTCAGGTGGACCTTAGCCGGGATGTCGAACCTCCCTACCGCCGCGGCGGGGATACCGGCCGCCACGTCCACCACGATGCCCAGCTGGGACTTGAATACCGCCTCCACCGCGTCCTTGGGGCCGCGGACCATGACGGTACGGGTCTGGGTCACCGCCTCGGCGGCGTAGCCCGCGGGGATGTTGATAAGCTGGATATCGTCTACGCTGAACTCCCGGGTGGTCAGCCCCTTGACGGTGACCTGGACCTTGACCTCGGTGAATCCGCTCTCATTGGTGAGCTCATGCCCCACGTCCAGGGTGAAGGTAAATTTCTCGCTGGTCACGATCTTAGACAGATCGATCTGCCCCACATAGAGCTGCTTCAGATTAGCCAGGTTATCCTCCTCGCCGGAGACGCTGATGGATTTGGGCTGGATATCGATGTCCACGTAGTCCTCCAGGTTCCCCTCCGTTATACCGCCTCCGAAGTTCACCCCCACGGCAAGCGGTACGTTCACGACCTTGACCACCGGGTAGGTCACATGGATCGTATCCGATCCGGCGGTGATGTCCAGCCCTGACAGGACCTCGCCGTCGGTGCCGATATAGGTGAAGGGCAGATCGCCGGTATAGGTGGCGTTGAGCTCGTTCTGGGTTAGGATGACCTTGACATAGGCCACCTTATCCACCAGCTCCTGCTGGCCGCTGATGCTGATGACAGAGGGCGTGACCGCGATGTCGCCCAACTGGTAGCCCTCGGCCACGCTGCCCGCGAACTCGGCCTTGACGGGGACCTCCTTGGCCTCGCTCTTGGCGATGGTGACACGGATGTAGAGGTCGGACAGGTCCATCCTGTCGCTGTCGATGGTGACGCTTCCAGTCTGCACGGTGAGGGGATAGATGATCTGAATCGGCAGCCGCTGCACCCCGGGCCCGGTGATCTTGGACACGTCGGCCCGGATGGTGATGCTGTCCCGGCTCAGTCTGGGAAGCACGTCCAGCTTGGCCCGCACCCACAGGTTCATGGTCTGGTCCGACCCCCCGGAGATGATGAGGTGGCGGGTCTCCAGCACATCGACGCCAGCGAAGGTGATATCATAGATGGCCTTGGGCTGATCCGGGTTCAGTGTGCTGCGGACGAAGCCCCACAGAAGCACCGACATCAGGATGGCGAGCACCGCATAGAGCCATCTACTGTCTGTTATTTTTCTTCGCATCTGACGGCTCTCCCTTTTTGAACTTAAATAGCCCGGCGATGGACGCAAGGCTGAATTTCGGCCTGGCCTCATCGTCCTGCTCGGGCATCAGCTCGTTGATGAGCAGGCGCTCCAGGGTGTCGGGGGCCAGGTGGCGCTTGAGCATACCGCCTACCGCCACCGAGATGGAGCCGGTCTCCTCCGAGACGATGGCCACCACCGCGTCCGAGTGCTCGCTGGC
>JBLJBF010000089.1:0-18801 GCA_047637855.1 Pseudoflavonifractor sp. | reverse complement strand
AACGCCATAAAAAACGCGCCCTCACGGACGCGAAATTTTTGGTCTGTGCTCCCCGCAGGAAGCGGTTGCCATCCTGCGGGGAGACAGTGCTGACCGGTTTAAAAAGAGAGAGGAGGGGGAATTGGGAATGTCCTTTGTCGCTTACAAATATAGAATACCACAGTCCCGGTAAAATTGATGGATAAAATTATAACACCTTATGAACAATTTATGAACGCTTGCCTAAAAGTCGCGTATAACATAAAGGGCATTCAGAACCCGCCAATTTTGGGGGAAATCCCGCATCAGGTTCCAGTACCCCGCCCCCAGCAGCCCGTATTCCGGAATGAGGGCCAGCTTCGCCCGCACACTTCGCGCGTCCTCGAACCACACCTCATGCCGGCCGCCGTTTTCATCGGTATAGCGGAACCAGGGGGACTGGGCATAGCTGTCGTACTGGATCTCGGCCCCGAAGCGCACCGCCAGAGCCACCGCCTGCTGGCTGGAGATGGAGGTGGCCTTGGTCTGTCCCTGGACATAGGGGAGGGGCCAGTCGTATCCGTAGTTGGGCATACCCAGCCAAATCTTTTTGGCGGGTATCTCGGTGAGGGCGTACTCCACCACCCGGCGCACGTTGGGCAGGGGGGCCACGGCCATGGGCGGCCCGAAGGTGTATCCCCACTCATAGGTCATCAGCAGCACCTCGTTGGCCGCCGCGCCGATGGCCTTGTAGTTGTGGCCCTGGTAGAGCAGGCCGGGCTGGTCGGCCGAGGTCTTGGGCGCCAGAGCGGCGATGACGGGATAGCCAAGCGGGTTGAGCCGCCGGGCCAGACTGCCGATGAAATCGGCGTAGGCCTGCGCGTCCTGGGAGAAGACGAACTCGAAGTCCACATCCAGCCCGCGGTAGCCCCGGTCGGCGAGCTGGCGCTCCACGTTGCCGATGAGGGCGCTCTGCACCGCCGTGTCGGTGAGCACCAGATGGGCCAGATCATTGGAGAAACCGCCCTCCTCCGTCAGTGTGGAGAGGTGCATAAGGGGGGCCGTTCCGCCGTCCACCGCCATGGCGATGAGCACCCGGTCATCCAGGTCCACCAGGCCGCCCTGGGGGGTGATGCCGTAGGTAAATGGGGTCAGATAGGTGAGATAGGGGATGGTGTCCCGGAGAAGGCCCTTGTTGATGTAGGGGTAGGCATAGCCGTTGACCGAGAGGGAGCCGGTCTTCTCGCCCTTGTAGGAGATGACTACGGTCTGCCCCGGATAGAGGACGGGCTCGCCCCCCAGAGCCGGGTTGTTGCGGTAGAGCTGGCGGACCGACAGCCCGTATTGGCGGGCCAGACCGGTGACCGTGTCTCCCTCCTCCACCGTGTGGACCTTTTCCGGGAAGAGGATCACCAGCGCCTGCCCCACCGCCAGGCGGAAGGGGGGACTCAGGCCGTTGTCCACCGTGAGCTGGGAGAGGGGGATGCCGTACTGCCGCGCGATAGAGTAGACAGTCTCCCCCGCCGCGACGATGTGTATGTCCATACCGCCCCCCTAGATCAGCGTGATATAGTCGCTGCTGGCATAGCCCACCACGCCGTCAAAGCGAACCAGATACCAGCCCTGCCACTCGTTGAGCACGGTGAGCTGGGCCCCGTCGTAGGCCCGGGCCACCACGGGGGCCTCCCGGTTCGGGCGGCTGCGGATGTTGAGGTAGCCCCAGTTCACGTCTACCACGGCTCGCCGGGGCGGCCTGGGCTCCAGGAAGGGGATGCCAAAGAACTGGGTAAGGGACAGGACGATATTGCGGGCAATGAGGTCCAGGTTGTTTTTGATCCAGTTGGCGTCGTCCGGGTTGTCGTGATAACCCAGCTCGATAAAGGCCGAGGGTGCGCGGACCTGGCGCACCTCGCCGATCGCGGTGGTAGACTCGGTCCGCACGTTGTTGGGGAGGGGGTAGATGGATTTGAGGTTCTCCGCGATGATGCCGGCCGCCCGCTGGCCCTGGGTGCTGCCGGGGTAGTAGAATACGATGATGCCCCGGTTCTGTCCGTACTGCCCCTCGGGGGAGGCGTTGGAGTGGAGGGCAAGATGTAAATCGTAGTTTCCCGCGTTGGAGGCCCGGATGGAGGAGGCGGCGGTCATATCGGGGGTGTTCCTGGTGTATTGGATGCCGCTGGCATTGAGGTAGGGGACCATCGCATCGGCCAGGCGGTTCATCCACTGCTCCTCGGTGCCGCCGTTGACATAGAAGTTTTTTTCCTGCGTAGAGGGGGAGAGATAAATTTTGGGCATAGGAAAACCTCCTTTTGCGCCATCCTATGCGCGCCCCAGCCTGTTTGACAGCGGAACTAATTTTTGCCACCCAGCGTCTAAAGGGTATTCCGAAAGATCAAGGAGGTATGAAGATGAAAAAGCACATTCTCTTGCCCATCTCCGCAATTCTCCTGTCCCTTTCTCTTGTCGCTTGCTCCAGCGGCATGAAAGGCTCCGCGCCCCAGGCGGTGGCCCCCGCCCCCAGCTCCGGCGTGAGCGAGCCGGCCGGCCGGCCGGACTATGAATTCGGTGGAATCGCGGAGTCCCCGTCCAAAGGAGGCGACTCCAGTGCCCCGAGCCAGCAAGTCCGGGATTCCAAGCTGATCCTGCGGGCCAGCCTCACCATGGAGTCCCAGGAATTCGACGCGGCGGTGGCCGCCCTCGATCAGCTGGTCAAGGCAAAGGGCGGCTACTACGAGAGCAACAACCTCCAGCAGAATACCTATTACGACGCCGACACCTCCACCGCCCGCCCCGCCCGGTTCGGGGACTTCACCATCCGACTGCCCAAGGACCAGTTCGAGCCCTTTTTGGGCGCGGCGGGGGACGTGGGCCATATCATCAACAGCAGCCGATTCTCCGAGGACGTGGGCGATGCCTACTACGACACCGAGCTCCGGCTGAAAACCCAGCAGACCAAGCATGAGCGCCTGCTGTCCCTCCTGGAAAAGGCGGACAATATGGAGAACATCATCGCCCTGGAGAACGCCCTCTCCAACGTGGAGTATGAGATCGAGCGGCTCACCGGAAGCCTGCGCAACTACGACAGCCTGGTGGGATACTCCACCATCACCGTCCGGCTCAACGAGGTGCTCAAGCTCACCGAGCAGCCCAAGGCCACCGCCAGTCTGGGCGGCCGGATCGCCAACGCCTTCTCGGGCGGGCTGAAGGCTTTTGGCGAGGGCCTGGGCAACCTGGCTGTCTGGGGCGCGTACCACTTCGTGGGCGTTTTGGTCTTTCTGGCTGTGGCCGCCGTGGCCGCCGTTCTCGCCAGAAGGGAATACCGCAAACGCCGCCCGACCGATACGAACAAATAAAAAAGGCCGGTATCGTTTTTACGATACCGGCTCTTTTTATTCGCTCTCCAAAAACGGGGCATACATCATGATCGCGTCGTTTTTTACCAGGAGACGCTCTTCAATCAGCCGACCCTCCGGGTCGAAGACCTGCCGGTAGAGCTCGTTGTGCCTTGTGTACCCGCCCCAGTATTGGCCCTTCATCTCGTGGTTGCGCTCGACCACCTTGTACAGGTACTCCGGCGGGGCCGACGTCCGCCACTCGCCCACAAGGGATTCCCCGTCCACGCACAGGAGGAGCTGATAGTCCTCCTCCGTGTCGTTGCGGATCATGAGGTCCCCGTGGGGATAGAAGCAGGTGGCCCCGCTTCCGAAGGGCTGGGTGCGGTCCGCGTCCGGGAATACGTCGTACCCGTGCCTGTGGCGCTCGGTCACGGTGAGGGGGGTGTGGAGCGTCATCCAGAAGATCAGATTGGAGAGCTGGCACAGGCCCCCGCCCACTCCCGCGCAGAAGGTGCCGTTGCGCAGGACCATCCCGTCCAGATAGCCCTTGCGCCTGGTCGGTTTTCCAATGGCCTTCCAATAGCTCAGCACCTCGCCCGGGCGCAGGAGCATGCCGTTGAGCGCTTTGACGGCCAGCTTCAGATTGACGATCTTATTGTGCTGCATCCACATGTCCACGTCCCTGAGCTTCCGCAGGAGGGGCGTCTTGTGGGCGGCGCAGGAGTAGGGAAGGGGGCGCTCTGTCCGAACCGACGCGAATGCCCCGCGCATCCTGAGCCACAGCGCCCGCCGCCGCAGGCCGTAGTATGCCATGCCCAATTTCAGCCTCAGCCTGGAGCGCCGGATGGGCTTTGCGGTCTCTGCCATGGGTGTTCCACCTCCGGTCTGTACTGTGTTACTTCAAACGCCTTGCCAGAGCCGCGAACGCGGGGATGCCCAGCCGTTCCCCCCGCACATCGGCGGGGAGGCCGCAGTCCTCGATGACGGCCCGCAGCTCCTCCTTTGAGAAGCGGCTGCCATAGGCGGCGGTGAGCCCGTTCAGGAGGGTCTTTCTCCGCTGGGCGAAGGCGGCCCGCACCACCTGGAAGAAAGCCCTCTCATCCTCCACCTGGTCATGGGGCCCGCTCCTGGGTATCATGCGGATAACCGATGAGGTCACTTTGGGGGCGGGGAGAAAGCAGGTGGGGGCCACGTCGAAGAGAAGCTCGGGCGCGGTGTGGTACTGGCAGTAGACCGAAAACGATCCGTAGTCCTCCGTGCCCGGCGCGGCGCAAATGCGCAGAGCCACCTCCCGCTGGATCATCACGGTGATGGAGGCAAAGCACCCCGCCTCTATGAGGGCGGTCAGCACCGGGGTAGTGATATTGTAGGGGAGATTGGCGCAGACAACAGGTGTAAGGCCATTAAGCTTGTCGGCTACCAAAGCCCTGATGTCCAGCTTCATGATGTCGCCGTGGACGATCTCCACATTGTCCCGGCCTGCCAAGGTCTCAGCCAGGACGGGGAGGAGGGAGCGGTCCAGCTCCACCGCAGCCACCCTGGCGGCCGCGTCGGCCAGGCGCACCGTCAGGGGGCCGATTCCGGGGCCGATCTCCAGCACGCCGCAGCTCCCGTCGGCCCCCGAGGCGGCTGCGATCTCCGCAGGTACCCAGCTCTCGATGAGAAAGTTCTGCCCCATGCTCTTGGAGAACCGGAATCCGTGACGCCCCAGGAGGGCCTTGATGTCGTTAATATTGCATAGGTCCATACGCTGCTCCTTATAATTCAGACAGATTGACGGGCGCTGTCATTCCCCCGCAGGGCGCAGACGGGACATCATCAGAAGGTCCTCGTATCTTCCGTTCCGGATGGCGGCCTTGCGCAGTACCCCCTCCGGCTCAAAGCCCAGCCGCTCGTAGAGGCGGATGGCCCCTGTGTTATCGGTATACACATCCAGCTCCACCCGCACCAGCATAAGCCAGTTGTCGGCCAGGTCCAGCAGGGCCTTGATCAGAGCCGTGCCCGCGCCCCGGCCCTGATAGTCGGTGTGGACGTAGACGCCCAGGCTGGCCATATGGCGTTTCCTGGGGTTGGAGAAGAGCTGAAGCCCCGCCAGACCCACCACGCGCCCATCCTCGGCCACGGCGACAAACTGGTGGTCGTCCACGTCCAGCTCGGCGAGGAAGGCCTCGGTCTGCCCCACACGGTTGGAGGGCAGACCCATGGTGTTTTCAAAGACGCCGGGCAGACGCCGCAGCTCGGCCAGATCCCCGGCGTCCTCGGCCCGGGGCGGGCGGATCGTAAATTCCATTGAAATGACCTCCTGACTATTTGGGCAGATTTCCGTTGCCGTCGGTGCTGGTGTACATGGTGTCGTCCCGCACACAGAGGACCACGTCGGGCCTGAATTCTTCGATGTACTCCTCCAGGCTCTTGGCGGTATAGCCACGCAGGTCCAGTGAGCGGGTCTCGTTGAAGCTGGTCCAGAAGACGGTCTCCAGCGGGTCGGTAAAGGAGTCGCCGAAGATGAGGGCATTGGGCAGCTCGGGCCGGTCGGTCCGGATCACGGTTTCGGAGATATCGCCGCCCATATAAACGGTAAAGCCAATGGGCTTGTCAGCGTTTTTGGGCAGATCGTAGAGGGTGGCGGGGACTGCCTCTCCGTTGTCGGCGCGGGTAAAGGGAATGGGGGTTTTAAGGGCGCCAACCACCACCGCCTCGCCGCTCTCCCACAGGCCGCACAGCCGCCGGGAGCGGGAGCCCAGGTAGGGGTTGGGCAAGGCGGTCAGGTCCAGATCGTCCGCCGTGAGGATGGAAAGCCCCAGGCCGGTGTCGGTGTTGACGCGGGACATCGCGGCCCCGTAGGCGGCCAGCATACCGGCGTAGGTGTAGTGGTGGTCGATCTTGGAGTAAAAGTCGTCCGGGTGTCCCAGGCCGTCATAGACCAGCCCCACGTCCAGAAAAGGGATGCTCCGCTGGGCCAAGGCGGCGGTAAACTCGCTGCGGATGGGCTCCAGGACCCAGGCCCGGCTGTCCATATGGGCGGGGTAGCGGTCCCGGAAGTAGGAGAACTGCTCGGGGATGCCCACATAGAGAAAGTAGCCGCCGTAGCCCGTGATCTGCCCGTTGAGCCGGGCCAGCCGATCCCCCATGTCCTGGGACTGGTCCGCGAGATATCCCAGATCCCACTTGCTGAAGCCTTGGTAGGGCACCAGCACGTCCCCGGCGATGACCTGGTCGTTCACGACGGTCTTGCCAGTAAGCCGGTAGTCCACCCAGGTGCTCAGGGTCAAAAGTCGGTCGCGCCAGGCCAGGCGGTCGGAGAGAAAGGCGTCTACATCTGAGAAGAAGGAGCCGTCCAAAATCCCCGCCTTGGTCACCTGCGGTCTGGCGGCCAGCGCCCGGTTCTCATAGGGGGAGAAGCTCTCCCGGGGACCGAAGGCGGTCCAGACAGGGAAAGTAGCCATCGCGCCGAGGAAGAAGAGCAGGAAAATGGCGTTGGCAAAGCCAAACTTCGCTTTCATCATCTGTCCTCCTCCTTAAAAATTGGCGTAGATAAAGGGGTTAAAGCCGGAGCTGACCATCCTGGCCAGCGCGAAGGCCCCGAAGAGGAGTGCGAGCAGCCTGGGGCCCCAGAGGAGGAGCAAATCCCCCCAAGCCGTCTGCCTGCGCTCCAGCCAGGCGGCGAGCCAGCGTTTCACAGGCAGGCAGGCGATTAGGCCAACCGCCAGCTCCCAGCGATACTCCAGCACGAAATAGAGGGCCTGATCGCTCCCCAATCCCATACCGCTCAGGCCGAAGAGGGCACCCAGCATACCGGCGATCTGTCCCGCGCTTCCCGCCCGGAAGAGCACCCAGCCCAGAAGAACAAGGAAGAGGGTGTACGCCCGGCGCAGGGGGGAGGGGAGCGCGGCGACGGCCTTGCCCCAGAGGTAGCGCTCGCCCATTAAAACCACCGCATAGTAAAAACCCCAGGCTACAAAGCTCCAGGCCGCCCCATGCCAGAATCCGGTGAGGCACCACACGATCAGGAGGTTGAGCAGCTGCCTGGGCAGAGCGCACCGGCTGCCGCCCAGGGGGATGTAGACATAGTCCCGGAACCAGGAGGACAGGGTGATATGCCACCGCCGCCAGAACTCGGTGATAGACCGGGCCGTGTAGGGATAGTCAAAATTTTCAGGGAAGTGAAAGCCAAACATCCGCCCCATGCCGATAGCCATATCCGAGTAGGCCGAGAAGTCCAGATAGATCTGCAGGGTGTAGGCCGCCGCGCCCAGCCAGGCCATGGCGGTGGATAGCTCGTAATGCTTGGTGGCGTATGCCGCGTTGGCCACCAAGGCCAGAGAATTGGCCAGGAGCAGTTTTTTTGCCATGCCGAAGAGAAAGCGCACCGCACCCTCCACAAAGGTGTTGACGCCCTCCCGCCTTCCCGCCAGATCGGCCCGGAAGTCGGGGTAGCGGGCGATGGGCCCGGCGACCAGCCGGGGAAAGAAGGAGAGGTAGAGGGCCACCCACAGGGGATTTTTCTGGGCCGGGACCGCGCCCCGGTACACATCGACCACGTAGGATATGGCCTGAAAGGTGAAGAAGGAGATGCCCAGCGGCAGGACGATTTTGGGTATGGGCACGGCAAGCCCCGCGCCGTTGAGAATGCCCGCGAAAAATCCCGCGTACTTAAACCAGCCCAACAGGGCGAAGTTACAGAAAACGGCGAGGACCAGCACCGCCCGCCTCCGGTTTTTTCCTCCGGCCATCAGCAGGCCCGCCAGGTAGTTGAGGGCGGCCGAACCCAGCAGGAGAGGGAGGAAAACAGGCCCCGCCCAGGCGTAGAAGAAAAGGCTGGCCCCCAGCAGTATGAGGTTCCGCGCGGCCCGCAGCCGGGCAGGGAGGAGGTAGTAGACCGTCAGCAGCGCGGGCAGAAAGGCGAATAAGAACGAAACGCCGGTGAATGACATAGGCCACCTCTTTCTGTCTATCAAGCATGTCCTATATTTTAGCATAGTAACCGGCCGACAACAAGGCCGCCCGGCGGAAAATCCCGCCGGGCGGCCGCAAAGGAAACGTCAATAGGCCGCGATCACGCCGCCGTCGTTGGCGTAGACCGTGCTGATGCCGCCGGTCTCCACGATAATGACATCCCGGAAGGAGCAGGTTTTCAGTGCCAGCTCCTTGACAAAGAAGGCCCGATCCAGACAGTTGCAGTGGGCGATGCAGAGGGTGCTGCCCTTGTGCCTATCGCCCTCGGCCATGAGGGAGACCATTCGGGTCAGGGCCTGCTTGACGCTCAGGGCCTGGCCCCGCTTTACAATTTCGCCCTCGGGAGTGCCCCCCATAAGGAGCTTGATCCGCAGCGTCTCGGTGATAATGGCCTGGAGCTTGGTGAGCCGCCCGTTCTTGCGCAGATTGTCCAGGTTCTCCAGCACAAAGAGGGTGTTCATGCCGCTGATGGAATGGGAGACCTCATGTACCACCTCGTCGAAGGACAGGCCCCGCTCTGCCGCCTCCTTGATCTTCAGTGCCACCAGCACCTCGCCTGCCGAGGCCGAGCAGGAGTTGAAAATATGGACCTTGGCGTCGGGATGTTCCTCAAGGTACAGCATACGGGCCTGGGCCGCGCTGTTGTGGGAGCCTGAGAGGAGGGCGGACAGTGTGACGAGATAGACCTCGTCCGCGCCGCAGTCCATAGCCGCCAGATACTGAGCGGGAGAGGGGCAGGCGGTGGCGGGGGCCTTTTCGCTGGCCTTCATCTTCCACAGCAGATTTGCCTGGTCAAAGGTCTGGTCGTCCACTACGGTCTCCTCGCCCACACGGATGGTGAGAGGCACGCTCTCGAAGCAGGGCTCGGCCAGCATGGCACTGGTCAGGTCACAGCAGCTGTCAACAATTATTTTAAAACTCATATATATTATCCCCTAACATAATATTAAATACGAGATTCATGGCTGGCCCTATTGTAGCACGGTTTCGGCAAAATGTAAAGTAAAAAAGCGGAGCAGGGCACCCGGCTAAGGTGTCCCGCTCTCATCCTCTAATTCCTTCAGGAGCTTCTGGTCCTGCCTGGAGGAGAGGTCCAGCTTTTCATACAGGTCGGGCCGGCGGCGGCGGGTGCGCAGTATGCTCATCTTCCGCCGCCAGAGGGCGATATTCTTATGGTTGCCCGAGAGGAGTATGGGGGGGACCCGCCTGTCGTGCCACACCTCGGGCCGGGAGTACTGGGGGTACTCCAGCAAGCCGTTCCAGTGGCTCTCGTCCTCAAAGCACTCCGGGTCGGACAGGACGCCGGGCACCAGACGGCACACCGCGTCGGCCACAGCCATGGCCGCGATCTCGCCCCCGGTGAGTACGAAGTCCCCCAGAGAGAGCTCCTCATCCACGCACTCCTCCAGAAAGCGCTCGTCCACGCCCTCGTAGTGCCCGCACACCAGAATCAGGTGGTCGTATTCCCGGGCCAGCTCCTTGGCCCGCTTTTGGCAGAAGGTCCCGCCCGCCGGGGACATAAAGATGGTATGGCCCGGACCGTAGAGGTCTACAATATGCCTCCAGCACTGGTAGAGGGGGTCGGCCTGCATGACGGCCCCATGTCCGCCGCCGTAGGGGTAGTCGTCCACCTGTTTTTGCCTGTTGAGGGTGTAGTCCCGTATCTGGTGGGTCTCGATGCGCAGGATGTCCCGCTCCTGGGCCCTGCCCAGAATGGACTCGCTGAGCACATCCCCCACCGTGAGGTCGAAGAGCGTCATGATGTCGATCCTATACATCGCTCTCCATCCCCTCGATGAGCGTCACACGGATATAGCCGCCCTCCACGTTGGTCTCCTTTATAAAAGCGTCTACCGCGGGGATCATATATGCGTGGGCCCCGCCCTTTACCACATAGACCTCGTGGGCAGGAGGGGTGAGGACCTCGGCGATCCTGCCAATGACCGCGCCGCTCTCGGCGTCGCGCACCTCCAGGCCTATGAGGTCGGCCAGGAAGTGCCGTCCGCCGGGCAGCTCGATCCCCGCCCGGTCGATCTCCACCCGCTTGCCCTTGAGGCGCATGGCGGCGTTCACATCGTCCACGCCCTCCAGACACGCGAGCACACTGTTCTTGTGGGGCCTGGCCGACAGCACCTTCACCGGCGCGCCGTCGATGTAAAGCGTTTTAAATTGACAGAGGAATTCCGGAGAGTCGCACCAGGAGTTGATCTTGACCTCTCCCAGTATTCCATGGGTGTTGACAACCTCCCCGGCCTCGAGAAATTTTTTCATAAGTGCCTCCAATCGCCATGTGAGAAAAAAGCGGCGGGGGACAGCCCCCGCCGTTTTCTGACGTCAGTCCATGATTTCCACGGTGACTCTGGTCCCGTTCTTCTGGGCGACGGCGCGCATCAGGGTGCGGATCTCTTTGGCGATGCGGCCCTGACGGCCGATCACCTTACCCATATCGTCGGGAGCGACCCGAAGCTCCAGCACGGTCTCATCTGCGCCTGCGTGCTCGGTGACCGTCACCGCGTCGGGATGGTCCACCAGGCTCTTGGCGATATAACTGAGCAGTTCTTTCATGGTGCCCTCCTTCTACTGCGGATGACGATTAGATGGCGCCGGCTTTTTTCAGCAGGGCCTTCACAGTCTCAGTGGGCTGAGCGCCGGTCTTGATCCAGGCCTGGGCGCGGTCGTTGTCAACCTTGACCTCCACGGGAGTAACCAGGGGATTGTAGGTACCGATCTCCTCGATGAAACGGCCGTCACGGGGATAGCGGGAATCGGCCACAACGATGCGATAGAAAGGGGCCTTCTTGGCGCCCATGCGGCGCAGTCTGATTTTAACCATTGTAGATTCACCTCCAAATTTGATCAACATCTTCTATATGGAAGCGCCCAAGGGGAGCGCGAACCAACGATTTTTCAGCGGAAGGGAAAGCCGCCTTTTCCGCCCATGCGGCCCATCTTGCCCATTTTGCCCATTTTCTTCATCATGCCGCCTCCCGCCATCTGCCGGGTGAGCTGCTGCATCATCTCAAATTGCTTGAGAAGCCGGTTCACGTCCACCACCTGGGTGCCGCTGCCCGCAGCGATGCGCTTCTTGCGGCTGCTGCCCAGGAGGCTGGGGTCGCTACGCTCCTTGGGGGTCATGGAGAGGATGATGGCCTCGGTGCGCGTCAGGGCCTTCTCGTCCACGCTGGCCCCCTCCAGGGCCTTGGCGTTCATGCCGGGAAGCATCCCCATGATCTCGGACATGGAGCCCATGCCCTTGATCTGAACCAGCTGCTCGTAATAGTCGGTGAGGGTGAGGCGGTTTTTCCGCATCTTCTGCTCCAGCTCGGCGGCCTTCTGCAGGTCGAAGTTCTGCTGGGCCTTCTCGATGAGGGAGAGCACGTCGCCCATGCCCAGAATGCGGGAGGCCATGCGGTCGGGGTGGAAGACCTCGACCTGGTCCAGCTTTTCGCCCACGCCGATAAACTTGATGGGCTTGCCGGTCACCGCCTTGATGGAGAGGGCCGCGCCGCCCCGGGCGTCGCCGTCCAGCTTGGTGAGCATCACGCCGGTGAGATCCAGCGCTTCGTCAAAGACCTTCGCCGCGTTCACCGCGTCCTGGCCGATCATGGCGTCCACGATGAGAAGGATCTCGGTGGGGGAGACGGCGGCCTTCATGCGGACAAGCTCAGCCATCAGCTCCTCGTCCACATGGAGACGGCCGGCGGTGTCGAGAAAGACCAGATCGTTGCCGTGGGCCCTGGCGTGCTCGATGCCCGCCCTGGCGATGGCCACCGGGTCGCCCAGTCCCTGCTGGAACACGGGGACGCCCAGCTGAGCGCCCACGGTCTCCAGCTGCTGGATGGCGGCCGGACGGAAGGTGTCGCAGGCCACCAGCAGGGGGCGTTTTCCGTTCTGCTTTTTCATCAGCCCGGCCAGCTTGGCGCCGTTGGTGGTCTTGCCCGCGCCGTTGAGACCCACCAGCATGACTACGGTGGGGGGTTTGGAGGAGATATTCAGCTTGGCGCTCTGCCCGCCCATGAGGGCGGTGAGCTCCTCGTTGACAATTTTAATGATCATCTGCGCGCTGGTCAGGCTCTCCAGCACGTCGGAGCCCACGGCCCGCTCCGTGACCTTGGCCACGAAGTCCTTGACCACCTTAAAGTTTACGTCGGCCTCCAGCAGGGCCATGCGGATCTCGCGCATGGCCTCCTTCACGTCGGCCTCGGAGAGGCGGCCCTTGCCGCGCAGCTTTTTAAAGGCGTTGGAGAGCTTTTCGGTCAATCCCTCAAAAGGCATGGGGTCACTCCCGTCTCATTGCGGCCACGGCGGTTTTGATATCGCTGACCCACTGGCTGGTTAGCTTGTCGTCATTGAGGCGGAGGATCTCGTCCGCGGCGGTATCGATCTGCTCCAGCTGCTCCTGCATCTTCTGAAAGCGGCGGATGATGCCGGTTTTGTCCTCCAGCTCGGTCAGGATGCCCTCGGCCCGGACGATCACGTCCCGGACGCCCTGGCGGGTGATGTCGTAATTTTCAGCGATTTCGGCAAGGGAGAGATCCTCATTATAATAGAGGTCGTAAAACTCCCGCTGCCGCTCGGTGAGCATATCCCCATAGAAGTCGAACAGCAGGGCCATGCGATAAGCCTGATTCTTCACCAATGGCGCCCCCCTCTCGTTTTTCCGTAAAGCGTTATAGCTTTACAACGTAAATTATCATACAATATTTTGTGGTGTTTGTCAAGAATGGATTTCATTTTTCCATATGTGGCCCAAATCCCGCCTCCCGCCGCTCTATGGCCTATGAATAATCCCATCCTGTCGGGAAAAACTGGCATGGAATCGAATAACGGCAATGGGAGAATGAGCATGAGAGAGCGCATGGAGATCAGGACCGACGACAAGCATCTGGGCCAGCTGGGTGAAAATACGGCGAAGGAGCTGGTCCGGGACGGGTGGACCGTGGGGTACAGGGTCCGGCGGGACATCCTGCGGGACCTGACCGCCATCCGGGAGAGCCAGGCCAGAATCAGCCAGTGGGCCCAGCGCCGGGGCGAGCTGCCCCAGGCGGTGGAGTGGCTGCTGGACAACTGGTATCTCGCCCAGCGGGAGGGGCGGGATGCGGCCGACGCCTTTCACCATGCGGGCCGCCTTCCCGCCGTGCGCCGGGGGGGCCGCCAGAGCGCCGTGCTGGAGCTGGCGCGGGCCATGGTCTGGGCAGGGGAGGTCACGGTGGCCCGGCTGGCCGTTTTTTTAGGCCATGCCCAGGTTGTCCGCCCGCTCACAGAGCGGGAGCTCTCCCTCTTTATCCCCGCCCTCAAGGGGGCGCTGGCCGACCGGCTGGCCTGCCACTGCCGGACACTGGAGCGGCTGCTGGCGGGCAAGGAAAATGAGGCCAAATGGGAGCGCCTGGACCGGGGCATGGCGGAAGTCTTCACCGCCCTGCGCACCCTCTCCAACGCAAATCTGGGCCGCCTGCTGGAGGAGTCCAGCCGGGTGGAGCAGCTCTTGCAGCAGGACCCCACAGGGGAGTATGCCGGGATGGACGACGCCACCCGGGCCCGCTACCGCGCCCAGGTCTGCCGGCTGGCCCGCAGGCGGAGCATGGGGGAGGGCGAGGTGGCCCAAAAGGTCCTGGACCTTGCCCGGGCGGGAGCGGGGGAGGAGCGGCACATAGGCTGGTTCCTCTTTCGAAAGCCGCTGGGGGAGGAGCCCCGTAGGGCTACCGGCGTGCTCTATGTGGGCGCGGTGGTTTTGCCCACCCTCTTCCTCGTGCTGCTCACCGGCTTTCTGCTCAACAGCCCTATTTTACCCCTTTTGCTGCTGCTGCCGGTGTCCGACCTGGTAAAGAACTGCCTGGACTTCTGCGCCGTGCGCCTGGTGCCGCCCCGGCCGGTCTGCCGCATGGCGTTAAAGAAGGGGGTGCCGGTCCAGGGCAAGACCCTGTGCGTCATCGCCTCCCTCCTGACGGGGGAGAAGAGCGGGCCCGCTCTGGCCGCCCTGCTGGAGCGCTACCGCCTGGCCAACCGGGACGCGGGGGAGCATCTGCTCTTCGGCATCCTGGCCGATCTGCCCGACAGCGGCCTGCCTATGGGTACGGCCGGGCGGAGCCATGTGGAGAAGGCCCGGGCCGCCGTGGAGGCCCTGAACCGGACCTATGGCGGCGGCTTTTTCCTCCTGTTCCGCCCGCCCGTATTTCAGCCCCGGGACGAGCGCTATATGGGCTGGGAGCGCAAGCGGGGCGCGCTGGTGGAGCTAGTGCGTCTGCTGAAGGGGCGGCGCAGCGGTCTGCAGGTGGCGGCGGGGGACCGGTCGGCGCTGGCAGGGGTCCGCTTCGTCATCACACTGGATTCGGACACCAACCTCAACGTGGGCGCGGCCCGGGAGCTGATCGGCGCCATGCTCCACCCCCTGAACCGGCCTAAGATAGACCCGCGCCGCAAGATCGTCGTCTCGGGTTACGGTCTGCTCCAGCCCAGAGTGGGGGTGGAGCTGGGCAGCGCCAACAAGTCGCAGTTCTCCCGCATCTTCGCCGGACAGGGGGGCGTGGACCCCTACGGCGGCGCGTGCAGCGACGTGTACCACGACCTCTTTGACCAGGGGACCTTTACGGGCAAGGGCATCTTCGACGTGGACGCCTTCTTCCTCTGCCTCAACGGCCGTCTGCCGGAGAACACCATCCTCTCCCACGACCTGCTGGAAGGGTCCTACCTCCACGCGGGCCTCATCGGGGACGTGGAGCTCACCGACGGCTACCCTTACAAAGTGACCAGCTACTTCAGCCGTCTCCACCGCTGGGTGCGGGGGGACTGGCAGCTTCTGCCCTGGCTGGGCCGCGCCGTCACCAACGAGGCGGGGGTGCGGGTGGCGAATCCGATCCCCCCCATGGCAAAATGGAAGATCTTTGACAATCTGCGCCGCAGCCTCTCGCCCATCTGCACCCTTCTGGCGCTGCTGCTGGGAATGTGTTTCTCGGGCGCCGCTTTCGGCGCGGCGGCGGCGGCGGCCATCCTCTCGGCCGCCTCCAATCTGCTTCTCTCGGGGGCGGACCTCGCCTTCCGGCGGGGGGCAGGCCTGCGGGCGCGGTATCACTCCACCATCATCGCGGGGTTTGGCGGCGTGATCTTGCAGACTCTGGTCCAGCTTCTCTTTCTGCCCTACCACGCCTGGGTCTGCGCCTCGGCCGTGGCCACGGCCCTGTGGCGCAGCCTGATCTCCCGACGGGGGATGCTGGCCTGGGTCACGGCGGCCGACGCCGAGCGCCAGCTGGGGGACGGGATCTGGGCCAACTACCGCAAGGAACTCCCCTCCGTAGCGGCGGGCCTGGCCGCCATGGTCTTCTCCATTCTCCCGGCGGGGGCGGCGGTGGGGCTGGTATGGGTGCTCTCGCCCATCTTCGCCTGGGCCATGAGCCAGCCGATCGAGGAGAAGCGCAGCGTCTCCGCCGCCGACCGGGCCTTCCTCCTCCATGAGGGGGCCTTGATCTGGCGGTACTTTGCCGACTTCCTGCGGCCCGAGGACCACTGGCTCCCGCCGGATAACTGGCAGGAGCAGCCCAATGTGGGCCTTGCCCGGCGCACCTCGCCCACCAACATCGGCATGGCGCTGCTCTCGGTCCTGGCGGCGACCGACCTGGACTTTTTGACCCGCGACCGGGCGGCGGCTTTGCTGGGACATATGCTGGACACCCTGGAGGCCCTGCCCAAGTGGCGGGGTCAGCTCTACAACTGGTACACCACCGACACCGCCAGCCCCATGGCCCCCCGGTATGTCTCCTCGGTGGACTCGGGCAATCTCTGCGCCTGCCTCATCGCGGCCCGGGAGGGGCTGTACGAGTGGGGCGAGGGGACGCTGGCCCGCCGGGCCGAGGCCCTGTCCGGGGCCATGGACTTTTCCGACCTCTATGACGCCGAGCGCAAGCTCTTCTATATCGGCTACGACGTGGAGCGGGAGTGCTACACCCAGGGCTGGTACGACCTGATGGCCAGCGAGGCCCGGCAGACCAGCTATCTCGCCGTGGCCAAGGGCCAGGTGGACAACCGGCACTGGCGGCGGCTGGGGCGGATGCTGGTGCGCTGCAACGACTACTCCGGCATGGCCTCCTGGACGGGGACCATGTTCGAGTACTTCATGCCGAATCTGCTTCTGCCCTGCGAGCGCAACTCGCTGATGTACGAATCCCTGGCCTTCTGCCTCTACGCCCAGCGGCGGCGGGGAGCCAAGGCGGGGGTGCCCTGGGGCATCTCAGAGTCCGGATTTTATGCCTTCGATCCCGGGCTCAGCTACCAGTACAAGGCCCACGGCGTGCAGAAGCTGGGTCTTAAGCGCGGGCTGGACGCTGACCTGGTGGTCGCCCCCTATGCCTCCTTCCTTACCCTCCTTCTGGCCCCCGGCAGCTCCAGCCGCAACCTGAAAGCCCTGCGGGACATGGGGCTGGAGGGGAAATACGGCCTCTATGAGGCCGCCGATTTTACCCCCTCCCGGCTCACGGGCGACGAGAAGTGGGAGACCGTGCGCTCCTACATGGCCCACCATCTGGGCATGAGCCTGGTGGCCATCGACAACGCCCTCAACGACAATGTCATGCAGGCGCGCTTTATGCGGGACTGCTCCATGGGGGCCTATCGGGAGCTGCTCCAGGAGAAGGTCCCCGTAGGGGCGGCGGTGGCCCGTATTCAGGAGCGGGAGGTGCCGGAAAAGCCCCGCCGCCTGCGCGGCTCAAGCTTTCAGCGGACAGGGGAGAGCTGGGACAGGGAGACGCCCGCCTGCCATCTGGTCTCAAACGGCTCCTACACCGTGCTGTGTACCGACAGGGGCGCGAACAGTTCCCGGCTTGACCGGCTCACCCTCACGCTGGCTGAGTTTGGCGGGCGGTACGCCCCCGCGGGCGTCTCCTTCTTTCTGCGCACCGCCGACGGCGCGCTGTTCCCCCTCAACCAGGTGGGCCGCGGCCAGGAGCGGAGCGAGCATACCTGGCGATTTTCCGGGAATGGGGCCGAATGGAGTGTAAGCTATAATAGCTTTACAGCAAAAACGGCACTTCGCGTCCCGGAGCGGGAGAGCGGGGAGCTGTGGGAGACGGAACTCCATTGGCAAAGCGGCGCGCTCCAGGGGGAGCTGATCTGCTATTTCGAGCCGGTGCTTGCCCGCCTGGCCGACTACAGGGCCCACCCGGCCTTCTCCAAGCTCTCCATCGAGAGCGTGCCGTTGGGGGACGGGCTGCTCTTCACCCGCCGCCCCAGGGACCGGGGAGAGGAGTGGCCCGGCCTCGCCGTCGTGTGGGACGCGGAGGAGGCCAGCTTCGACTCATCCCGGGAGAAGGCGCTGGGGCGGGGCGGTCTCCGCGCCCTGGAGACGGCCCTCAAGCGCCCGGCGGGGGGGACTGCGGGCGCGGTACTGGACCCCTGCCTTCTGGTCCGTTTCCCCGTGCGGCTCCACAGGGGGGAGAGCCTGCGGCTCCGCCTGGCGCTCGCCGTGGGCGGAGCGGAGGACGTCCCCCTCACAGCCCAACGGCTTCTGCGGCTGCCCAGGACCGAGGGGACCTATCTGGACCGGATTTCCGATCTGCTCCATATGACAGGTGAGGAGACTTTACAGGCATTTTATCTCCTGGACTACCTTGCATTCCCCCCTGAGCGGGACTACCGGCAGGAGGCTCTCTGGCCCTTTGGCATATCGGGCGACCTTCCCATTGTCGCCTGCTGGGCCGAGGAGGGGGAGGAGGAGAGACAGTGCGCGCTGGTCAGGCAGCACCAGCTACTCACGCGGTGCGGCTTTGGGTCCGACCTGGTCTTTCTCCTGCGGGACGGAGGGGACTACCGCCGCCCAACCCGCACCGCTCTGCTGGAGGAGCTGAAGGCCATGAGACTGGAGCACCGCATCGGAGCCCGGGGCGGCATTTTCCTGGCGGACTGTTCCGCTGAGGGGGCCGCCGCCCCCATTCTTGCCGCCGCCGTTATCGTTCTCCAGGGGGGCGGCCCCATAGAGGAGAGAAAAAGGACGCCCGGCGAAACAGATGAAAAGGAGATAGGGTTTACACTAAGCCTGGGCCTGCCTGACTACCATTTTACCGACGGGGGCGACTTCGTTATGGAGCTGGACGGCCGCCTGCCCCCCCTGGGGTGGAGCCAGATGCTCTCCAACCCCACCTTCGGCTGGTTTACCGACGAGACGGGCTGCGGCCACCTGTGGCGGGACAACGCCAGGGAGTGTCAGCTCACACCCTGGAACAACGACCCCCTCGCCATCGGCGGCCCGGAGCGGCTGCGCCTGCGGGCCGACGGGGAGGAGCGCTCGGTCTTTGCCGACGCCGACGGCCTCCCCTGCCGGGTGACCTACGGCTCCGGCTTTGCCCGCTGGGAAAAGACCTGGGGCGGGCGGAAGCTCACCACCACCGCCTTTGTGCCCCCAGACAGGGAGGAGCGGGTTCTGTCCTTTGCGCTGGAGGGGGAGGGCTGCGAGCTCGCCTATGGAGACAGGGTCTACGCGCTGGACGATACCCTCGCCCTTGCCACCGGAGCGGAGGGGGTCCGTGTCCCGTCCGACGCTCCGGAGCAGCTGCGCCGCACATTGGAG
>JBLJBF010000088.1:0-2439 GCA_047637855.1 Pseudoflavonifractor sp. | reverse complement strand
GCAGCTCCATCTGGCTGGGCGACATATTGCTCACGCCGAAGTGGAGGACCTTCCCGGCGGTACGGAGGCAGTCAAAGGCCTCGGCAATCTCGTCGGGCTCCATTAGGGCGTCGGGCCGGTGGAGGAGAAGTAGGTCAAGATAGTCGGTGTTGAGCCGCTTGAGGATGCCGTCTACCGAGGAGAGAATGTGGCTGGCCGAGTGGTCGTAAAACTTTCCACCCGCTTCCTTGCGTATGCCGCACTTGCTCTGAAGCAGATAGCTGTCCCGGGGCACACCGGACATGGCCTGGCCGAAAATCGTCTCGGCCGCGCCGCCACCGTAGATATCGGCATGGTCGAAAAAGTGGAAGCCCGCGTCCATGGCGGCGCGGAGAAAGGCGCCGGGAGCGGGGCAATTGGGCAGGCGCATCATGCCCAGGCCGATGGCGGGGACTTCAGGCCCTGCGGCGCCAAGACGAAGGGTTTTCATAGCGGCGGCCTCCTTATAATATGAAGATGGTGGGATGGGCAGCTCCATCATAGCACCTTTCCACCCTGTGGGCAACAGCTTTGGAATTGTTAGATTTTATACCACAATTCACAATGGACATGATACAATAAGAAAATCAACAGCAAGGAGGCTGTGCGCCATGGCGGAGAAGGTTCCTATGAATATCATCGCACGCATCCGCACCGATTTTCCCACCAAATTCGGCATACCCCGGCAGAGCGGCCTGGTGGAGGCCCTGCGGGGGAAGGTGGTCTTTGAGGAAGAGTACCGTAACGCCGACACTCTGCGGGGTATTGAGGGGTTTACCCACCTGTGGCTGGTATGGGAATTCTCTCAGGCGGTGCGGGAGAACTGGTCCCCCACGGTGCGCCCGCCGAGGCTGGGGGGAAATGAGCGTGTGGGGGTATTCGCCACCCGCAGTCCCTTCCGGCCCAACCCCATTGGGCTGTCCTGCGTCAAGCTGGAGAAGGTGGAGCTGCGTACCCCGGAGGGTCCTGTACTTTACGTATCGGGGGCCGATCTGATGGACGGTACTCCCATCTTTGACATCAAGCCATATCTCCCCTATGTGGACTGCCGCCCCGAAGCCACCGGCGGCTTTGCTTCCAGCAGGCCGGAGGGCTTACTGGAAGTGGACATCCCGGAGGCGCTTCTACGGAAGGTGAGGCCTGATCTGAGGGAGGGTCTGAGGGGAGTTTTAGCCTGCGATCCCCGTCCCTCCTACCAAAGTGACCCGGAGCGGGTATACGGCATGGATTTTGGGGGATACAATGTTAAATTCACCGTGGTGGGAGAAGGGCTCACCGTCCGGTCCATTACCGAGACCGAAGGAGGCAAAGCATATGAATGAGATTATCCAGGGCCTGTTTGACCGCAAGTCGGTACGAGTGTTTACCGGGGAGGGCGTACCGCCCGAGACCAAGCGCCTTATTTTAGAGGCGGCGACCCAGGCCCCCACGGCCGGATGTCAGCAGCTCTACACGGTGTTGGACATCACCGACCAGTCCCTGAAGGAGACGCTGGCCGAGACCTGCGACCATCAGCCCTTTATTGCAAAGGCTCCCGTCGTCCTTATCTTCTGTGCGGATTGCCGCAAGTGGTATGACGCCTATCTGGCGGCGGACTGCGCACCGAGGCAGCCAGGGGCGGGAGATCTGATCCTGGCTGTCTCCGACGCCTTTATCGCAGCCCAAAATGCCGTGGTGGCTGCCGAGAGCCTGGGGCTGGGCTCCTGCTACATCGGGGATATCATGGAGCGCTGCGAGGATCACAAAGAGCTTTTGCGGCTGCCCCGATGGGTTTTTCCGGCGGCGATGCTGGTTATGGGCTATCCCACCGAGCAGCAGCGGGTCCGGCCCAAGCCGGAGCGGGTAGACCTGGAGCATATCGTCCACGAAAATGGTTACCGCCTGATGGACGAAGGGGAGCTGCGCAAGATGTTTGACAGGCGGACCGACGGAAAGGAATTTGACGACTGGATGGCGGCCTTCTGCGGCCGGAAGTATAATTCCGACTTTTCCAGGGAGATGAGCCGCTCAGTGGCGCGTTATCTGGAGGAGTTTAGCGGCGTAGATGCCGGGACATACTAAGCCCATTGGCCTGAAAACCTTCTAAAATGTGGGGAAAGGGCTATGATGTGCTTGAAAAATATCATGGGAATGGTATAATAGAAAACACGTCCATATTAAGGAGGAAATAAATCGTGGCACATAAATACGTTTATCTGTTTTCCGAGGGCAACGGCACCATGAAGGAGCTGTTGGGCGGCAAGGGCGCTAACCTGGCTGAAATGTGCAGCCTGGGCATGCCCGTGCCCCAGGGCTTCACCGTTTCCACTGAGGCTTGTACGCAGTTCTATAATGACGGCCGTACCGTCAACGCCAGCATTGAGGCTGAGATTATGGAGTACCTGGGCAAGCTGGAGGAGATCACCGGCAAGAAGTTCGGCG
>JBLJBF010000087.1:0-12489 GCA_047637855.1 Pseudoflavonifractor sp. | reverse complement strand
GAGCGCCATTTTCGCGTTGGAACAGAGGATGCCCAAGAAACCCAGGGATACGGCGATCGGCAGACCCACCGATGGATCTACGCCCGACACCATGGTCATATACACCCCCAGGTAGCCCGCCAGAGAGAGATCGGACGGGAGAGAGCCGCCGATGGCCACCATGCCGATATAGGCCATCATGATGGTGGCACCGCACTGCAGGCCGTAGGTCAGGTTCCCCAGCAGCAGGCCGTTGATTAGGCCGGCCACCAGGGGCGCGCCGAAGTACATGGACCATCTCAGCCACATGGGGGCGGCCGTTGCGATGAGCCAGGTCAGCAGCGCGATGATGAGCGCGTGGATGAACTGCATACTACCAACTCCTCTTTATTCTTTGCCGCGTAAAGCGGATTGCGCTTACAGCTTCCCGCGATGGGGGTTCTGGGTTCCTGCTGGACCATCTGAAGGTAGACGTCCACACCCTTGTCCAGCATGGCCTTAAACATCTCCACCTCGGCCGGGCTTGCGTAGACATTGCGGGAAATGGCCTTGCGTCCGGGGGCCGCCCCCATGTTTCCGATGTTCAGCTCTTTCAGCGCCACGCCCTTTTCCGCCAGGGCCAGCGCATACTTTGGCGTCTTAAAAAGGAGCATGGTATTGCTCCCCGTATCAACTCCCTCCCGAAGGATGCGCTGGGCCGCCTCCTCCACGTCGATCAGTTCCACCTTTACCCCCGCCGGGGCAGCCATGGAGAGAACTGTACTCATAAAGGTGTCCTTGGCGAGCTGGTCGTCAATAACCAGAATACTCTTAACCGCGTGAATCTTGGCCCAGGACGCAATGACCTGGCCGTGAACCAGCCGCTCGTCTACACGGCTCATGACGATTTTCAAGAAAAATTCCCCCTTCTCATTCGCTCTGGGCGGCCAACCGCTCGGAGAGCGCCCGCACGCCCCGCCGCCCCTCCTCCAGGGCGGTGGCCCGCCCCTCGTCTACCGTGGAAGAGCTTCTTGCCGCCAATGCCTCGATTGTCATAGGCAGACTTACCCCGGTGACTACCTCCAGCGGCATCTCGCCGCCCCGCTTGTGGTAAACCTGCGCCGCTGTGAGAAAGGGGCTCCCCCCGGCCAGGTCGGTAAAGAGGATGGCCCCGCCATACTCCGCGGAGCCCGCCACGAAGGCGTCTACCTGCTCCAAGTACTTCCCCATGTCCTGCCCCGGCGGGAGGGGAATGGCGGCCACCTCGCCAGACGGCTGTTCACCCAAAATCAGCTCGGCGGACCGGAGAAGTTCCACCGCAAGCTGCCCATGGGCAAGGAAAAGAGCCCGATACATACGCACACTTCCTTCGCAATGCTGGATTTTGTCTGATCATAGCATCCCTCCCCGCTCCTGTCCAACAATTCACCGCCTTGGCCTTCCCTCCATGTGTGTTGTCTGTCTTTTGTGTAACTTTCCTCTCACTTTCCGGTTTTCTTGTTATTTTGCCTAGTTTATCCTGCTCTTTCTCCTCTGGTGTGTTTCTTTTTTCCCGCTGTATGACACAGTTTTCGGAGAGACCCTGTTCCCATGCTGTTTCTTTAACACCGTATTCGCCTATTTTGACACAGTTTTACGCGCCGTTTCCCACTCCTTTTTATTAAAAATTTTTTCTTCTTCCTTGCCCTAATTGTAATTCCATCCAACAGATGATATAGTATGGACACCGTTTTCCATAACACAGATTTGGAAGGAGCGCCCATATGTCCACCCAGAATAAGCTCAACCGCCAGGAGCGCGTGCTGGAGGAGGCGCGGCGTGTCACGGCCGCGGCTCTGCCCGGAGGCCCCGGCGCGCTCCTTGGGGCGGACGCCGCTTCTCTGGCCGCTGGTCTGGAGCTGGACCGGGCCAACGTCTCCAAGGAGCTCAATGCCCTGTGCCGGGCGGGACAGCTCATCAAGCTTCAGGGCAAGCCTACTCGGTTTTTACACCGGGCTGCCCTCTCGACCGCCTACCCCGCCTGCTTTTTGCCTACGGCAATCCCTTTGGGCAGCAGCCTGGAGCAGTATCTCACCCCACCCCGGGAGGTGCCTTCTGCCGCCCGGCGGCAAATCTCCAGCCTGCTGGAGCAGTCCATCGGCGCAGCGGGCAGTCTTCACACCGCGGTGGAACAGGCCAAGGCCGCCGTCTCCTATCCCCCCAGGGGTCTGCACACGTTGATCACCGGCAGCGGCGGCGTGGGCAAGATTCGCTTTGCCCGCCTGATGTACGAGTATGCTGTGCAGCGGTGTAAGCTGCCCGCCGAGGCTCCCTTTCTTACGTTTAACTGCCAGGACTATGCCGCCGCGCCCCAGCTCCTGATGACCCAGCTCTTCGGCCACGGCCGGGGTACCGTACCCGGCGTGGAGAAAGGCCGCCGGGGGCTGATCGAACAGGCGGCGGGCGGCATCCTCTATCTGGACGGAGTACAGCGGCTGCCCCCAAAGGTGCAGGAGCTGCTGGCCACCCTCATAGAAAAAAATACGTTCTCCCGCATGGGAGAGGCTTCCGTGACCCGCTCGGGGGACCTGATGCTTATCGCCGCCTCCACCGCGCCCGCCGGCGCGGCGGAGATCGAACACTTTACCCGCAGCATGCCGGTGCATATCACTTTGCCCGACTTAGACCAGCGAGGCCCCCAGGAATTGATGGAGCACATGCTTCTCTTCTTCAGCCGTGAGGCAAAGGCCACCCAGGTCCCCTTTCGCATCCATAAAGACATCCTTGCCTGTCTTGCCGCGGCGCCTTGTCCCGGTCAGATTGGCGAGCTGAAAAGCCGTGTCAAGATCATCTGCTCCTTGGCCTACCTGGAGCATTCGTCCAGCGCCGCCCCATCGGGGATGATGGAGATCGGCTACCGCCACCTTCCGGACTCGGTCACGGCCTGTCTCTCCGGCCATGCCCAACCGCCGGAACTGACCCGGCTTTTGGAGCGCTTCCGGCAGGACTATCTTGTTTTTCTCCCAGGTGAAGCGCCCGCTCTCCCCCTGGCGCCCCTGGAAGATCCTGAGCCGGAACGGGCCGAGGAGCAGGCAGAGACCGAGCCTTCGGGCCCCGATGCGGTAGACAGTTACATCGCCCGGTGCATCGGCCGCCTTTCCGCCGGGCGCGACACAGCCGGTCTGAACGGTATTTCCCCCACTTTGTACGAATGTGTCCAGCGCCTTCTGCTGCGCCACCCGGCCTACCGGGCGGTGGGGCAAAACCCGGGATTGCTGCGGGGGTTGCTCCTTCATCTGCAGGGCGCTGTCAGACGTGCGGAAGACGGCTCTTCTCCCGCCGCCGGGACCAAAGGAGACGCCAGCCGCACCAATCCGCAGGAGTACGCCGTAGTGCAGGAGCTGCAGGCGGCGCTGGAGACAGCCACGGGGGTGCATCTTCCCGAGGAGGAGCTGGACTTCCTGGCCATCTACCTCTACCTGGCTTTGCGCTGGACGGCCTCCGGCCGGGTGGGACTCCTCCTGGTCCTTCACGGAAACGGGGTGGCCCAGAGCTTGTCCGCATTTGTCAACGCGGCCTACGGCGCCCGCGCGGTGCGGGGCGTCTGCTACGACGCCGCCACCGCCATGGGAGAGCTACTCGATCAGGTCGCCGCCGCCGCCCGGGAAGAGGACCAGGGCTCCGGCGTGCTGGTACTGACCGACATGGAGCCTCTCACCGAGCTTCACCACCACATCACCGCCGTTACCGCTGTCCGGGCGGAGCTGGTCTCAGCGGTCTCCCTCCCTCTTCTTCTGAGCCTGACGGGCAAAGCCCTGCGGGGCGGCTATTCCCTCCCGGCCCTGGCCGAGGCGGGCCGCAGGTCGGCCCGCGAGACGGCTGACGCAGGCGACCCGTCTTTGGGCTCCTCCTTTCTCACCCGCATCATCGACGAAGTTCTCTCCACCTCTCTCACCTTCCTCAACCCGCGCAAGGCGGCGGAAACCTTGCTTCTCGTGCTGAACGGCATTTTGACAGAGCTGGGGCTGAGCTACTCCGACGAGATTTCCGTCAAGTTCATCTTCCACTGCTCCCACGTGCTGGAGCGGATTATCCGGGGAGAACCGCTGAAGTACCCCGGCCTGCGTGGCTTTGTCAACGCCCACGGCCCCCTCATGCTCCTGCTGGAGCGGCAGCTCAACTATGCCGGGGAGGTCTTTGGCGTGACCGTCCCCACCTGCGAGCTGGCCTACGTGGCGGAAATTTTCCTCCCTTTTATCATGGAATAAAAAGGCCGGCCATCCGTGTATTCCGGATGGCCGGCCTTTGGGTCTACCGAAAGAAAATGCAGAGTGCCCTCCGAATGGTACGACTGCTCGGCAAGCGCTCTTTTGAGGCACCACCATCACCTACTTCCGTCATGAACATCCACATTGTGCTTTTTCATGTTTTTCGCAGTCTATTGCAGGACTTGGTGTTCGCCTATGCCACGTGCGGCCGGGATTGACGCTTACGAAAATGGCTCGTGTCACAGTGGTGGCTCCGCAGATAGAAACAGAAAGAATGCGGAGAGATCTATAAATCTCTCCGCATTCTCCCTATTTACTATTTCATCCTGGTATGTTCTCCCCCCTGTCATCAGGGGCGAGGGATGCGGGGCGCGTCCTCAGTCTTAGGGAGCGGTGGGCAGGGACGCCTGGAACGCCTGGTAGCAGGCGGCGGCCTCCTCCGCGGTGAGACCCACGTCGAATATGTTGACGTAACTGATCTCACCCTTGAAGAACTGGTAGCGGTCCTGGAACCCCTCGCTGTCCGCGCCCAGGAACAGGCTGTTGCGCATGGTCGCGGCGGAGAGCTTGGGGAAACCGTCGTCCATGTAGAAGCAGAGCTTTTCGTCTGAATTCTCATAGACCAGGGTGTAACCGCCGAACTCGCAGGTGCTCAGAATGTGCTGCCGCAGGAGTTAAAGGGAGACCAGCATAACTCCGGACAGTGAGAGAGAGAACCCTTGTTCCGATCTCTCTGAATTTCATGTACAGCGTCTTCTTACGGTGCCTTGAGTTCTGTCACGCCGCCCTCGGTCACGAGGTAGACAAGTTTTGTGCTCTCATCGTACGTCAAAAGGAGCGGCTCGCCCGTACTGAGTTCCACGGCGGCATAGCTCTTGACGACGGCGTCGGTCTCCACGTTCACGCAGTCCACACTGCCGTTCTTATAGGCGAGGTAGAGTCGGGTGTGGTCGGCGGTCAAATAGGAGGCGGACACATTGCGCAGGGAGGGGAAGATGGAGGGTTCCAGCGTGAAGTCCTTGTTGACGAAGGTCCTGGAATTGGAGAGGGTCAGGGCGGTGACGGCGTCGTCGTTGCCGGTGCCGTAGGCGGGGTCGGCCAGAATGGTCAAAAACTGCTTTACCACGCCCTGGGCGCCGGTATTGCCAAACTGGCTCTTCGCCTCTTCGTAGCTATAGATTCGGATCGCGGGAGCGACGGTATCGCTGACGCTGGTGTGGGAATACACGGTGCTGCCGATAAGGCGCTCGCCTACAACGGCGGTGACCGCCCCCGACGCCGTGTGGGTCAGGGCAGCCACGCCGCTGGCGTCGGTCTGCATCCGGCCGATATACACACCGTCCTCATAGAAGTCCACGATCATGCGGGCGAGAGGGGTGGTTCCATCCTTCACAGTGACGGCAACGCTGCCGCCCTCGGTGGCAATCGTTACCTCGGGCGTCTTGCGGGCATAGTAGTTGCTGTCGGCCTCGGTGATCATCCCGTAGTACCGCCCGAACCAGTAGGGCAGCGTGAACACGGTGCAGTCATCCAGAGAACCGCTGGTATAGGGCGCGCCACGGGTCTCGCCCATCTTGGTATAGCGGGTGAAGGGGTTGCCGTTGTCCTTGCCGATGGTCCGCTCGTCCATGGGCAGGGCATAGTTGGTCTGGGCGATCTTATCCCGGACGCCGGCCTCGATGTAGAACACGTCCTGCCGGTCGCCGCGGACCGAAATCAACTTGTTGCGCAGCAAGGGGGAGCGGTAGAAGAACCGGACGGCGGACTGGAGATCCACATCGGTCTTCTCCGGGTGGGCCAGCTGATAGAGGAAGGTGTAGAACGGGTTCTCCTCCCGCTCCTCCTGCCCCTCATACCACTGGTCGTAGGCCTTCACGATCTTGGCGTGGCGGGTGCTGTTCTCCTCCAGGGTGATCAGGGCATAGACGGGGAACCAGCCCAACTCCTCGTCGGAGTAGTTGATGTACTGGGTCCAGTCCTTGTGGAGGGCGTTGTTGAAGATCTTCTTGCCGGGGGTGTACTCCGTGACAGGCTGGTTGTCATTATCGTCATAGGCGTCGGTCGCCTGGCGGACGATGCGCCGCTCCACATACTCCAGAGCCATGTCCATATAGCCTTTGCCGTTGACGTAGGAGTTCGAATTGTTGGGAATCCCGCCGCCTGAATAGGGGGACTCAAAGCATGTATCATAGGCCGCATGGTATTTTTCAGCTGCTTCGGTCTTATTCTCCTCATCGGCGATATAGGAGGCGATCTTCAGGGCCGACATGACCTCCAGGGCGTTGAGGGGGCCGTCCTCATAACCATAGGAGAGCATATCCTCCCCCTCCCCGTTCACACCGATTTTGTCGGAGGTCCACAGGGGCTGCTCTTTCATCAGGTCCAGGCTGTCGTTGAAGTAACGGGATAGCCAGCGGGACCACTGGGTGGCCTTGCCAGTTGCGTCCACAATGTAGTAGCGGTCATCCTTCAGGATGAGATCGGTCATGCGCAGGGTAGTATCGGTGATGATGGCCTTGAGCGCGCTGTCCCCGGGCTCGTCACAGAGGTAGCGGTAGGCCGTGAGGAAGAGGGCGTAGTGCCCGTCCACCTCATCGGAGGAGGTGTCAGCCTTGTAGACAATCTGGCTCTCGTCGATATAGCCGTCGGACCCAATAACGCTGTCAGGGAAGAGGTCGTTGAAGATTTTGGGGATACGCTCATAGATGGGGGCGGTGAGGCGGAACTTGATGTCCTCTTCCTTGATGAGGGCAGTGGGGGCCGTGTAGTTCTGCTTGATATTGACGCCTTGTACCATCACGGGGAAAACCTGATTCTCATTGTTGGAGTATATATCAGTGCCCAGCTTTTCACCGTCGGCGCGGGGCACATTGAAGGTATTGATGGACGACTGGCTCAGGCCCAGGCCGTTGTAGGCGGTGTCGTTGGGGAAGATTTGAGAGCCCTTCTTGTCCATGGCATCCTTTGTGATGCGCACGGTAGCGATGCCGATGGGGGTCTTACCCGTCTGCTCCAGCTCGGCAATGATGGGTTGGGGATAAGTCTCGCTGGAGCCGAGCAGGCGTTTTTCAAACCAGAATCCGTTCTCAGTTTGCATTCCTTTGTTGTCCAACAGAGCGCCGGTTTCGTTGGTGAGCATATAGGACCGGCAGGGGAACCCGTTACCGCGGCCCGAGACGTAGTCGAGGAGGAGCACGGCCTTGGTGGCCCGGGTAGCGGCTGCCTTGGCTGCGGCGATCTCGGCGGAGGCGGCGTGCCCCTCCTTGAGGGTCTGGTAGCGGAGGATCTCGCCCATGGCGTACATGGCCGTCCAGAGGCCGTCGTTGTCGTTGGTGCTGACGCTCGTCTGGGTATACTCGCCGGTCGCGGCGTCGAAGGTGTAGCCGTTGTTGTCGGAGCTCATGCCCCGGCGGTCGTTTACGTCGGTCTCCATCTTCTCGTAGAAGTAGGTGCGGTCCTGCATGGTCATCTTAGGCATCTTGATGTGCACGGAGCCCAAGGCGTTGCGCACCCAGACACCGCCCTCGGCGTCGGCGGCCAGGCCGGTGACGTTGTCGTCCCCGCCGTAGAGGTAGCGATTCCCGGCAAAGTACTGGACGATGTCCCGGGCGTCCTCCTCGTTGAAGTCGATCCGCATAAGGCCGGTCTTCGTGCCGATCCAGACGGCCCCGTCGGTTGCCTTCACCGCGCAGGTGACGTCACCGATGGCGGCGGCGGGCAGGAAGGTCAGCGCGGCGGAGTCGGTGACCCATGTTACCCCGGCGGGGCTCTGGTTGGCGAAGTAGTCCATGATCTTCGTGGGGGCGGCCTTTAGCTGGATGGGCGCATAGGCGCTGGAGGAGGGCGCGGCGGCCGAGGCGGGGAGGACCGTCGCGCCGATGGAGAGCAGCATGGTCCCGGACAGCGCGAGAGAGAGGATGCGCGTTCTGATCTGCCTGAATTTCATGTGTAATTCCTCCTTCTTATGATGCTTTTATTTTTGTTACGCCTTCCCCGGTCACGAGGTAGACGAGCTTCGCGCTCTCATCGTACACCAGGAGAAGGGGCGCGCCCGCGCTGAGTTCCTCTTTGGTGTAGCTCTTCACGACGGCGCCGGTCGCCACGTTCACGCAGTCCATTCCGCCGTCCTTATAGGCGAGATAGAGGCGGGTACGGTCTGCGGTCAGGTAAGACGCGGATACGTTGCGCAGCGAGGGGAAAATAGAGGGCTCCAGCGGGAAGTCCTTGTTGACGAAGGTCACGGAATTGGAGAGGGTCAGGGCTTTGACGGCAGCGTCGTTGCCGGTGCCGTAGGCGGGGTCGGCCAGGATGGTCAAAAACTGCTTTACCACGCCCTGGGTGCCGGTATCGCCAAACCGGCTCTTCGCCTCGCCGTAGCTATAGAGCTCGATCGCGGGCGTGGGAGTTTCGCTGCCGCTTCCGCCGCCGGCGGAACCCTTGGGCACTGTGACGGTGCTTCCGCCGGAGACGGCGATGCCGCCCGCGGTGGTGCCGACAGCGCCCGGAGCGGCCGTTACGACGGCACCGGGAACCGATACGCTGCAGTGATCTCCATTCGCCGTCACAGCCCCGACCTTGCCTGAGCCGGTGACGGAGACCTTGCCGCTGTTGACGGCGACCTGTCCGAGGGAGGTGCCGCCCGACAAATTTACAGCGGCCCCACCGCTCAGAAGCACCGTGTCTCCGGAGACAGAGGAGGTGCCCGTCAGGGAGAGGGCCGAGCCGCCGCGCATAATCAGGCGGCCCTTGACGGTGACGTTCTCCAGGGTGACTGCGCCGGCAGTCACGCCGTCGCCGATGTAGAGGTCTCCCTCGATGACCAGGTTTTTCAGGTGGAGCTGCTGTCCGGTGAGCATGACATTGACGCCGGACACCTCGGTGATGACCGCGCCGGGCTGCGCCGTGAGGTAGCAGTCAACGGTCCGCCGCATGACAGTGACAAGCTCGGCGCGGGTGATGGTGGCCTGGGGCTGGAGCCCGGCGTCACCTCCGATGACCAATCCCGCGTCCACCAATGCGGCTACACCGCTCCTGGCCCAGGCGGCCACAGTGCTGCCGTCAGTAAAGCGGGTCAGCGTGTCGGCATTCCCGCTGGCGAAGGCAAAGGCGCGGGAGAGCACGGTAAATGCCTCCTGCCGGGTGATGGGGTCGGTGGGACGCAGCTTTCCGCCGCTTCCCTGAAAAATCCCCATTTCGACCGCTTTCGCCATATCGGCGGCATACCAGGCGTCCGCGGGCACGTCGGATACCTTGGAGAGGTCGGCAGCGGCAGTGGCCTGTACGGCACGGACCAGGATGGCCGCGAGCTCCGCGCGGGTCAGCAGGCCGTTGGGCATCAGCTTGCCGTCCACCCCCCGAAGCAGGCCGTTGTCCGCCGCGTCGGCCAGTGCCTGCCGGGCCCAGTGTCCCTCTATGTCAGAAAAGTCAGCCGCCACCGTAGGGAGACCGGCAATGCCGAACATGAGAGCGAGACAAAGCACGCATGAGGCAACCTTGGGGAATCTTGTCATGTATAAACCTCCTTATTGAATTGTGATAGTGCACAACTGAATTCTTCCATAGCTTGCACTGTTTGTCTATAAAACCTAAGGCCGTATTTTTTCGCCAACTTGTGGCAAAATCAAATTTGTGTCCTGATTTATGATTTTTCAAAATAAATACTTTTTTGCAACATCGATGTGGCAAAAATTAAAGATATTACAATATAGACAAAGCATGCCAAATCCTCTATGCTTTCATTATGGAATATGCCACACCCTCATGAGAGCCGGTGACAACAGGAGATAAAGAGCTATGGTGGAACACACTCGTCAGCGTATCATTTTTGAATCGTCTTATCTGCTGGACGCGAAGGACTACGTCTCTTTGGAGGAGTTGGCGAAGGCCGCCTCGGTCTCCAAGCGTACTGTGCAGAACGACCTGGACCAACTGAATGAATGGCTGAAAGAAAACCAGCTGGCGGAGCACATCACCGTCTGGCGCAAGAGCGGTAGCGGCATCCTCCTGTCCCTAACCGGCCTGACAAGGGCGGAAGCCAAGAGGCGCCTATCTGCCGACGCTATTGAACTCAAGATTCACGGGAACTACGAGCGGCGGCTGGAGATCATCAAGCTGCTGCTCTTCTCTAAAGATGCGCTGACTATCCAGTTCTTTGCCGACCAGTTCTACGTCAGCAAAAACGTGATTCAGAAGGACCTGGACTGGATCGGGAAGTGGCTCTCCCGCCACCGCCTCTCGGTGGGACGCTACCGCAGCCGGGGCATTTTACTGGTGGGGGACGAAATTGACCGGCGAAATCTGATTGCCGAGATGATGAACAGCTCGGCCGCACCTGACGCGGGGCGCTATGCCATCCCCGAGTTTTCTGACGTGGTGAGCCTGTTGCGGTTGGACCTGGATAAGTTCTACGGCTCCATCCACCGCAGCTCCAGAATCGACGTGGATAAACTGGCCGATATCATCCGCGGTGCGGAGTGCCGTTATGGATTCCAGCTGGCAGACACCTACTACACCGGCCTGCTGGTCCACCTGTCCATTGCGGTGGAGCGGCTGACGGGTGGGCTGGGCGTTGTTTCCTCCCAAGACGTACCGGACAGGATTTTGCGCGGAAGGGAGGGCGAGATTGCTGCCTATATTTCCCGCGAAATCAGCACGCAGTTCGGCGTTGTGGTACCCCAGAGCGAGGAAAGCCTGATCTGCATCCACATCATTGGCGCGAACATCAACTCAGATGCAGGAGATCTCTCCTGCGGCGAGGACATTGAGCTCTTCTCCAGCAAGGTGATTGCCCTGGTGGAGCGGCTAACCGGCATTCTCTTCTCGAACGACGAGCTTCTGCAGCAGGGGCTGTCCATGCACATTAAGACGGCCACTTTCCGCCTGCGGGCGGGGCTGAATCTGAAACGCAGCTGGCCCGAGGGGCTGGTCCAGCAGCAGGACCCTCTGCTGCGCTACGCGGTCTGGGCCGCCTCGGGCCTATACAGCACCACCTTCTCCCTGCGGCCCGACCAGGAGGAGCTGTCAGCCGTCTGCGCTCACTTCTCCCTGTCCATCCAGCGGCGGCAGCGGACGCTCCAGTGCCTGGTGGTGTACGGCGGCGGGGTGGTAAACGCCCTCCGCCTGACCGAGGCCTTAAAGCGGTATGACGCGCAACTCACTGTAGGAGAATGCTGTACGGTCAGTCAGTACAGGCGGTTTGCCCCCCTCACGTCGGGCCGATACCAACTGGTGGTCTCCAACGTACCGGTGGATGTCGGCGAGATCCCTCTGTTTCCGGTGTCCAACAAGCTGCGCAGGGCCGAGCTGGAGCCGCTGGAAGAATTTTTGAAAACCGCGGTGCTCCGGCAGCCGGTCCCTTACGGTGGCGCGGCTCTCCCGCTGGTCTCTTTTTCTTCCGAGTGCGACTCGCCTGACACCGTAATGGAAGTCCTGTCCGACCACCTCACCCGCATGGGGTATTGCCAGGAGACCGTCGTGGCCGAGCTGCTGGAGCTGGAGTGTGAGGGGCGGGCCCACCTCTGGGCGGGGAGTATGTATTACCTTCTTTTATTGGACGACAGAGACAGGGAGCAGGTCTTTCATCTGCGGTTAAAGAACAAAGTAGAGATTCGCGGCCAGGAGATTTCAGAGGTATTGCTACTGGCAATGCGAAAAAACAATATGCGCTCCAAATCTCCCCCCGAGCTGGCGCCGTCCTTCCGCATGCTCTGGGAAATGGGTGGAGCAAGACTTTCGGATCAGTAGGAGGACAGTATGGAACTTTATATCAAGGGCCGGGGCACGTGCCCCGGCGTCGCGCTGGGCCCGCAGCTTGTGCTGGAGGAGAGCTCCGACCGCGAGATACAGCCCCGCGCCATATCAGCTCCCGAGCCAGAGGTGCAGCGGTTTTTCACCGTCCTGGCCGAAACGGCGGCCGATGTACAGCGCAGTTTGGATGCGGTGGAGAGTTCTATCGGCAAGGCCGAGAGCGAAATTTTTGAGGCACAGCTCCTCATGCTGCGGGACCAAACTCTGGTGGGAGAGGTCGAGGAAACCATTAGGCGGGAGATGGTATGCGCCGAATGGAGCTTTCTGCAGGCTATTGACCAGCGCATACGGATGATGTCCGCCGTGAACAGCCGCTACCTGCGGGAGCGTGTGCTGGATCTCCGGGACATCAAGCGCCAGGTATTGGAGCGCCTGTCCCCGCCGAGAGAGGCCGAGCATCCTGACGGAGCTGTCATCTTGGTAGCCCGGGAGATCATGCCCACCCAGCTGATCCGTTTTCCTGCCGGGATGGTGCGGG
>JBLJBF010000086.1:0-4335 GCA_047637855.1 Pseudoflavonifractor sp. | reverse complement strand
GGAGCGGCTGGAGGAGCGGGGTGTCACCTTTCCCATCCGCCACTGTGCCAACAGCGGTGCGGTGCTGAACTACCCCTGTACCCACCTTGATCTGGTACGTCCCGGCCTCTCGCTCTACGGCCACTATCCCGACCCCTCCTGTGAGGGGCTGGACGGCCCCGGGCTGCTGCCCGTGATGGAATTGAAGAGCCGCGTTTCGGCGGTCAACCGTTTGCCCGCAGGCACCGTGGTGAGCTACGGAAGGACCTTCACCCTCCGGCGGGACAGTGTGCTGGCCGTTTTGCCCCTGGGGTATGCGGACGGGCTGCACCGGGCCTGCTCCAACCAGATGGAGGTGCTGATCCACGGCCGCCGTGTCCCCATCGTGGGGCGTATCTGCATGGATATGTGCATGGCCGACGTGACCGACATCCCCGGCGTACTCCCAGGCGATATCGCCACTGTCTACGGCAGAGACGGGGAGGAGACCCTCCCCATCGAGGAGGCCGCCCGTGCCGCCGGGACTATCCAGTATGAGCTTCTATGCGCCATCTCTGAGCGGGTGCCCAGGGTATACCTGGAGTAGGGGACGGACGCGGCGGGGCCGTCGGCGGCTCGGCGCTTCTGTCACGCTGCGGCGGCTGCGCGACGCGGTTCTAAGCCACTACGACTGCGCAAAACCCGTACACGCCCTGTGGGCGTTCCCGGCTTTCGCTTCGCTCCGTGTCTTAGCCCGCTGCTCCGCACGCCTCCGCGCTTCTGCGCCTCGCACGTCTCCGCGCTTCTTCGCATAAAATGGCTCGGGGGAGAATCGTCCGGGCGGGCGGCGGGGAATCTTGCTTGGGAGTTTTTTATTCCTGTTGTGTATAAATTCCGCCGCCCCGTGGGAGAATCATAGTACCGTGTCCGCCAGGTTCGGCGTGGTGTGATACAGTGACTATCTTCCGGCGGAGAGTGAGCATTTGTGGACATGAGCGTGAAACGAGGGGACATTTTTTATGCCGACCTGAGCCCCGTGGTGGGCAGCGAGCAGGGCGGGGTGCGCCCGGTCCTTATCGTGCAGAACGACACGGGGAACAGGCACAGCCCCACTGTGATTGCCGCCGCTATCACATCTCAGACGGGCAAAGCCCGGCTTCCCACCCATATTGAGCTTTCAGCTAAAAATTACGGTTTGCCCAAGGATTCTGTCGTACTCCTGGAGCAGATCAGGACTCTGGATAAAAAACGGCTGAGAGAACATATGGGACGGCTGGACGATGACCAGATGCAGCGGGTGGACAGCGCCATCGCAGTGAGCTTTGGCCTGCACAGCCAGCAGCTGGTCTAGGCCGCAGAGCTTTCAAATTTCGGGCCGGGGCGGCTGCCTGTGATAGCCGCCCCGCTGCCCGGCTGACAACGGCACATAGCACATAGGAGGAACTACATATGGACAAGAACAGATGGTTTGCCAGGGCCGCCGCGGCGGGTCTGGTGACCATGACCTTGCTTGGGGTCGCCCTGGCGGCGGGACAGCAGGGCAGCCAGACCGACCCGCTGGTGACGTTGAGCTATCTCACCGAAAGGGCCACGCCCGACATTCTGGCCCAGACCGACGCCAAGGCCGCGGAGCGGGTCAAGACCCTCACCGATCAGCTTAACGCGTCCGTCAGCGCCTATACCAAGAGCATGGAGGACAAGCTCTCCTCCGTCGGCGGGAGCGTCCCGGCTGCCTTCTCCGTGGTGGACCTGGCGGCGGGGCAGAGGCTTACCGCCGGTGTGGGCTGCGAGCTGATGCTCCGGGTGGGCTCCGCCACCTGCGTTGCCTCCACTTCGCCTGCCCTGATCGACATGACCGACGGCGTGACCACCTGGGACGGCAGCGCCCTGCTTCCAAACCACCTCTATATGGCCACCATCGAGGGCCGCGGCGTCGTGGCCAAGGTCGCCGTCAAGCTTCTGGTGCGTGGCAGCTATACCGTCGGATAGCGTGGGGATTTTCGCGCTTTCGGCATTTTGCCCAGAGCGCGCTCTGAGAGGAAAGAAAAATTTGCCGCATACGCCCCAAAAGGATTGACACCGGCTTTTGGAGACCATATACTAGAGACACAGGTGAATAAGGTTTGGATGACGACGCCGGGAGAGACCGTCCTGATGGACGGAGCCGAAGGGGAGCGCAAAATCTCTCAGGCAAAGGGACCGGCGTCTGACAAGACTCCGAAGAGTCGCTTGTAAAAGCGACACCGAAGAAGCAATCCCGCTCTGCGGAGCGGGAGAATCTTTCAGGTCAATGACGGGGCGTGCAGTTAATTCTGCGCGCCCCGTTTTTTTATCAAAAATTTAACGATAGGAGAGGGCCGCCAATGGAATTAAAGACGCCGCTATATCACCTGCATGAGGGCTTGGGGGGGAAGATCGTCCCCTTCGCCGGGTACCTCCTGCCCGTCCAGTACCCCTCCGGGGTTATTGCCGAGCACAGGGCCGTCCGGGAGCGCGCGGGCATCTTCGACGTGTCCCACATGGGGGAGGCCGCTTTGGAGGGGCCCGACGCTGTTGCCAATCTGGAGCGCCTGCTCACCAACCGCTTTAGCGACCTGGCCGTGGGGGGCGCGCGGTACGCAGTCATGCTCTATGAGGACGGGGGCACGGTGGACGACCTCATCGTCTACCGCAGGGGGGAGGAGCGGTTTCTCCTGGTACTTAACGCCTCCAACAAGGACAAGGACGTGGCCTGGATCGCCGGGCATCTGACGGGTGACGTGCGTTTTGCCGACATCTCCGACCAGGTGGCCCAGATCGCCCTCCAGGGGCCTGACTCCAAGGCCGTTCTCACCGCCCTTGTGCCTGAGGAACGGCTACCGGGCAAGTATTATACCTTTACAGAGGACGTGGAGGTGGCGGGAGTTCCCTGCATGGTTTCCCGCACCGGGTACACCGGCGAGTTCGGGTACGAGCTCTACATGGCCCCCGGTGGGGCCGAAGCGGTATGGGAAGCGCTTCTGGCGGCGGGGGCTTTGCCCTGCGGGCTGGGGGCCAGGGATACTTTGCGGCTGGAGGCAGCCATGCCCCTCTACGGGCACGAGCTCTCGGCCGGGATTGACCCCCTTACCGCAGGACTGGGTTTCGCGGTCAAGCTGGACAAGGAGGACTTCATCGGCAAGGCCGCCCTTGTGGCCAGGGGCACGCCCGGCAAGGTTCGGGTGGGACTGAAGGTCACGGGCCGGGGCATCGTCCGGGAGCACGAGCCGGTCTTCCTTGGGGAAGAGCAGATCGGCGAGACCACCTCGGGCACCCACTGTCCCACCCTGAATGTGGGCTGCGCCATGGCCTATCTGGACCGGGAACACGCCCAGGTGGGTACGGCGGTGGAGGTGGAAGTGCGGGGCCGCCGGGTGGCCGCCGAGATTGTCGGCCTGCCCTTTTACAGCGCGCAGAAAAAGGCTTGACGCCATATTTTAATAGGAGGGGTTTTTATGAAATTTCCCAAAGAATTGCTCTACTCCGAGTCCCACGAGTGGGTCCAGAAGCTGGAGAGCGGCAACGCCCGCCTCGGCCTCACCGACTTTGCCCAGCATGAGCTGGGCGACCTGGTGTTTGTCAACCTGCCCCAGGTGGGCGACGCGCTGGACATTGGCGACAGCTTTTGCGACGTAGAGAGCGTCAAAGCGGTCTCCGACGTGTACAGCCCCCTCACCGGCACCGTGGCCGCCATCAATGAGGACCTGATGAACGAACCCCAGCTTATCAACGAGAGCCCCTATGACGCCTGGCTGGTGGAGGTGGAGTCCATCGAGGAGTATGGCGAGCTGATGGACGCCGACGCCTATGCCGCCTTCTGCGAGAAGGGCTGAGCCATGGGAAGTTATATCCCGTCCACTCCCGGGCAGCGGGAGGAAATGCTGCGTACGGTGGGGCTCGATTCCATAGAGGAGCTCTATGAAGTGGTCCCCGCCGCCATCCGCCTGGACGGCAAAGACGCCGCCCCCGGCATGAGCGAGCTGGAGGTGGCTGCTGTCCTGCGCCGTATGGCCGAGAAGAACCGCGTCTTCGGCAGCGTCTTTCGGGGCGCGGGGGCGTATGACCACTATATCCCCTCCGCCGTCAAGCGCATCACAGCCAAGGAGGAGTTCGTCACCGCCTACACACCCTATCAGGCCGAGATCAGCCAGGGGGTGCTCCAGTCCATCTTCGAGTACCAGACCATGATCTGCACGCTCACCGGCATGGACGCATCCAACGCCTCCATGTACGACGGGGCCTCGGCCGCGGGCGAGGCGGCCACCATGTGCCGGGAGCGCAAGCGGGAGCGTATCCTGATCTCGGGCGCGGCCAACCCCATGGTCATCCGCACCGTCCGGACCTACTGCGAGGCAGTCG
>JBLJBF010000085.1:0-24232 GCA_047637855.1 Pseudoflavonifractor sp. | reverse complement strand
TGTAGGACCGGGCCACGGCCTCGGATTTCAGCATGGCCTCCTCCGCGTCGGGCGAGGTGAAGCCCGCGTCCTGGGAGATGCCGTTGACCCCCACGAAGCACTTGGTAAAATTGTAGCGGCGCAGATTCCCGGAGGCCACCGCGCCGATTACCGCCTCGGAGGATGCCTTGAACTGCCCGCCCAGGATATAGGACTTGAGCCCCTTGCGGGCCAGGCGCTGGGCATGGCTGAATCCGTTGGTGACGAAAGTGGCCCGGCTCTCTCCCAGGGCGTCTACCAGATGCTCGGTGGTGGTGCCCGCGTCGATGTAGACGAAGTCGTCGTCCTGGATGAGGGTGGCGGCGTACTGGCCCAGCAGGGCCTTGGACTCGGTGTTGCGGACCGATTTCACGGCCATGTCCTCGTCGCAGGTGAGGAAACTGGCCGAGAGGGCGGTAGCGCCGCCGTGGACCTTGTTGAGCTTGCCCATCTCCCGCAGGGTGTTCAGGTCCCGGCGCACCGTCGCCTCCGAGGCGCCCAGCTCCTGGGTCAGCTCGGCCACGGTGACGGCCCGCCTGCGGCTGAGCAGGCTCAGGATCATCTGGTAGCGCTCCTGGGTCAGCATGGTGGAATTCCCCGTTTCGATTGAATGTGATTGGTTCTGATTGAATATTAGCAGAATTTCCAGAGAAAGTCAACCAAATACAATCATAATAATATACAAAACTACCGGGGTTTTGGGGCGTTTCCGTGTGCAAAAAGGGTGTCCGGGGCGGTTTTCGCCCCGGACACCCTTTTAAATGTGTGTTTCGAGCCAGGCAAGCACGTCCCGGTACACCTGGTCCCGCTCCAGCTCGTTGTGCATCTCGTGCCGGCCGCCGGGGTACAGGTTCAGGGTCAGGTCCTTAACTCCCGCCTGCTGGAAGAAACCGAAGACCTTTCGCACCCCGGCCCCCATACCGCCCACCGGGTCCTGGTCGCCTGAGAAGAGGTAGACCGGGGTGTTCGGGTCCATCTTCGCCAGATTCTCCCGGTCCGCAATGAACTGCAGGCCCCCCATCATGTCCCGGAACATCCCCACCGTGGGGGTAAACCGGCACATCGGGTCGGCAATGTAGGCGTCCACCACCGCCGTGTCCCGGGAGATCCAGTCCGCGCCGGTGCGGTTGGGGGCGAATTTCTTGTTGTAGGCCCCGGTGGAGAGGCTGTTGATGAGTTTGCTGCGGCTGCGCGGCCCCTTTGCGCGGCAGAGGAGAGAGGCGAGGGCCTTGCACATGGACACCAGGGCGGACGGCTCCTGCCCCGTGCCCGAGAGGATGCAGCCCGACAGGGTGCCCGGCCAGCGGATGAGATAGGTCCGGGCCAAAAAGGAGCCCATGGAGTGCCCCATGAGGAAGTAGGGAAGGCCGGGGTATTGCGCCCCCATCCGCTCCCGCAGGGCGCGCACATCCCGGGCCAGGTAGTCCCACCCGTCCTTCTGGGCGAGGAAACCGTACTCCTCCCTGCCGCGGGCGGTGCCGCCGTGGCCCAAATGGTCGCCCCCTACCACGGCGACGCCGTGGTCCGCCAGGAACCGCGCGAGGTTATCGTAGCGCAGAATATACTCCGATATGCCGTGTACAAGCTGGAGCACCGCCTTGGGCGCGCCCCCCTCGGGCAGCCACTCCACAGCGTGGACCTGGTGCTCCCCATCCGAGGAGGGAAACGTAAATTCCCGAAAATCAGCCGTAGAAATACCTCCTTCGTTGTGCTAAAATACCACTGTTACCAGTTTACCCCTCGAGGGCGTCCGCCGTCAATAGATTCCGGCGGGACGGAAAGGAAAAGAAGTATGGACGTATTGGAACGCTTTTTGCACTATGTCTCCTTTGATACCCAGTCCGACAGCGGGAGAGAGACCGTTCCCACCACCGAAAAGCAGAAGGTCCTGGGCGCGGCTCTGGCGGCCGAGCTGAGTCAGATCGGATTGCTGAACGCCCACATGGACGACAAGGGCTATGTGTACGCCTGGCTTCCGGCCAGCGCGGGGTGCGAGGGGGCGCCCTGCATCGGTCTCATTGCCCACATGGACACCTCGCCCGACCTCTCGGGCGCCGGGGTGAAGGCCCGCGTGGTGGACTATCAGGGGGGCGACATCCTCCTCAACGCCGAGAAGAATATTGTGATGAAGGCCGCCGAGTTTGAAAGCCTGGCCCGATATAAGGGCCAGCAGCTTGTCGTCACCGACGGCACCACACTCCTGGGGGCCGACGACAAGGCGGGCGTGGCAGAGATCCTCACCGCCATGGAGCATCTGGCCGCCCACTCGGAAATTTGCCACGGGCGCATCGCCGTGGGCATCACACCCGACGAGGAGGTGGGCCGTGGGGCCGACCACTTCGACGTAGAGGGCTTTGGCGCGTCGGTGGCCTTCACGGTGGACGGCGGCGAGCTGGGGGAGATCGAGTATGAGAACTTTAACGCCGCCAACGCCGGGGTGTACATCCATGGCGTGAACATCCACCCCGGTACGGCCAAGAACAAGATGAAGAACGCCATTCTCATCGCCCTGGAGTTTGCCGCTCTGCTGCCCCCCGCCGAGACGCCGGGCCACACCGAGGGATACGAGGGGTTCTACCATCTCCACCGCATGAGTGGAAATGAGAGTGAGGCCTCCCTCCATCTCCTCATCCGGGATCACAGCAAAGAGAAGTTCGAGGGCCGGAAAGCCCACCTCAAGCGCTGCGCCGACTTTCTCAACAGGAAATACGGCCCCCAGACGGTTGAGGTGGAGATCAGGGACTCCTACTTTAACATGAAGGAGCGCCTCGAGCCCCATATGTACCTCATCCACCGGGCCAAGGCCGCCATGGAGAAGGCGGGGGTGAAGCCCGTCGTCACCCCCATCCGGGGCGGCACCGACGGCGCGCGCCTGAGCTATATGGGCCTGCCCTGCCCCAATCTCTCCACCGGCGGGGCCAACTTCCACGGCCGCAGCGAGTACATCCCGGTGCGCAGCCTGGAGAAGATGGTGGAGGTGCTGGTGCATCTGGTAGCCGAGCCGTAAGCGGAAACCAACGACGGGCCCGCTCCGCGTTTTGTGCGGGGCGGGCCCGTCTTGACCGCGCATTTGCCTTTTCGGATGAATTTCAGTATACTTTACCCCGATGGCAACTATAATGAAAAAGTACAAGGAGTCGCAGCTATGGCGAAAACATTGGTATTGGCGGAAAAACCGTCGGTCGGCCGGGAACTGGCCCGGGTTCTGGGCTGTAAGCAGGGCGGCGACGGCTGCCTGGAGGGTGAGGGCTACGTCGTCACCTGGGCCCTGGGCCACCTGGTGGAGCTGGCCGCCCCCGAGAGCTATGACAAGGCCTGGGAGAAGTGGGATATGCTCGCTTTGCCCATGCTGCCCCAGAAGATGAAGACCGCCGTCATCAAGGAGACGGCCCGGCAGTTCCGCGCCGTCCAGACCCTGATGCGGCGGGGCGACATAGGCGAGCTGGTTATCGCCACCGACTCGGGTCGCGAGGGGGAGCTGGTGGCCCGGTGGATCATGGAGAAGGCAGGCTGGGCCAAGCCCGCCAAGCGCCTGTGGATCTCCTCTCAGACCGACAAGGCGATCAGGGAGGGCTTTCGCGCCCTCCGTCCCGCGAGGGAGTACGACAATCTCTTCTACTCGGCCCGGACGAGGAGCGAGGCCGACTGGCTCGTGGGCCTCAACGTCACCCGCGCCCTCACCTGCAAGCATGGGGCGCAGCTCTCTGCCGGGCGGGTCCAGACCCCCACTTTGGCCCTGATTGTGGACCGGGAGGAGGAGATCTGCCGGTTCGTCCCCAAGGAGTACTATACCGTCTCGGTCAAGACCCCCGGCTTCCAGGCGGGCTGGAAGGACAGGGCCGGGCAGGGCAGGACCTTTGATAAGGCCAAGGCCGAGGCCCTGGCCCAGCGCCTGAGCGGGAAGACCGGCATACTCACCGAGGTAAAGAAGGCCTATAAGCAGGTGCCGCCTCCGGCGGCCTACGACCTGACCGAGCTCCAGCGGGACGCCAATAAGAAGTACGCCTACTCGGCCAAGGAGACCCTGTCCCTCATGCAGTCCCTCTACGAGGTGCACAAGCTGCTCACCTACCCCCGCACCGACTCCCGCTACATCACCGACGACGTGGCGGCCACTTTGCCCGAGCGGCTCTCGGCCGTGGCGGTGGAGGGGTACAGGGACATGGCCCGGCAGATTTTGAAAAACCGGCCCCTCTCCACCCGCTTTCTGGTCAACAACGCCAAGGTGACCGACCACCACGCCATCATCCCCACCGAGGAGCAGCCCGACCTCTGGCGGCTCTCCGGCCCCGAGCGGAATATTTACGACCTGGTGGTGCGCCGCTTTCTGGCGGTGCTGCTGCCCCCCTGTGAGTACGAAGAGGTCCGCCTCACCCTCACGGTGGATGGGGAGAGCTTCACCGCCAAGGGCAAGGCCATGAAAAACCCCGGCTGGCGCGCCGCCTACGACCGCGGCTTCTCCCTGGACGAGGACGAGGAGGAGGACGCCGACGAGCGGGAGCAGGCCCTGCCGCCCCTGCGCCAGGGGGACCGGGTGGAGATTCTCAGCGCCCGGGCCAATGTGGGCCACACGGGGCCCCCCAAGCGCTATACCGAGGCCACCCTCCTCACCGCCATGGAGCATCCGCAGGCCCAGGTGCAGGACCGGGAGCAGAGCCGTATTCTGGAGGAGACCGGCGGCCTGGGCACCCCCGCCACCCGGGCCGATATCATCGAAAAGCTCTTCTCCGCCTTCTACATCGAGCGGCGGGGGAAGGAGCTGATCCCTACCTCTAAGGGGAAGCAGGTGGTGGGGCTTGCCCCGGCCGAGCTGCGCAGCGCCGAGCTGACCGCCCGGTGGGAAAAGCGCCTGGGCGACATCGCCCAGGGGAAGGAGCGGGAGAGCGCCTTCGTGGGTGAGATGCGCGCCTTCGCCGCCCGGCTGGTGGGAGAGGTCAAGCAGAGCGACGCTGTCTACAAGCACGACAACGTCAGCCGGGAGAAATGCCCCGACTGCGGGAAATTTTTGCTCAACGTCCAGGGCAAGCGGGGCAAGATGCTGGCCTGCCCCGACCGGGAGTGCGGCTACCGCCGCAGCGTCACCCAGACCACCAACGCCCGCTGCCCCAACTGCCACAAGAAGATGGAGCTGCGGGGCGAGGGGGAAAAGCAGATGTTCGCCTGTATCTGCGGCTACCGGGAAAAGCTGTCCGACTTCAAGACCAAGCGGGAGGCCGGCCCGGCCGGTAAGCGGGACGTGCAGCGGTTTTTGGAGGGTCAGACGCAGGAGAAGGGCACCTCGGCCATGGCCGAGCAGCTCAAGAAGTGGATGGAGCAGAACCAGAAGTAGAAATTGCCCCACAGGGGCAGGAGGGAACGGAACCCGCCCGTGAGGGCAGGATGATTTGGGAGGGGCGCGCATGGAGACATTCACGCATATCATCACGGTGATCGACGAATTTGTCTGGGGTGTACCCATGATCCTCCTGCTCTTTGGCACCCATATCTTCCTCACCGTTCGCACCGGCTTCATTCAGCGCAAGACCCTCACGGGTATCCGCCTCTCGGTGGCCCGGGATACGGGCGCGCCGGGCGACGTGAGCCAGTTCCAGTCCCTGGCGACCGCCCTGGCCTCCACCATCGGCACGGGCAATATCGTTGGCGTGGGCACGGCCATCTACCTGGGCGGCCCCGGCGCGGTGCTGTGGTGCTGGCTCACCGGGGTGTTCGGCATCGCCACCAAGTACGCCGAGAGCCTGATCGCCGTGAAGTACCGGGTCAGGGCCAAGGACGGGCGGATGCTGGGCGGGGCCATGTACGCCCTGGAGCGGGGCCTCAACATGAAGTGGCTGGGGGTGGTCTTCGCCTTTCTGGCGGCGCTGGCCTCCTTCGGCATCGGCAACGGCACCCAGATCAACGCCATCGCCGAGGTGATCGAGAACAATCTGCCCGCTCTGCACATTCCCCGGCTTGCCATCGGCGTGGTTCTGGGGGCGGCCACCGCCGCCGTCATTCTGGGGGGCATTCAGTCCATCGCCAAGGTGTGCGAGCGCCTGGTGCCCTTCATGGCCCTCTTTTATACCGCGGGCTGTCTCTATATCCTGTCCGTCAACGCCGACCATATCCTCCCTGCGCTCTCGGCCATCGCGCGGCTGGCCTTTACCCCCGGCGCGGTGGCGGGCGGTCTGGCGGGGCAGGGCATCATGGCGGCGGCCCGATTTGGCGTGGCCCGGGGCCTCTTCTCCAACGAGTCGGGCATGGGCTCGGCGCCCCTCGTGGCCTCGGCGGCCCGGACGCGCAACAGCGTGCGCCAGGCCCTGGTCTCCTCCACCGGCACCTTCTGGGACACGGTGGTCTCCTGCGCCATTACGGGCCTTGTTTTGGTATCCACCATGATGAAGAACCCGGGCGTCAACATGGCCGACATCGCCAACGGCGGGCAGATGACCACCATGGCCTTCCGCCAGATCCCTGTGGTCGGCCCCGTCATTCTGGTGGTGGGCATCATCACCTTCGCCTACGCCACCGTTCTTGGCTGGAGCTATTATGGAGAGCGGTGCGCGGAATACCTGTTTGGAAAGCGGGCCATTTTGCCCTATAAGCTCCTCTACGTGGCGGTGGCGGTGGCGGCCCCGGTGCTCTCACTGGACCTGGTGTGGTATATTGCCGATATTTTGAACGCCCTCATGGCCATTCCAAACCTGGTGGCCGTGCTTATGCTCTCCGATTTGGTGGCCAAGGAGACCAGACACTACCTCAGGCACCTTGACCAGGTGGACCACAGCCCCATACCCGTGGTAGACCGATAAAAATGCATAAAAAGAGAGGTTTAGGGCAATCAGACTTTGGACTGATTGCCCTTGACTTTTTTTATGCCTTAGCGTATCCTACGTTTAGAAGTTTATCTAAATGATATGCGAGAGGAGGGGCCGCGCATGGGATATCAGGATACCTTCAAGGCGCTGTCCGACCCCACCCGGCGGCGTATCCTGGATATTTTAAAGGCGGGCGGGCGCACGGCGGGGGAGATCGGCGGCCAGTTCGACATGACCGCCGCCACCGTCTCTCACCACCTGGCCGTCCTGCGGGAGGCCGGTCTGGTGGACCAGGAAAAGCGGGGGAAGTATATGTACTATGAGCTGAATATGTCGGTGCTGGACGAGCTGGTGGGCTGGGTTGCATCGCTGAGGGGAGGGGACGGAGATGAAAAAGGGAATGCTTAAAACGGCGGCGGTCTGGCTTTTGACCGCGGCCCCGCTCGCCGCCACCGCGGTGCTGTACGGCAGCATCCCCGGACAGGTGCCCATCCAATGGGGCCTGGACGGTACGGTGCAGTACGGGCCCAAGTACACGCTGTGGTTTCTGTCCCTCCTGGGGCCGGCCGTCGCCGCCGCCATGCGCTTTCTGCCCAGGGTGGACCCCCGAAGGGAGAACTACAGCCGGTTCGGGAAAGCCTACGACGCGGCCCTGCTCTCCGTCATCCTGCTGATGGACCTGCTCTACGCCGTCACGGTATCCGAGGCGCTGCACCCCGGCAGCATCTCGGTGTATCGGGTGGTCCCATGCGGTGTGGGGCTGCTCTTCGCCGTGCTGGGCAATGTCATGCCCAAGTTTAAAAGCAATTTCTTCGCCGGGGTACGCACACCCTGGAGCCTGTCCGATCCCGACGTGTGGAACCGCACCCAGCGCCTCGGCGGACGGATATTCTTCGTTCTGGGCCTCATCCTCATCCTCTCCGGGCTCTTCCTGCCGGAGTGGATGATGGCCGCCGCCGTGGTGGCGGGGGTGGGCGCGGTGCTGGTCGTACCCACTGTCATGTCCTACCTGTGGTACCGAGAAAAACACCCCAAAGGGGAATGAGAGAGGAAGAGCACCATGTTAAACATTCAACACTACTCCAAGACCTACCCCGGCGGAAAGCGGGCGGTGGACGACCTGACCCTCACCGTGGAGGCCGGGGAGATCTTCGGGTTCATCGGGCATAACGGCGCAGGGAAAACCACCACCCTCCGGGCGGCGGCGGGGGTGATGGACTTCACCGAGGGGACTATCACCATCGACGGGCACGACATCCGAAGCGACGCTACCGCCGCCAAGCGGATCACCGCCTTTCTGCCCGACAACCCCGACCTCTACGACTTTCTCACCGGTATCCAGTATCTCGGTTTTATCGCCGACCTCTACGACCTCTCCCAGGCCGACCGCCAGACGCGCATTGCCAAATACGGCGACGCCTTCGAGCTCACGGGCAGCCTGGGCAGCCTCATCGGCAGCTACTCCCACGGCATGAAGCAGAAGCTGGCCCTCATCTCGGCCCTCATCCGGGAGCCGCGGCTCCTCATTCTGGACGAGCCCTTTGTGGGCCTGGACCCGGTGGCCTCCCACCTCCTCAAGGGCTACCTGCGGGAGACCTGCGACCGGGGCGGAGCCGTCTTCTTCTCCACCCATGTGCTGGAGGTGGCCGAAAAGCTGTGCGACAGGATCGCCATCATCAAGGACGGGAGACTGGTGCGCCATGGGAGAACCGCCGAGCTGGTGGGGGACTCCAGCCTGGAGAAGGTCTTCCTGGAGCTGGAAGGGGAGAAGGGCTGATGCGGAAGTTCAAAGCGCTGCTGGTTCTCAACCTGAAGGCGATGTTTTACTCCTTCCGTTTTGGAAGGAGTAAAAAGAGAATCTCGGGCGTGGGCGCGGCGGCCATCGTGGCTTTTATCGGGCTCTATATATCGGGGACGTACAGCTTCCTTTTGGCTTCCCAGCTGGCTCCCCTGGGCATGGTGAGGCTGGTTGTTCTCCTCATGCCTGTCCTTGTGGTGTGCATGGGGCTTATGTTCACCGTCTTTGCCGCCCAGGGGGTCGTTTTCGGCGGGCGGGACAACGACCTGGTGCTCTCTCTGCCTGTCCCGGCGTTCCTGCTTCTCCTCAGCCGCACGCTGGCCCTGTACCTGGAAAATCTGCTCTTTGCCGTCTTTGTCATGGTTCCTGCCGGGGTGGTCTATCTGATCTATGGTGGCCCCGGCGGCGCGGGGTTTTTCCTGCGGCTGCTCCTGTGCACCGTCCTTCTGGCCTTGCTGCCCACTGCGCTGGACCTGCTGGTGGGCTTTGTTCTGGCCTGGCTGTCCGGCCGGTTTGGCCGCAGGCCGCTGGTCTCCAACCTCCTGTACTCGGGGGCTTTTATTCTGCTGATGATCGTTCTCTTCCGGCTCAACCTGTCCATGAGCAGCATCACCCTCTCCGCCGCGCTGGGCGTCGAGAGTAGCTTTTCGGCCTGGGGCGTGCCCTTTCTCCTGCTGACCGAGGCGGCCTGCGACGGGAATCTCCTCTCCCTTGCCCTTTTCATGGCCCTGTGTATTCTGCCCTTTCTGCTGGTGGTCTGGCTCTTCTCGGGGCGGTATGGCAGCATCGTCACCAGCCTGGGGGCCAGGAGCTCCCGCAGCGACTATAAGCTGGGCGCCCTCTCGGCGGCGGGGGCGCGGCGCGCCCTCCTCAGAAAGGAGAGCGGACGCTTTTTCTCCACCCCCATCTACTTCTTCAACGCGGGCTTCGGCCTGGTACTGATGGTGGTGGGGGGCGCAGCCGCGCTGGCGTTCCGGGGCCAGGTGGAGAACTACCTGCGCCAGATGAGGGCCTTTGCCGACCTGCCTATGACGCCCATCCTCTGCGCCATCCTGGCCTTCCTCGTATGTATGACGGCCATCACCGCCTCTTCGGTGAGCCTGGAGGGGAAGATGCTCTGGATTTTAAAGGAGGCCCCCATCTCTGTGGGGGATATCTTTGCGGTCAAGGTGGGCTTTCAGCTCCTGCTGGAGCTGCCCTGCCTTCTGGCTGCCGCCGTCTGCCTGACCTTCGCCTTCTCCCTCGGCGCGGCCGACGCGCTGGTCCTCTTTTTGGTGAACGCGGTCCTCTCCCTCTTCTGCGCGCTCTTCGGGCTGTTTATAAACCTCTCCATGCCCAGGCTGGACGCGCCCAACGACACCGTTGTGGTCAAGCAGTCGGGGGCCGCTATGCTGGGGGCCTTTGTACCCATGCTGCTGGTGGTGGCGCTGGGCTTTGGGTGGACCGTACTCCAGGACATTCTCGGTATGCTGCCCGCCTTGCTTCTGTGCGCCGCCCTGCCCGCTCTGGGGAGCGCCGCCCTGCTGGGCCTTCTGAATACCAAGGGAAAGTCGCTCTGGCTGGAGCTGTAAGATTTTCCTGAAAAGCAGGGAACTTTTAGTGGGCGTCGCCGTCTATCTATGATATAAACCCACAAAAGGAGACTGGTAACCATGAAATTCAAACGTATCCTCACCCTGGCCCTGGCCGCCGCCGTCCTCTCCGGCAGCGCCCTGGCCGCCGAACCGATCAAGGCCGTTCCCGTCTCGACCGGGCTGCCCGGCACGGAGCAGTCCGCCTACGAGGTGAACCGCCGCAACGACGACGCCTCCGTCCGGGTCTGGGGCACGGTCCGGGAGCTGGGTGAGAACTCGGTCTATATCGAGAACAGCAATGACACGGACCCCTACCGGAAGATTATGGTGAAGGTCTCCGGCGACACCGCCATTGTGGACGCCGTCACCGGTACGGCCAAGACCTTTGCCGACCTGAAGCTGGGGGAGACCCTCTACGCCTATGTCAGCCCCGCCATGACCCGCAGCCTGCCGCCCCAGTCGGTGGCCAGGCTGGTCATCTGCAACATCCCCTCTGACCTCGGTATACCCACTTACGCCCAGGTCGAGTATGTGACCGAGCGGGAGGGCGGCGGGATCTCCGCGCTGGTGTCGGGCGCCATGATCCTGCACCTGGACGATAAGACCGAGCTGGTCTCCTACGGCGGCGGCGCGGCCCCTGCTCTGTCCGATATCAAGCCCGGCATGATGGTCCTCTCCTGGTATCAGATGGTCGCCCTGTCCTACCCCGGGCAGGCCAGCCCCAGCAGAGTCATGGTATTCCCCTACGGGTATGCGGGGCATATCTCGGCCGCGCCCGGCAGTCTGTCGGTGAACGGCAAGGACCTGACCCTGACGGAGAAGGAGGCTCCCTTTGTCCAGGACGGAAAGCTCATGCTCCCTGTGCGTAAGCTGGCTGAGGCCCTGGGCTGCACAGTCGCCTGGGACGCCAAGAATCCCACCGCCGTCGCCGTGTCCAAGGACGGCAAGACCCTCTACACCTTCACCATCGGCGGCGATACCATGGTGATGGACGGCGACATGGCGATGAGCGTGTCCTCCCCCGTGGAGGCCCGGCAGGGCGTCACCTTCCTCAGCGTGGACGACCTCCTGGTGGCCCAGAATGTGAAACTGGAGCGCAGGAGCTTCTTCGATTAAAATCGGGTAACAAATCATTACAAACCGGCGGCGGGCCTTGTGCCAGCCGCCGGTTTGGTTTACAATAGGAACATCTTACGAAACAGAGGGCAGCGCCTATGAAAGCATTGAAAAAACTACTGGCCCTTTTCCTCACCGCATGCCTGCTCTCTGCCCCCGCCCTGGCCCTGACCGTCGATCAGGCGCAGGAGCTGCTGAAGACCTACTATGTGGACGCCATCCCCCCGCGTGTGCTGGAGCAGACCACGGTGGAGGAGATGCTGGCGGCGCTGGGGGACCCCTATACCGAGTATTTCAACGCCAAAAGCTACGCGGCGTTTCTGGGCAGTATGCGGGATGTCGTCACCTACGGCATCGGTGTTGTTCTGGAGCAGGAGGCGGACGGACTGCGGGTTACCGGCGTGCTGCCCGGCCTGGGGGCCGAGAAGGCCGGAGTCCGGGCCGGGGACCTTATCACGGCGGTGGACGGCAGGGCAGTCGCCGGCGCGGCGCTGGAGATCGTTCAGACCTGGATCTTCGGGGAGGAGGGCACCCGGGTGCAGATCACGGTCACCAGGGATGGGGCGAGCCATACGTATGCCATCACCCGGGAAAAGCTCGTCCTCACCGCCACGACCACCACCCTTGTGGACGGGCATATCGGGTATATCCGCTGCACCACCTTTGGACCAGAGACTTACGGCCACTTTGCAGACGGCATTCGGGAGTACGACTACCGGGCCGACCGCTGGATCGTGGACCTGCGGAGCAACGGCGGCGGGGACGTGGACGCCGCGGTCCAGTCTGCGGCCGCCTTCGCGGGCGGCGGGGAGCTGGGTTATCTTAAAGACGGCGACGGGCAGTACAGCGTCTACGGCAGCGATACGGGGAGCCTGACGATAGACCCCGTCATCGTCCTCGCCGACGCGTACACCGCCAGCGCGTCTGAACTGTTTTCCTTTATCATCCGGGACCGGCGGGCGGGCCTGGTCGTCGGAGAGCGGACCTACGGCAAGGGTGTGGCGCAGATCCTGTTGGACTCCAGCGTGGAGCCGGAGTATTTTGGGGACGGCTCGGCGCTCAAGGTGACGGCCTACCGCATCTTCTCCCCCGATGGGGCCACCGACGACCGGGTGGGGATCATCCCCCACTTGCTGGTGGACCCGGGATTGTCCGCCGACGTGGCCTATCTCCTCTCGGCCTCCGGGCCTAAGGGGGACACGCGGGGGCTGCTTCGGCTCGATCTGGGCTGGCGCTGGTATGTGGACCTGAACACCACGGCGGACGAAAAATATCTCCCCGCCTTCACCGCGCTTCTGGAGGCCGTCCCGGAGAGCGCCAGCCTCTGGCTGGGCACCGGCGGGACTGACGGCTGGCAGCGCACCACCGCCGGAACGGTGGCGCGGGAATACGGCCTGAAGGACTACCGCCCCCGGACCTTTTCCGACACGGCGGACGGCCCCTATGCCGCTCAGATCGCCTCTCTCGCCACCTATGGCATCGTTGCCGGGCCGGGGGACGGGACCTTTCTGCCCGACGCTACACTCACCCGCGGTCAGCTCTGCGTTTTGCTGGCCCAGGCCCTGCGCTACACCTCAAACCGCACCGGCACCTTTCCCGACGTGGCCGCCGGCGCGTACTACGCCCCGGCGGTGGAGGCCATGTACGCCGCCGGTCTGGTCGTCGGCGGGAGCGACGGGTGCTTTCACCCCGATGACCCGGTGGATCACCAGCAGTATATGACCATTTTGGCCCGGGCCGCCCGGCGGCTGAGCATGAAGTTCGCAGTGGCCGCACCTGACGAGGGCGCACTGGAGCAGGACGTTCTTGCGCCCTACGCCAAGTGGGCGCGGGAGGGCGTATGGCTTCTCGACGGCAGCCAGACAAATCCCCTGGGACAGGGCGTGAGCCTTCTCTGGAAGAGCCTGCCCGACATCGGCCCCACCGCCCCCACGACCCGCGCCGAGGCCGCCGCCGGGCTTTATAACCTGCTGGCCTTCACCGGCATCCTGCCCGCATAGGGGGGCAGAACCCGCGCCGGATTGGCCCGCTGCCCACGCACCTCGCCACACCGGATGGGCCGCTGTCACCATTTGCCTGAGCCCCAGCGGAAAAAGAAAAAGGGACGCCTCTCTTCAGAGAGGCGTCCCTTTTTTATGTCGCGCGGCGGCGCTGGGCCTTGTCAGGAGATGCGCACGCTGACCCCGTTGACCTCCACGTCCTCGTCGGCCCGGATCAGGATGTACTTGACCCCGTCGATCACCCGGGTCTCTACCCGGTCGCGGTACTCGGGGCTGACCCGGATGGTGACCTCGCCGGTGTGGATCTCCATCCGGTTTACGTCCACCAGGTTCTGGGGGCGCAGGTCGGTGTCTGAGCCGAAGGTCTCCTCATAGGCCGACTCGAATTGGTCTACCCGCTCCCGGTCCAGGCCGCAGGAGGTCAGCACGCCCCGCAGCTCCCCTCTGGAGAGGACCAAAGGCTCGGACTCCTTGTCCGCCTTGTGGGCCTCGATCCGGGCGCATAGCTCTTGATGGACCGACTGCACCACATCCATGCTGCAGTCCTCGGCCAGGCTCTCGGACAGCAGGGCGTCAAAGGTCTCCTTCTGAAGGGCGGCGGGCATGGGGGGCTGGGCCTGAAAGAGAGCCTCCACCAGCTCGGGATGGCTGTCCGTGATGTCCCGGGTGTAGTAGAGGGCGCTGTAGAGGTTGGCGGCGCGGTCGTCAAAGGCGGGAAAGAGGAATCCCAGCTCGGGCGGGGCGACCAGCCAATCCAGCTGGCGGTTATAGAAGGTGTTCTCATGGGCGTAGTACCCTAACGCCGACTTGGTCAGCTTCACGGGACACAATGCGCACAGGATATAGGGGAAGACCTCGTTTCCGGCGTCCTTTTGGTCCTCGCCGTCCTTGGAGCGGTAGGGTACGTCATAGGTATCCCGGGCCAGCAAAATGAGGTAATTCCCCTCCATGGCCCCCGCCTCAATGATCTGTCGGAAGAGGGCGGCCACCGCCTCCTCGTCCTTGAGGGCGGAGTCCCGCAGGGCCATGAGGCGCCTGTGCTCGGCGCCGTCCGCCACCTGCTGGGTGGTAAAGGAGATGTCCAGCAGGTTTTTCCCCGGTGCGCCCGACAGCGCGCGCCGGAAGAGGGCCAGCAGCTTTTCGGCCTCCTCCTCGGACAGCAGTCCGACCGACTGGTTGAATTCGGCCACGATCTCCCGGTTTTCGTTGACATAGCATCCGCGGATGTGGGTGATATTGCTCTTGTCCGGCCGGAACCGGCGGCGCAGCTCCGCAATTTCCTTTTCAGTCATGGTATCTATCCTCGCGTAAAAAGATTCGAGCGCCACAGGGGCGGTCTAGTCTCTATGATACCAGACTCATACGCAATGCACAACTGCCGCCGGTCAGGAGGGTTTGAACGCCAGGCCCAGCACGTTCTGGTAAAAGGCCTGGATGGCCTTGATGGGACTGGGCACCTTGACTCCGGCGGCGATAAGCAGGCCGAGGGCAAGGACCAGGACAAAGAAGATGCTGTAGGCCGTGAGGTCCTGCAGGCGCTTATTTCTGATCATGTCGGGCAAATCGATCGCGCCGATCACGGCAAAGGCGAGGCAGACCAGCAATACCTTCATGCCGCCACCTCTTTTGGCCTGGCAAGCCTGCGCAGACCGACCGCCAGCAGAGTGACCGCGGGCAGGAACAGCTCAAAGGTCAGGGAGAAGAAGGGGGCGGCAGTCGCGCCCCAGTCCCTGTTCTCCATCACGGATTCAAACACAAAGAGGGAGTAAATGAATACGAGGGCGGCGGACAGGCGCAGGAACGGCGGATAGCGCTTCTTGTGTGGCATCTGCTCGGGCTCGATCAGCTGGTTGTTGGATTGCCGGTTTGCGGGCAGACGGCTGCCCTGGTTTAACAGCTGGGTCAGGCCCAGCGCGAAAACATACAGCAAAATGCTGATCTTGAAGAGGAACAAAAGCACCAAGGTAACCGCGTAAATGCTCTCCAGGCGGGTGAGCACCCCGGAGAGGCTGATATAGCGAACCGATTCGAAACTGGGCAGTGACACGATCATAGAGAGTGGGCCCAAAGTGATGATATCCCGCACGAGCACCAACATCATGGAGAGTGCCGAGAGGGCCGCGCCCAGCAGCAGCGGTGTACCGGCCTTGGCGCCCTCCTTCAGCATAGGGGTGAGCATCAGGAACACGACAATCTCGCCGATGGGTACGGCCGCCACCGAGACCGTGCTCTGCACATATTTGCTCATTTCCATCTGGAAAAACGGCTTCAGGAACGAAAAGTCCACATCGCTGAGAAGCAGGATAAAGTTGACGACCAGCGCCGATATCGTGATAAAGCTGATCAGAGGGGACAGATACATAAGGTTTTTGATCCCCTTGCCTAGCCCATAGACGCATCCGATCAGGAAAAGAAGGAAAATCACGGACATGGGGGTTTCGGGCATCATGTAGCCCACGGTGAAGTTGCCGAGATCACGCATATTCAGTGCGGCGAGGGATAAAAAGAAGAACAGATACAGCGCCGAGACGAACCGCCCCAAAACCGGGCCAAATACGAGGTCGTCAATCTCAAACAGGTTCTTTCCCGGATGACTGTTTAAGAGCATGGCGTATATCCCGATCATCGGGAGGGAGAACAAAAGGCCGGTAATTGCCATGGCCCAGGAGTCCTGCCGGGTGAGACCGACGATATACCCCGAGCGCAGCACGGTGGCCTGCATAAAGCAAAACGTGGCGAATACAAAATCTTTTGGGGAAATGCATCCCTTCTCCAGTTTCATTTTGCCCCTCCCGGGACCACGGGCTTAGTCAGGCCACCCGTGGATCTCAACTCGATATCCAGGTCAATATCCAGTTCAATTTTGGGAAATGTCTCATCCCAATTGTCCTTCATCTTATTCCACTCCTTCGGGTAGTCGCGGCGGATCGCGTTTCCGAAACCGAAAATATCGGCAGAGAGCGCTCTTGCCGTGGCCAGCGCGCCGTTGATCTCCGAGCGAATGGCCTCTTTCATTTTATCCTTCAGCATTTCTACATGGTCGTGATCTCCCATAGTCTGGGTGGTCTCGTTGTTCTCCAGGAACGTATCGACTTGCAATTTGAGCCGTACCCGCACCGTTCCATCCTCGGCTTTGACGGGCTTTAAGCTGCCTGAGGAGCGGCTGATCTGCAGGGTGACCTGTCCCCACTCCGTCTCCAGGGGCATTGCTCCGGAGGAGACCTTGCCGGTGACCCACAGGAGGCCCCGGGTCTGGGTCTTATCGAGTTCTCCGATCATTTTTCCATCCTTGAAAATTGCCGTGCCGTCCAGCTTGGCATGTTTTTTCCCATCCACTTCGTATAGCTCCACCATCGGGGCCACAGGGGCCGACGATACGCCCAGGGTTGCAATGACATAGTCGCGCAGGGTCGCAACCACGGTTTCCGAGTTAGCATCTTGATTTTCCATCAGGCCGAAGAGGTGAATGGCAGGGGTTTTCTCCAGATCCACTTCCTCTTCCAATATCTCCGACGCGCTGCCCTTTGCGATCAGGAGATAGACGTTCAGGCGCGACTCATAGTCACGCACAAAAGCGTCCATCCCCTCCGCCATGTCAAGCTTTGCCAGGTCGCGGCTGAAGATGAGAATGTTGCTGTGGGCAAAATACAGTTTTCTGTTCTGCACATGGGTCAGCCCCCGGGTGATCGCGAGCACACTCTTATCCGTATAGCTGATATTCACGTAGGCCTTCTCCTTGGAGCCGCCGCCCCCCTTTGCGGAGCCGGACCCGAGTTCCGCCGCCTTGACGACCTGGGCGGTCAGCTTTATGGAGTCCGGCCCATCCCCGACGTCCAGGCCCGTGCCCACTACAATGGCCAGTTTATCGAGCTCCAGCTCGCTCCAGCAGGAGGACAGGGGCAGCATGAGGGCGACGCACAGCAGGAGGGCCGCCGCCCGCTGCGCGCGCCGCGAGGCGGCGGCCAAGGGCAGAGAGGGGGCGGCAGCACGTCTCATCCTCATGATTCTCCACCTCCATTGTTCTGGTCGGCAGCTGGATAATAGGGGATTTGAAAGTTCTGCCGTTTCAAATCCCGGGGCTTGATTGCGTTAGGGCGGTTGCGCATGGCCCACAGTGGGGCGCGTACGGCAGTGTCCTTCAAATCGGCTTTTTGAAGCGGGGCCATGGGAGCCATATAGCACGAGCCGAAGGACCGCAGGGCGGTGAGGTGTACGAGGATCATAAACCCGCCTATGGTGATGCCAAAACTGCCCATCGTCGTCGCCAGGACAAGCAGGAACCAGGACAGGATCATAATGGCGTCGGTGATGAAGGGGATCGAAAAGCTCGCCACGGCGGTAATCGCCACCACGATGACCACCGGCGCGCCTACGATACCGGCCTGTATGGCGGCTTCCCCCATGACAAGGGCGCCTACGATGCTTATAGTCTGACCTACCGGCCGGGGCATACGGATGCCGGCCTCCCTCAGGATGGAGAAGATGAGCATCATCACGCCCATCTCCACCGCGGCGGGGAAGGGGGTGCCCTCGCTGGCCGCAGCCATGGAAAAGAGCAGCGTGGTGGGGATCAGCTCCTGATGGTAGGTGGACAGCGCGATATACAGAGCGGGCGCAAACAGGCAGATAAAAAACGAGATCAGGCGCAGAACGCGCATCACCGTCGCGTAATGGGGCCGCGCGATGTAGTCCTCGGAGCTCTGAAAGTTTTCGATAAAGAGCATGGGCATCGTCATGACAAAGGGGGCGCCGTCCACAGCCACGGCGACCCGGCCCTCCAGCAGCTTTCCGGCTACCGCGTCGGGCTTTTCACTGCTCCATATGGTGGGGAAAACCGTCATGGGTGAATCTTCGATATACTGTTCCACATAGCCTGCCGCTAGAATGGCGTCGGTATTTATCTTGTTCAGCCTGCGCTCGACCTCCTGTATCAGCGCGGGGCTTGCAAGCCCGTCGATATACAGGAGATTGATCTGGGTATGGGTGCGCGCTCCGATTACCATATCATGAATTTTAAGCGCCGGATCCTTGATCATCCGGCGGATCATGGAGGTATTGGTCCGCAGATTCTCGGTAAAACCCTCCCGCGGGGCGCGGAGGGCGGTTTCGCTGGTGGGCTCGGAGACCGCCCGCTTTTCCCAGCCCTTTACACCGATGCTGAGGGCCTTGGAGAACCCCTCCACCAGGAGCGCGGCGTTTCCCGACAGGCAGGCTTGGGTCACCTCGTCATAGGTACAGACGGGGGTCACCTCGCTGACCGCCAGCAGCCGCTCCCGGATCTTATCCAGGCTGGAGAGGTCGGCGGTCTCGGTCTCGGGGGAGAGATGGAGGTCGTACATCAGGGGCCGGATGATGGCATCGTTGATCATGATCAGGTTGCTCATCCCATCCAGGTAGATCAGCCCGGCCCTGAGCGCGCCGTTCCCCTCGCCCCCGAATGAGAAGCTGCGGACCACGAGATCGACGCTCCCGCGGAATTCGGCCTTGATGGCAGTCAGGTTTTGATCAAGGTCCTGGGAGAGCGCGCGGGGATGATTCGCCGCCCCCTGGCCCTGGTTTTGTGCTGCAGGCTCTTCCTCAGCCTTGTGTTGCGCTCGGTAGTGCCAGGCCAGCTTTTCAAAAAAGCGCATGGAGCCGCCCCCCTCGTTTTAGTTGGATCAGTTGCCCGGCGGCACGCCGGCTCCGGATTAGGGTTGGTGGATTTCCCATAAAATATTCCATTTTATGTTCAAGAGAGAAAACCGTCCTCAACCAGACTTTGCGCATTGCCTGCTTGTGTATAAGTTGACCGGGTGATATAATCAAAACAAGACTCGATTTGGAGGATTTTACATGGACGCCTTTCGCTTTCCGGAGAATTTCTCCCTCGGGGTCGCCTCGGCTGCGACCCAGGTGGACGGGGACTGCAAGAACAGCAATTGGTATGACTGGTATCGGAAAGGGCGAATCAAGGACGGCTCCGACCCCGACGTGGCCACCATGCACCGTAAATTCCTCCCGGAGGACACCGCGTTGATGGCCGAGCTGGGCATCGGCCACTACCGGTTCGGCCTGGAGTGGGCGCGGGTGGAGCCAGAGGAGGGCGTCTTTTCCGACGGGGAGTTTGACAAGCTCCGGGAGGAGATCATGCTGCTCCGGGAGAGGGGTATTTCGGTCCTCCTCACCATCCACCACTTCTCCAACCCCCTCTGGTTCGAGGAGAAGGGGGGCTTTCTATGCCCGGACAGCCCGGCGATCTTCCTTCGCCTGGTGGACAAGACGGTGGAGCGGCTGGGCGACCTGGTCAGCGAGTACGTCACCATCAACGAGCCCAATGTTTACGCCGTCAGCGGCTATCTGGGCGGCGGTTTTCCGCCCGGGCAGAACAGCGTGTTAAAGACCCTCAGAGTGATAGAGACCATGGGCGTCTGCCACCGCCGCGCCTACGTGCGAATCCATGCCCTCCGCAGGAAAATGGGCTATACCGACACCAAGGTGGGCTTTGCCCACCACATGAGGGTCTTCGCGCCCTGCTCGGCGAAAAACCCCTGGCACCGGGTCACCGCCGCCCTCTCCGCATACCTGTTCCAGGGGCGGATCAGCAAAAGCTATCTGCTGGGCACCGCCCGGGACAGGGGCCGCTACGCCGATTTTTTGGGCCTGAACTACTACTCCCGCACCGCCTCGAAGGGGTTCGCGGACAGCACCTTCCCCGGCGTGCCCGTGAACGACCTGGGCTGGGAGATCTACCCTCAGGGCATCGTGGACTGCTGCCGCACGCTCCACGCCATCTTGCCCGGCCTGCCCATCTACATTACGGAAAACGGTACGGCCGACAACACCGACGCCTTCCGTATCCGCTTTCTCTACGAACATATCAAGGCTCTGTGCGGGAGCGGCCTGCCCGTCACGCGGTACTACCACTGGTGCTTTGTGGACAATTTCGAGTGGCTGGAGGGCTTTACCGCCCGCTTTGGCATCGTGGCGCTCAACACCGAGACCATGGAGCGCACGGTCAAGGCCAGCGGCAGATTTTATGGGCAGATGATCGCGTGCAGGGGCGTGACCGCCGAGATGGCCGAGGCCGCCATGAGAGAGAAGTATCCAATTGGGGCAGATCACTGAACGCGGCGGCGTCTTTCTCCTCAGCACGGAGAGCAGCTCCTGCCTGCTCATGGTCAACGAGCACGGCCACATCGAGCAGCTGCACTACGGCCCTCCTGTCGGTTTGGGGGACGGGGAGGCCCTGCGCTGCAAGCGCACCATGCCCTACGGCTCCCAGGTCATGTACACCCCGGACGACGAGACCTACTGTCTGGACAACGTACCCCTGAACTGGTCGGGCCTTGGCAAGGGGGATTACCGCGTGACCCCTCTGGAGATGCTGCTGCCCGACGGCTCGTACACCTCCGACTTCGTCTTTGCGGGCTTCGAGCTGCGCGGGGGCGCCTGTCCGGCCCAGACGCTGCCCTGCGCCTATGCGGAGGAGGGGGATGCCGAGACGCTGATCCTCCGACTGCGCGACCGGGTCTGTCAAATCTCCCTGGAGCTGATCTACACGGTCTATGCCAAAGAGAATATCATCACCCGCAGGGCGGTGCTGACCAATGGGGAGGAAAAGCCCCTCGTGCTCCGGCGGATGATGAGCATGCTCATTGACCTGCCTGACCGGGACTTTAAGCTGGTCACCTTGAACGGAGACTGGATCTCCGAGGCAAACCGGCACGACCGCGCCCTCATGCCCGGCTGTTTTGTCAACGAAAGCACCACGGGCGGCACCTCCAACCGCCACAACCCCGGCGTCATGCTGGCCGAGGGGGCAGCGGGGGAGGACTGCGGGGCGGTCTACGGCTTTAACCTGGTGTACAGCGGCAACCACTACACCGCCGTGGAGCGCTCCTCTCACGACCTGGTGCGGGTCATCTCGGGGATCAATCCCCTGTGTTTCAACTGGACGCTGGGCAAAGGGGAGCACTTTGAGACACCCGAGGCGGTGATGACCTTTTCAAACCGGGGGTTCAACGGCATGAGCCGCAACTTCCACGACTTCGTCAACGGGCATATTGTCCGCGGCGACTGGAAGGGAAGAGAGCGCCCCGTGCTCCTCAACAGCTGGGAGAGCCATTTTTTTAAGTTCACCCGCCGCGGGCTTCTGCGTCTGGCGCGGCGGGGGGCCAGGCTGGGCGCAGAGCTCTTTGTGCTGGACGACGGCTGGTTCGGCGCGCGGGACAGCGACCGGGCGGGGCTGGGGGATTATGACGTAAACCGAAAAAAGCTCCCCGGCGGCCTGGAGGGCCTGGCGGGGAGCCTAAAGAAACTGGGCTTGGGCTTTGGCTTGTGGTTCGAGCCGGAGTCTGTGAACCCGGACAGCGACCTCTACCGCGCCCACCCGGACTACGCCGTCAGGCTGCCGGGACGGGAGCCCTCTCTGGGGCGCAGCCAGCTGTTGCTGGACCTTGTTAACCCGGCGGTGCGCGATTACATTGTGGAGCAGGTCACCCGGATACTGGACAGCGTGGGCATTAGCTACGTCAAGTGGGACATGAACCGGCATATGAGCGATGTCTTCTCGCCGCACTGCCCGGCCGGGGAGTTCTGCCACCGCTACATATTGGGGCTGTACGAGGTGCTGGAGCGCATCTTTCGTCCCCGGCCCCACATCCTGCTGGAGAGCTGCTCCTCCGGCGGCAACCGGTTTGATTTGGGGATGCTCTGCTATTCCCCCCAGATCTGGGCCTCGGACGACACCGACCCCATCGAGCGCCTGCGTATTCAGCGGGGACTGTCCTACTTCTACCCTCTCTCCGCCATGGGGGCCCATGTCTCCCAGTCGCCCCATCAGCAGACCCTGCGGGCCACGCCCCTCTCCACCCGGTTCAACGTGGCGGCCTTCGGCGCTCTTGGCTACGAGCTGGACCCCGGCGAGCTGTCCCCCGTGGAAAAAAAGCAGGTGAGGGACCAGATCGCCTTTTATAAAAAGCACCGCCGCCTTTTCCAGTTCGGCGACTTTTACCGCTATGACACGCCCGACGGCCGGAGAGAGACCTTCCTCTGCGTCAGCCGGGACAGGAGCGAGGCCGTCCTGGCGTTGGTGCAGACGCTGGCGCGGGCGGGGGAGAGCGGCGACCTGCTGGCCGTCAAAGGGCTGGACGGGGACGGGACCTACCGGCTGGAGACCGTGCCGCAGAAGGTGGCCATCTCCCGCTTTGGCGGCCTGATCCGGCATATCTCACCCGTCAGGCTGAGGGCCGACGGCTTTCTCCTGCGCGCGGTGAACAGGCGCTGGGCCCTGAGCGACGGGGCGCTCACCCTCACCGCCGGCGGCGCGGCCCTCGCCAGCGGCGTGGGCCTGAACAACCAGTTTATCGGCACGGGCTACCACAGCGCGCTGCGGCTCTGGGGCGACTTCGGCTCCCAGATGTACACCGTCAGGCGGCTGGACGCACGAAGTAAGGAAGAAGAGGGGAATGGACAATGAATAAGCTGGACAGACGCAACATGGTTTTCTTTGGCCTCGGCACCATCGGGCGGGATATGTTTTACGCCTTTGAGGCAAACGCGCTGATCTACTATCTCTCAAACGTACTGCGGCTTCCCATCGGCGTATTCGTGGCGACCAGTCTGGTTTTCACCATCCTGCGGGTTTTCGACGCGCTGAACGACCCGCTGATGGGTCTCATCGTGGACAACACCCGCACAAGGCACGGAAAATTCAAGCCGCCCATGGTCTTGGGCGCGCTGGTTGGGGGAGCCTGCTATCTGGCGCTCTTTACCGACTTTGGACTGAGGGACTACCGGTTCGTGGTGGTTTTCGCCCTGGCCTATCTCCTCTGGGATATTTTCTATGGGCTCAACGATATCGCCTATTGGTCCATGCTACCCTCTCTCACCGTGGAGCAGAAGGTGCGGGAGAAGATGGGGGCCTTCGCCCGGATCTGCGCCAACGTGGGCCTGTTCGTCATCATGGTCGGCTGGGAGCCCATCACCAGCGGCATGGGCAACACGCCCCGGGCCTGGTTTCTGGTGGCCGCGGCCGTCACGGTGCTGATGCTGCTGTTCCAGCTCTTCACGGTCTTTGGGGTCAAGGAGAAAAACCATATGTTTAAGCAGGAGGAGAAGACCACCCTGCGGGGCATGTGGCATACGCTCACCAGAAACGACCAGCTCCTGTGGACCACCTTGGCCATGTCACTGTTCACCATCGGCTACATGACCACCACCACCATCTCCATTTACTATATGCAGTACGTCTTCGGCGACAAGAATATGTACGCCGTTCTGGCGGCCGTGGTGGGCATCGCCCAGCTCTCGGCCCTGGCGGTATTTCACCTGGTATCCAGGCGTCTCTCCCGGGAGCGATTCTACCTGCTCTCCACCGTGCTGGTGGTCATCGGCTACGCCGTGTTCTTCTTTGCCGACAACAGCCTGCTGCTCATCGTGATCGCCGCGCTGCTGCTCTTCGTGGGCGAGGCGTTCATCCAGCTGCTTATGCTCATGTTTCTGGAGGATACCATCGAGTACGGCCAGTGGAAGCTGGGCAAGCGCAGCGAGAGCATTACCCTCTCGGTGCAGCCCCTCATCAATAAGCTGGGCGGGGCGGTCTCTATGGGGCTGGTCAGCCTCTCGCTGGTCTGGTCGGGCATCAAGACGGGGGACGCGGCCGCCGTCAGCATTGACGACGGAGGCAAGCTGATCATCAAGCTGGTGATGATCGTGGTCCCCATCCTCTTTATCATCACGGGGTATCTGGTCTACCGATTTAAATTCAAGATCGATAAGGAGACCTACGACAAGATCATCGGCGAGCTCCGCGACCGGGGCGAGCTGAACCTGGACGCCGAATAGAGCGTCGGCGCAGGAGACAGGAACAGACTGTCAAAAAACGCCCAGCCGAAAGCCTCGGAGGGAAGGATAGTGTGAAAGGCTGCTCCGCAGAGCGTTTCGTAGCGCAAC
>JBLJBF010000084.1:0-3553 GCA_047637855.1 Pseudoflavonifractor sp. | reverse complement strand
CGTCCGGGGCCCCTCGGCGTAGTAGCAGTCCACCGGCCAATGGAGGGTCTTCCCCTCCCCGTCGGTATACCAGCTCTGGCTCCCCTCAGCGGTGAAGACCGGGTGCTCGCAGGAGAAGACGAAGACGCCCCCCGGGGCGAGCCAGCGGTGCACCTTCTCCGCCATGGCGTCAAAATCCTCCACATAGTGCAGGGCAAGGCTGCTCAGGACCACGTCGAAGCTGCCCGGTGAGCAGTCGAGCTCCTCCATGGCGGCACGCTCATAGGTCACCGACGGGTGGGCACAGCGGACCCGGGCGACGGCGAGCATCCGTTCGGAGAGGTCGGTGCCCACCACCCGCGCCGCGCCGCGCTCGGCGGCATAAAGGCAGTGCCAGCCAAAGCCGCAGCCCAGGTCCAGGACCCGCTTGCCGGCGAAGTCGGGCAGGAGCTTTTCGAGCTCATGCCACTCCCCCGCCGCGCGCAGCCCCTCCACAGAGCGGGGGAATTGGCTGTAGGCCGCAAAAAAAGAGGAGTCGTCGTATTGGTTTTCTCTCATAAGTTTCTCCTTAAAACGCCCATCGGACACGGCGGCCGCCGTGTCCGATGGGCTTAATTTATCCCCGGTAGCTCCGGTAGCTCCCACTTCCCCGGCGGTTTCCCCGCCGTCGGGCACGGGTGACCGCCCAGCGGACGAGAAAAACGACCAGCGCGGCCAGAAGCAGGACAATGCCCAAAGCCGCCAGCGTGACCCAGCTGGGAGATTTCAAAAGCTCGATGGGATTTATGCTGTCGATGCGGGTCTTGCGCCCCTCGGGCCCGGCGTAGCGGGCGGGCACCCGGGGCACGCCGTTTTCCTGCGGGAATGACTTGAGATAGGTGGCGACGGCATACCACTCCTTGAGCTCGCCCCCGTCGGGCAGGTGGATGATGTAGTTTTCATAGTCGGTGATAGGACTGCCTTGGGCGTCCTTGGGAGTGACCTTTAAAATTCCGAAGGACTTCTCGGTCACCAGTCCCAGCATCTGGCTGGAATAGAGATTGGTGACCACCCGGTAGAGCTTGCCGCTCTCCAGCGGCTTTCTGGTCCCGTCCGGGAGGAGGAGGGACGGGTTTGTCATGCGGTTGAAGAGCATACGGTTCATGTTGAAGTCGTACCGCACGCCCGCGCTGTAGAGCTGCGCGCCCGTGAAGATCGGCCCCACCGAGGGGTCCACCTCCAGGACGTTTTTGATCTCGGCGCCGGTGAGCCACACGTCGATGAGGGGATAGCCCGGCGTACCGTCGGCCCCGGAACCGATGGAGCTGACGTCGAAGGCGTTGGAAACTGTGATGTCCCCCTTGGGGAAGGAGCCGCGGATGACCCCTGAGTTTACGAAGGCCGCCGTGATGGGGGGCATATTTTGCCCCTTCTCGGCCTGCTGGACGGCATAGATATACGCGTCGGTGATGAGGTTGCCCAGGCTGTCCTCCTCCTGCCGGGCACCGAACCGGGAGGCCGGTGTGAAGTCAAAGGGGGTGCGGGCCAGCACCTGGTCGTAGGTCATGCCGAACCGGGAGAGATAGTCCTGCTCCACCAGGGCCTTGTAGCGCTCGACGGTGGCGGCCATGGCGGGGTCGTCCTTCACGGTCTCGTCGATGGGAATGAGGGTATACTCCACCACGGTGTTTTTGCCCGCGGCATCCTTGGAGATGGTGAGCTTCCCCAGGTTATTGCAGTACTCCCCCACACTGCCGATGACGGTGTTATTGACGATCTTGGGCGCGGTCAGCAGTGTATGGGTATGGGCCGAGACGATGAAATCGATGCCGTCCACCGCCTTTGCCAGCAACTCGTCCTCCGACTTGGCGGGGTCCTTGTTGGTGCCGCTGTGGGAGAGACAGACGATGAAATCGTAGTCCTCCTTGGCCTTGATCTCGGCCACCACCCGCCGGGCCGCGTCGGCAATGGGCTCGTACACCATGCCCGACATGGGCGCGGTATCGTCCGCATCCTTGCCCATCAGGCCGAAGACGGCAAAGCGGACGCCCTCCTTCTCGACCATGGTGTACGCGGTGACGCCATAGTCCCCCAGCGCCTTGACCACCTGGCGGCCGCTGTCGGGGTCCTTGGGGGTGGTGTAATTGGCCTGGACAATGGGGGGCAGGGCCTCGCCACTTTTCAGCGCGGCGTTGAGCATGCTCACCAGGCCGTTCCCGCGGTACTCGAACTCGTGGTTGCCCAGGGTCGTCACGTCAAACCCCATGGCCCCCAGGCTCCTCAGCTCGGTGGCCTGGGTGGTGTACACCGTCTGGAAGAGGGACCCCATGGAGAAATCCCCCCCGTCCACCGTCAGGCTGGGCAATCCCTGGGCGGCGGCCTCTGCCCACTGCCGGTCAAGAGCGGTCTTGAGGCGGGCGAAGCCGCCGAACTGGCCGCCCCCCTCCTTGGGCGCGGGCAGGAGGTGGGAGTGCAGGTCGTGCGTGAAGAGGATGGTCGCCGTTTTGCCGTCCCCCTCCGCCCGGGCCGACAGCGGCAAGAGACTAACGAGCAGCACAGCTGCCAGGAGAAGGCCGGCGGCACGCGTGAGAATCGGTTTCATGATATCCCCCCATTTTTTGGTGACAGGACGTCGATGCACTTTTCGGCTATTATACTTTATTCCCCGTGAAAAAGAAAGGGGTTGTTAAGGGAATCCACCATACTGCGGCGGAAAAGTCCGGATAAAACTCATGCTTGACATAGAAATCCCCTTCTGATATACTATTACGGAACAATAAAGCAGGAACGGTACCCCCGTCCTCACCTCCAGCCCTGGGCAAAGAGGTCAACAGCGGTTATGGTCTGGGCGCCTAGATTGCGTCCATATCTGCGTTTGGATTGCGGGTACCGATTCGGTAGCCGCATTTTTTTGCGGTCATTATGAATTGGAGGTGCTTTCGTATCAGCAAACAGGGTCATCAACTCAATGAGGAAATCCGCGACAGAGAGATCCGCCTCGTCGGCGAGGACGGCGAGCAGCTGGGTATCATGTCCGCGCGAGAGGCATTGGAAAAGGCGGTCGATCTGGGTCTCGACCTGGTGAAGATCTCTCCCACCGCTGTCCCCCCCGTGTGCAAGCTCATGGACTACGGCAAGTACAAGTTCGAGCAGCAGAAGCGGGACAAGGAAGCGCGGAAGAATCAGCACGTGGTCGAGATCAAGGAAGTGCGCATGTCTCCGGGTATCGACGTAAACGACTTCAACGTTAAGCTCCGCAACGCCCAGAAGTTCCTGTCCGAGGGCGACCGGGTCAAGGTCACTGTCCGCTTCCGCGGGCGTGAAATGGCCCACACCGATATCGGCCGGGGCCTGCTGGTCAAGTTTGCCGAGCAGTGCAACGAGGTCGCCACGCTGGATAAGGACCCCAAGCTGGACGGCCGGCACATGTCCATTTTCCTCTCCCCCAGGGTCGGGAAGGACGCCAAGGACAGCAAAAAATCCGCCCCCTCGGAAGGGAATTGAATCAGTAAAGGAGATCACCATCATGCCTAAGCTCAAAACCCACAGCGGCGCCAAGAAGCGCTTTAGCTTCACCAAGTCCGGCAAGGTCAAG
>JBLJBF010000083.1:0-3413 GCA_047637855.1 Pseudoflavonifractor sp. | reverse complement strand
CGCCCGATGGGGCGGCCCCGCGATGTGGGATAGGGCTTCTGTCGGGCCGCCGGGTCCGGCGGCCGCCCCCCGTCAGCCGAAGAGATGGGGCAGGACGTACTCGGCCACCTCGCGGCGGACGCGCTCCATATCCAGGGTGAGGAACTCCCCATTTTTGTATATGACCTTGCCCCGGCACATATTCATCACCACGTCGCAGCCGTGGGCGGCATAGACCAGATTGGAGGCGACGTCGTGTCTGGGGATGAGGTTGGGCCTGGTGAAGTCCACCAGAATAAGGTCGGCATCGCAGCCCGGGGCAATGCGCCCGCTGTTGCGGCCCAGGGCCCTGGCCCCGTTCACGGTGGCCATCCGCAGCGCGTCCATGGGCAGGAGGGCCAAGGGGTCGTGCCTGGCCCCGTTTTGCAGCATGGCGGCGATCTTCATGTCCTCAAACATGTCGGTGCTGTTGTTGGAGGAGACCCCGTCGGTGCCCAGGGCCACGTTGACCCCGGCCTTCATCATCTCCACCACGGGGGCGATGCCGCTGCCCAGCTTCAGGTTGGAGCAGGGGTTGTGGGCCGCCGTGACCCCCTTGGAAGCCAGAATGGCCCAGTCCTCGGGGGTGGTCCACACGCAGTGGGCCGCCACGGCCCGCACGTCGAACACGCCGTGCCTGTCCAGCACCTGGGTGGGGGTCAGCCCGTAGCGGGCCACGCATTCCTCGTGCTCCTTTTTGGTCTCGGAGACGTGGACGTGCATACCCAGTCCCTTTTCTTTGGCAAACCCCGCCAGGTATTCCCACAGGGCGGGGCGGGAGGTGTACTCCCCGTGGATGGAGACATCGACCATGATCTGCCCGCCGTTATAACCGTGCCAGCGCTCGGCCAGCTCCCGGGCCTCCACGCAGGCGATGTGGGATGCGGGGTCGAAGTCCTCGTCAAACAGGTTGGCGCCCCGAGTGATGTTGGCGTTCAAGCCAGAGGCGGCCACCTCCTGGGCGATGGCGTCGCAGAACATATACATATCCTCGATGGCGGTGGTGCCCGAGGCGATCATCTCGGCAAGGCCCAGCTCGGTGCAGGCCCGGATAGACCGGTCGTCCCATCTGTCCTCCACCGGAAAGATGTAGTTAAAGAGCCAGTCCTGCAGGTCGTGCCCATCGCCGTAGCCGCGCATGGCGGTCATGGGGATGTGGGTGTGGGCGTTGACCAGGCCGGGCATCAGCACGTTGCCCTTCCCGTCTATCGTCTCGCCGAAGGTCCCCTGGGGCCTATCCGGCCCCACATAGGAAATTTTGCCGCCCTCCACGGCCACATAGGCATGGTCTAACACTGTGCCTGCCTTGTCCATCAATACGGCGGTGACGTTGGTAAAGAGAGTTGACATAGCGGCTCCTTTCACGAAGGGGGTCACATCCCCTTCAGGCACTCCAGCACCAGCCGGGAAAACTTATCCTTACACGCGGCGGCAGCCTCCAGAACCTCTTCCTCGGTGAGGGGCTGATTCAGAATACCGGCGGCCATATTGGACAGGAGGGTAAAGCCCAACACCCGCATCCCGCAGTGGGAGGCCGTGATGACCTCGGGCGCGGTAGACATACCGCAGGCGTCGGCCCCCAGAGTGCGGGCCAGGCGAACCTCGGCGGGAGTCTCGTACTGGGGGCCGGGCCAGTACATATACACGCCCTCCCGCAGCTCGATGCCCAGGGCCTTGGCGGCGCCGCGGGCCACGTCCCGGAGCGCGGGGGTGTACAGGTGCGTCGCATCGGGGAAACGCACGCCGAATTCGCTCAGATTCTCGCCCCGGAGAGGGGACTCCATGAACAGCTTGATCTGGTCGGTGATGAGCATCAGCTCTCCCGCGTGCCAGGCGGTGTTTACGCATCCGGCGGCATTGGTGACCACCAGCGTGTCGCACCCCAGCAGCCGCAGCACCCGTACGGCATAGGCCACCTCCTCGTAGGAGTAGCCCTCATAGTGGTGCATCCGCCCCTGCATGACGGCCACGGCCTGCCCCGCCAAGGTGCCGAAGACCAGCCGCCCCTTGTGCCCGGGTGCGGTGGATGCCTTGAAATAGGGGATCTCCCCGTAGGAGACGGCGACGGCGTTCTCCACCTCGTCCCCCATAAAGCCCAGCCCGGAGCCCAGGATCATGGCCACCTTGGGTGTAAAGCCGCCAAGTTTCCCGCGGATATAGTCGGCGCTCTCCTGATACTGGGCAAATGTATAATGCATGTTGCTTGTCCTCCTTCAAATATTGGTCAGTTGTTGCGACGAAACGCCGGGGCGCGGCGGCCTCGCCGCGCCCCGGCCGGGCAGCGCTACAGCTCTTTTCCGCAGGCCTTGCAGAATTTGTCGCCCCGCCCGCAGACAGCTCCGCAGCCCGGGCACTCCCGGGCGTTGCGCAGCACGGCGATGCGGACCTTCAGCTCCTCAATGGAGGCGTGCTTCTCGTCCAGGCTCTTGAGCGTGGACTCTACCGCATTCTGGTCGCTTTCCCTGCCCAGATGGGCGTCGTAAACCACCTGGCCGATACCGCGCAGCAGCTCTCCGATGTCGGTCTTCAGATCAAAGATCTTCATGTTGAGCTTGGCGACATCCACCATCTGTGAGGCGTATTTTCCCGCGTAACGCGCGGTGGTCTCGGCCGCCTCGCTCACGGTCGCGGCGGTGTCCCTGACCCGGTCCAGCAGTTCTTTCACACGTTCATCCATAAATAAAGACCTCCCTTGGGTTTTTACACCATAGTATGCGCCGGGGGCGATTAGTGGTATTCTACATCGGGATTTCGAAAAATGCAACGCCAGATGTCCGCTCATCGCTAGGTTTTCACGCCTTTGCCCCAGGTTTTTGTCAGCAGGGCGTACTGGGCGGGGCTGATGCGCACCTTCCCCCGCACGATGGACAGGCAGTTCATCTCCTGCAGGCGGAGAAGACAGCGGTCCACCGTCTTAACGCTCATGATCAGCTCGCTGGCGATGGCCTGGCGGGTCTTTGGCACCGCCGTGGGACGGCCCGGCTCGGGCGGGTGCTGGGTACAGTGGCGCAGAAGGTAGATGGCCGCCCGGTCCAGGCTTGAGCGGAAGGCCGACTTGCCCCGGTAGAAGGAGCTGTCATAGGTCTTGCGGTTGCAGAGGGCGGCCGTCATGCGCAGGAAGGGCAGGTCGGTGTCCAGATAACGGGACACAAGCGCGGCATCACACCGCAGCACGGTGCAGTCGGTCGCCGCCATGACGCTGGAGGCATAGTTGGGAATGTTGGCCAGCAGCTCCAGATCGGACAGGACGCTGGGGGCGTCCAGCGTGATGAAGCTGGACTTCTTCCCGTCCTCGGTCTCGCCGAAGGTGACCAACTCCCCAGACAAAAGGAAATAGGCGTACTGCACCGGGTCCTCCTGCCACACCACAGCCTGACCGGCGGCGACGGTCATCA
>JBLJBF010000082.1:0-6882 GCA_047637855.1 Pseudoflavonifractor sp. | reverse complement strand
TTGCGCACCTTTCCCCCCAGCGTGGACGCGCAGAAGGCGCAGCCCATGAGACAGCCCACCTGGGAGGAGATGCAGACAGTATTCCCATGATGATAGCGCATCAAAACAGTTTCAATGCAATTCCCGTCACTCAGCCGCCAGAGATACTTGATGGTCCCGTCCAGCGCCGACTCCTGCCTGCGCTCCACCGTGGGCGGGGCGAGGAAACAGCTGCCGTCCAGTTTCTCCCGCAGAGCCTTGGGGAGATTGCTCATCTCGTCAAAACGGCGCACGCCCCGGTGGAGCCACTGAAATACCTGCTTTGCGCGAAAGGCCGGCTCCCCCAGCCCCTTGAAAAAATCGGCCAGCTCGGCCAGGTTCATGGATTTAATGTCAGTCATAGATGTTTCCTCAATTTCGCAAAGAAAAAGCCATCGGTGCCGTGGCGGTGGGGCCAGAGAGTAACCATGCCCTCGGGCTGGCTCCCCACCGGTCCGGGCAGCTCCAGCGGCTCTGGTGTAAAGTCATTATACCTGTCAATAAAGTCCCGGACGACGGCGCCGTTTTCCCGCTCCAAAATCGTGCAGGTGGCGTAGAGCAGCACTCCGCCGGGCCGGACGTACCGGCACACATTGTCCAGAATGGCCCGCTGGACAGCGGGTAGGCCCTCCAGGGGCTTTGGGTCTTTGTAGCGGATGTCCGGCTTCTTTCGGATGATGCCCAGGCCCGAGCAGGGCACGTCGGCAAGGACGGTGTCGAAGGCGCCGTGCCACTCTGGCCGGTCGGCCTTTGCGTCCTGGGTTATGGGGCTGACGATACCCAGCCCCAGCCGCTGGGCCCCAGCCCGGATCAGCTTCTCCTTGTGGGGGTGGATATCGCAGGAGAGCACCTCGCCCCTGTCCCCCATGGCGATGGCGGCGGCAAAGCTCTTGCCCCCCGGTGCGGCGCAGGCGTCCAGCACCCGCGTCCCCGGCTCCGGCCCGGCGGCCAGAACGGCCAGTCTGGCGGCGGCATCCTGCACGTAAAAAAGCCCCTCCTGAAAGGCGGGCAGCGCCTCCAGATTGCCGGTGCCCGACAGGATGAGACAGTCGGGCAGCCAGGGGTGCGGCTCGGCCTTTACCCCCGAATCCGCCAGGGCGGCCCGGACCTCCGCCGCCGTCGCCCGGAGGGTGTTGACCTGGGCTACGGTGGGGGGCTGGCCGTTGTCGCAGGCCAGCAGCTCCTCCAGGTCCTCCGGCCCCGCTGCAAGGCGCAGCTCCTTTACAAGCCAGTCCGGGTGGCTGAACCGGGTCGCCAGGTCGGTGGGCTGGGGCAGGGTTTCCCCCGCCCGGAGGATGCCGCGCAAAACGGCGTTCACCAGCCCAGCGGCCCCGGGATTTCTGCCGTATTTCCGGGCCAGGTTCACCGACTCGTTCACCGCCGCGCTCTGGGGCACACGGTCCATAAAACGCAGCTGGTAGACGGCGATGCGCAGCGCGCAGAGCACCCGGTTTTCCAGCTTCTCCAGCCGGACGGCGGAAAACCGGGCGATATAGAAGTCCAGCAGCATCCGGTTTTGGAGCACGCCAAAACAGATGCGGGTGGCGAGGGCCGCGTCCCGGCTGTCCAGCCCCGCGTCATGCAGGGCTTTTTTCAGATAGCCGTCGGACCAGGCCCCCTGTTTTTCGCAGGCGGAGAGGGCCAGCAGCGCGATCTCACGGGCGGAGCCTGCCATGCTCCCTCTCCCCCTTTCCAATCGAAGTCATACCGTGATGGGGTGGCCGCGCAGGTAGTCCGCCGCGGACATACGCCTGCCCCCGTCGGCCTGGAGCTCGCCAATGCGCAGAACGGTCCCATCGCCGCAGGCCACCCGGATGCCATCACTGTCGGCCGCCAGAATGCACCCGGGGGCCTTGACGGTGCGCTCCGCCGGCAGGCCGGCAGAGAAAATCTTACAGCGCACCCCCGCCAGCTCGGTCACAGCGCAGGGCCAGGGCAGCAGCCCCCGCACCTGGTTGTGCAGCTCGGCCGCCGGGCGCGTCCAGTCCATGGGGGACAGCGCCTTGGAGAGCATGGGGGCCAAAGTGGCCGCGCCGCCGTCCTGCGGGGTGCGCGTGGCCGTACCGGCGGCGATCTTGGCCACCGTCTCCGCCAGCAGGGCTCCGCCCAGCTCGGCCAGGCGGCCGTAGAGCTGGGCCGCCGTCTCATCCGGGCCGATGGGGGTACGGACCTGGGCGATGATGTCTCCCGTGTCCATCTCAGAGGCCATGTGCTGGATGGTGACGCCGGTCTCGGCGTCGCCGTTCAGGACGGCCCAGTTGATGGGGGCCGCGCCCCTGTACCTGGGCAGCAAGGACGAGTGGACATTGATGCAGCCCTTAGCGGGGCAGTCGAGAATCTCGTCGGGTAAAAGGCGCCCGTAGGCGGCCACCACGATCAGCTCAGGCTTCAGGTCCTGAATGAGGGCCAGAGCGGTGCCGTCCCTCAGCTTGGCAGGCTGAAAGACGGGTATGTTCTTTGACAGGGCACATTCCTTTACAGGGGTTGGCTGGAGGACATTCTGGTGCCGCCCAACCGGCTTGTCCGGCTGGGAGAAGACCCCGCAGAGGGTATGTCCCGCATTGGCGAGGGCGTTGAGAGAAGGCACCGCAAACTCAGGGGTGCCCATGAAGAGTATCCTCACTCGATCCTCTCCTCCCGGTGCCGCGCGGACATCTCATCCAGCTCCTCGGTGGTGTAGAGCCTGCCGGTCAGCTCGGTGTAGAGCTGGCCGTCCAGATGGTCCAGCTCGTGGCAGTAGCAGCGGGCCGCCATGTCCACGCCCTCTACCTCGAACCAGTTCCCGTTCCGGTCCTGCGCCCTGACGCGCACCTTCTCGGGCCGCTTGACAAAGCCCCAGTAGCCGGGCACTGACAGGCAGCCCTCCAGGCCGTCCTGCTCCCCCTCGGCCGAGAGGATGGTGGGGTTGATGAGCTCCACAATTTCGTCCTCGCCGTTGGCCACCAGCGCCACGCGGCGGAGAATGCCGACCTGCGGCGCGGCGAGACCCGCCCCGCCCGCGTCCTCCAGGGTCTCGTGCAGGTCGTCGAGCAGGCTGTGGAGCCTGTCGTCAAACTTGGTGACCGGATGGGCCTTTTTGTTCAGTACGGGGTCTCCCCGCTTTATAATCTCACGTAGAGCCATATAGTTTCCTCCTAATCCAGGGGGTTCACGTCCGCGAATACCGACACGCCCCGGTTTTCTCTGTCGTTCTGCGCGATGCGCACCAGATAGGCCGCCAGCTCCCGCAGTTCTCTGCTATTCTTCCCAACCAGTATGAGCTTATAGCGAAAGCGATTGTTCACCTTCGCCACCGCCGCCGGGGCGGGGCCCAAGAGCTGGAGGTCCAGGTTCCTGTACGGCCCCCGCTCCATCCACTCCTCCACCGTGCGCCGCAGCTTCATGCACACCCGCAGGACCTGGCTCTCCTCCACGCCCGAGGCGGTGAGGACGAAGAGGTCCCGGCAGGGGGGGCAGCGGCGCAGCTCCCGCAGGCGGATCTCCTGCTCGTAAAAGGCGTCGTAGTCCTGGGCGGCGGCATGGACGATCACCTCGTTCTCGGGGGTGAAGGTCTGGATCACGGCCCGGCCCGTCTTGTCCCCCCGGCCCGCGCGGCCCACCACCTGGGTGAGGAGAGAGAAGGTCCGCTCCCCCGCCCGGTAATCGTCCACGTAGAGGGACAGGTCGGCGGCGATGACTCCCACTAAGGTCACATTCTCAAAGTCCAGCCCCTTCGCCACCATTTGGGTCCCCACCAGAATGGGCACCCGCTCCCGCTCAAACCGGGCCAGCAGCTCCTCATGGGACTGTCTGGCGGTGACGGTGTCGGCGTCCATGCGCATGACCTCCACGCCGGGAAAGAGGCGCTCCAGCTCCTCCTGCACCCGCTGGGTGCCCGCGCCGATGAAGCTCAGCTCCCCCCCGCAGACCTCGCAGGAATCGGGCAGGGGCTTCGAGTGGCCGCAGTGGTGGCACATGAGCCGCCCGTTGGCCGAGTGGTAGGTCAGATAGGCCGAGCAGCGGGGGCACTCGGGCACCGCGCCGCACTCTCCGCAGGAGACCATGCGGCTGGTCCCCCGCCGGTTGAGGAAGAGGATGGCCTGCTCCCCCCGGGCCAGGTTCTCCTCCAGCTCACGGCGGAGGAGGGCCCCGATGGAACCGCCGTTGCCCTGCTTCAGCTCCCGCTTCATGTCGGCGATGAGGACCCGGGGCAGCGCCTGCTCGTTGTAGCGCTTTGTGAGGGAAAAGAGCTCATAAACCCCGGTTCTGGCCTGGTACATACTCTCCACCGACGGAGTGGCCGAGCCCAGCAGAAGAAGGGCATTGCTCCTGGCGCAGCGGAACTTGGCCACCTCCCTGGCGTGATACCGGGGGACGTTTTCCGATTTATAGGTGTACTCCTGCTCCTCATCCAGAATGATAAGGCCCAGGTTTTGAAGGGGGGCAAAGACGGCCGAGCGGGTGCCGACCACCACCCGGGCCTTGCCCGAGCGAACCCGTTTCCACTCGTCGTACCGCTCGCCCGCCCGCAGGGAGCTGTGCATGACGGCGACGGCCGGGCCGAAGTAGGAGGAGAAAATATGCATCAGCTGGGGTGTGAGGGCAATTTCCGGAACCAGAACCATGGCGGTCCTGCCCCGCTCCAGCACGCCCTGGATCAGCTTGATATAGACCGATGTCTTGCCGCTGCCGGTGACCCCGTAGAGCAGCGCGGCCCGGCTTCCGCCCGAGGCGCACAGGGCATCCAGCCCTTCGAAGGCCAGGGCCTGCTCTTCGTTGAGCTCCACCGGAGCGGCGGGCTCGGCCGGTTCGGCCGCCACCCGGCGCAGCACCTCCCGCTTGCTGCGCGCGAGAAGGCCGCTCTTCTCCAGCGACCGCAAGGTGGCCGCGGACGCGCCGGTAAAGTAGCAGATCTCCTTGGAAGAGGCCTCTCCCACCGCGGCGAGAAGCTCTACCACCGCATAGCGCAGAGGGGCTGTCCTGCGCTTGGGCGCCACCAGAGCCAGGGCCTCCTCGGGCGGGACGGCGAGGCAGGAGAGCTCCTCGGTCTTATCGCCGACGCCCCGCATAGCGGTGGTCTCCAGGGTGAGAATCCCCTTGTCCACGAGGGCTTTCAGGGCCGGGCCGGGGTCCTTGCTGCCGAAGGCCGCCCGGAGCTGTCCCAGCTCCACCGCACCGCCGCCCGCGTAGACTGCGTCCAAAATCCGCCTCGCGTGGTCCGAGCGGCCCGCCGCGTCGTAGGCCTGTTCCCTGTCTATGCCCTTGGCAATCTGGTATCGGTCCTGAAGGGCGAAGTAGAGGCCGGCCGGTAGCATGGCCCGGGCCGCGTCGTACACCGTACAGAAGAACCGCTCCCGCATCCACAGGGCCAGCTGGATGCCCTCGGCGTCCAGCACCGGCTCCTCGTCCAGCAGCGCGGCGACGGCCTTAAGCTTGGGGGAGCGCTCCCCCTCCGTGACGGCCAGAATCAGCCCCTCGGTGCCCCGGTTGCCGGGGCCGAAGGGCAGCAGCGCCCGCATGCCGGGCCGGGCCGCCTGGGCAAGCTCGCCGGGGAGGAGATAGTCGTAGGGCTTGTCAATGGCGAACGTGGCGGCCTTGAGGGCCACCTTTGCAAGCCAAACCTGCTCCATTTCCCGCTCCCCCCTCCCGTTTGAAGAGGGCAAGTGAAAGGGTACCGAGCCGATGCCCCCTCACTTGCCCTCTTTGCTCAGATAGACTCCTGAACCTCAGGCAGACATTTGCCCTCGGCCACCTCGCGGATTGCCATAGATACCGGCTTGTCGTCCAGCGGAATGCCGGACTCCTCCGCGTCGCTGGCGATCTCGCGGGCCCGGCGGGCCACCACGTTCACCAGCATATAGCGGCTGGAAATTTTGTCGAGCAGTTTGTTCATAGGGGGTTCAAGCATCATAAGGCATCGTTCCTTTCATTTGGTGGTACTAAATTCCCTCGACCAGGGAGAGGCGGTTTTTCGTCTTGCAGTCGGTGGCGGTGAGGATGGCGATGATCTCGGCCGCGGCGGCCGACACCTTGTCGTTGACCACCAGATAGTCGTAGGACGGGATCTCCCTGTACTCCTCCCTGGCCTTGGCCAGCCGCCCGGCGACGACGGCCTCGCCGTCGGTATTGCGGCCCCGCAGGCGGCGGGACAGCTCCTCAAAGGAGGGGGGGATGATGAAAATGAACACCGCTTCAGGGCAGCGGGCGCGGACCTTCGCCGCGCCCTGGACCTCAATGTCCAGCAGTACGTCAATTCCGGCGTCCAGGCGGTCCTGGATGGCCTTGAGGGATGTCCCGTAGTAGTTGCTCACGTACTGGGCGTACTCCAGCAGCTCGCCCCGCTCAATCATCCCCTCGAACTGCGCCCGGTCTATGAAATTATAATTTACGCCGTCCTCCTCGCCCACCCGGGGAGTGCGGGTGGTGTAGGACACCGAGAAGTAGATGCCGCTGCGCTCGCTCAGGAGCTCGGAAATTACTGTGCTCTTGCCCACGCCCGACGGGCCGGACAGGACAATGAGCTGGCCTCTTGTCTTTTTCTTTAAAATCATGCCTCACTCTCCTCCGGGTCTGCAACATCTCTGCCTGCCAGACGGCCCGCAACGGCCTCCTGCGAGATGGCGGAGAGAATGATATGGTCGCTGTCCATCAGGAGGACGGACCGGGTCTTTCTGCCGTAGGTCGCGTCGATGAGGCCCCCCCGCTCCCTCGCCTCCTGAATGGCGCGGCGGATGGGCGCGGACTCCGGACTGACGATGGCGACCAGCCGCTCGGCCGAGACCAGATTGCCAAAGCCGATATTCAATAGTTTCATGGCCGCCACCCCTTATTTCCATTTTGGCGATTCTCTGTACGGTACGGGCGGGCGGCCACAGGCCGCCCTTA
>JBLJBF010000081.1:0-9775 GCA_047637855.1 Pseudoflavonifractor sp. | reverse complement strand
TAGAACTCCTGCTCACCGGAGGTGAACACGAACTCCTGGCCACATTCCTTACATGTAAGCGTCTTGTCTTCGAACATAGTATTTTCCCTCTCCTTGACTCGTTTGCCCAGGCCCGGAAATTTCCGACTTTGCTGGGACGGTGTAATATTGCGCTCAGCTTACGCTGATGTCGCCAGATTGGAAGTGCTGCGCCAATTTACGCCTGATGCGTTGGACAGCGTTGTCCACCGATTTCGGGGACCTATTTGCCTCGGCTGCAATCTCGATATAGGACAAGCCGTCGAGATACAGCTCAAGGATTTTTGTTTCGAAACCGGACAATTGACCTTTGAGCACATCCATACGCTCTTGAGATTCCTCCCTGCCGATCAGGATGGCCTCGGGGTCCTCAAGGTGTTGTTGGTCTGTGCCGTAAGCACAACGGTCAGCGTCTCCGTCAAGAGAGGAGGCTGCGAACGAGACATAGGTATTCAGCGGAGCGTGTTTATCTCTGGATGCCGCCTTAACGGCGGAGCGAACCCGATTTTTGACGCAGACCTCCGCGTAAGTGCGGAATGCAGCGCCCCGCTCCGGCAGGAACATCCGGATCGCGGAGAGAAGTCCCACCATCCCCTCCTGGATCAGATCCTCACTGTCCCCTCCCACAAGAAAATAGGGACGGGCACAGATGCGAACCAGGCGGCGATAACGCGTCACGAGCGTTTCCTCTGCGACACGGTCGCCTAGCGCGGCCTGCTGACACAGAGCTTCGTCCGTGGGGTCGTCCATCAAAGATTTGGAAGTAAGTCTCATTTCCGAATCTCCCTTAGTATTAAAGCAGAAAACAGAAAAAATGTCAATACTTTATGCAAATTAATTTATTCCCGCCTAAAATTTCAGAGAAGTTTAACTACATTCACCAAAGTTTCGGCGCAATTCTTGGCCGTTGCCTCTTCTCTGGCCTCCACCATAACGCGGATCAGAGCCTCGGTACCCGAGGCGCGCACGAGCACCCGCCCGTCGCCGTTCAGCAGCTCCTCCTGGGCGGCCACCGCGTCTTGCAGAGCCTGGGAGGACATGATCTCGGTCTTCTTCGCGCTGTCCGCCACGCTCACGTTGACGAGCACCTGGGGGAAGCGCCTGCAGTCCCCCGCCAGGTCGCTGGCCTTGCGTCCTGTGCGCGACACAAGACGCAGGAGCTGGAGGGCGGTGAGCTGGCCGTCCCCCGTGGTGGCGCAGGTACGGAAGATCATGTGGCCCGACTGCTCTCCGCCCAGCAGATAGCCGCACTCCTCCATCTTCTCCAGCACGTTGCGGTCCCCCACGTCGGTGCACAGGAGCTTGAGGCCGTTCTCCCGGCAGAATACATGGAGACCCAGGTTGGACATGACGGTGGCCACCACCGTGTCGCCCGGCAGCTCGCCCTTGTCCTTCATATCCCGGCCGCACAGCGCCATGACCTGGTCGCCGTCGATGAGTTCGCCCTGCTCGTCGCAGGCAAGGCAGCGGTCGGCGTCCCCGTCGAAAGCCAGCCCCAGGTCGTAGCCCCCCGCCCTCACCATGGTGCACAGCCCGTCCATATGGGTGGAGCCGCAGCCGGCGTTGATATTCACCCCGTCGGGGTCGGCGTTCAGGATATCGGTATGCAGCTTGGGGAAACGGTCGAAGAGCCGGGCGGCGGTGGCGGCTGCCGCGCCGTTGGCGCAGTCCACCAGAATGCGTTTTCCGGCAAAGTCGTCCCCCGCCACCGAGGCGACCAGGTGGTCGATATACTCGTCGGACTGCCGCTGATCCGCGTAAATCACTCTGCCGATGTCCCCGTGGGTCTTGAGGGGGATGGGGTCGTCGGAGAGTATAATGGACTCGATCTCCTCCTCCAGCGCGTCGGAGAGCTTAAACCCCTGGCCGTTGAATATCTTGATGCCGTTATGCTCGAAGGGATTGTGGGACGCCGAGATGACCACGCCTGCGTGGGCGCCCGAGTGCGCGGTGAGGTAGGCCACGGCGGGAGTGGGGATGACGCCCAGATGCAGCACGTCGGCCCCGGCGGAGCACAGCCCCGCGATGAGGGCGCCCTCCAGCAGGTCGGAGGAGATGCGGGTGTCCTTGCCAATGGTGACCAGCGGGCGGGTTCCATGGCTCTCCTCCGCCAGAACGGCGGCGGCGGCCTGGCCCACCCGGAAGGCGAGTTGGGCGTCCAGCGTTACGTTGACGACGCCCCGGATGCCGTCGGTGCCAAAAAGTTTTCCCATAAAGTTAGCTCCATTCCTGTATCAAAATTCCATCTGTTCCTGCCCGAAGAAGGGAATGTGCAGGTGTTCGTAAGCCTTTTTGGTGACGCAGCGGCCCCGGGGGGTGCGCGTGAGGAAGCCCATCTGCATGAGATAGGGCTCGTACACGTCCTCCAAGGTCACGGCCTCCTCGTTGATGGTGGCGGCCAGGGTCTCCAGCCCCACGGGGCCGCCCGCGTAGTTCTCGATGATGCTGGCCAGCATACGCCGGTCCACTGCGTCCAGACCCAAAAAGTCCACCTCCAAAGCCGAGAGGGCCTGGTCGGCAACGCTGCGGGTAATGACGCCCCCCGCCCTTACCTGGGCGAAGTCCCGCACCCGGCGGAGCATCCGGTTGGCGATCCGGGGAGTGCCGCGGCTCCGCCTGGCGATCTCCACGGCCCCCTCGTCCTCGATAGGCACATTCAGGATGCCCGCGCTGCGCCGAACGATGAGCGCCAGCTCCTCAGCGGTGTAGAGCTCCAGCCGGAGGGTGACGCCAAAGCGGTCCCGCAGGGGGGCCGAGAGCTGGCCCGCCCGGGTAGTGGCGCCGATCAGAGTGAACCTGGGCAGGTCCAGCCGGATGGAGTTGGCCGAAGGGCCCTTGCCGATGATGATGTCGATGACATAGTCCTCCATGGCGGGGTATAGGATCTCCTCCACCGCCCGGTTGAGCCTGTGTATTTCGTCCACGAAGAGGATGTCGTTCTCATTGAGATTGGTGAGGAGGGCCGCCAGATCCCCCGGCTTTTCAATGGCGGGGCCTGAGGTGATGCGAATATTGACCCCCATCTCGTTGGCGATAATGCCCGAGAGGGTGGTCTTGCCCAGACCCGGGGGGCCGTGGAGCAGGACATGGTCCAGGGGCTCGCCCCTCATCTTGGCGGCCTCGATGAAGATGGACAGGTTCCCCTTGGCCTTCTCCTGGCCGATGTACTCCGACAGGGCCTTAGGGCGCAGGGAGTACTCCCCGTCATCCTCCCGCAGGAGGGTGGTGGCGACGAGCGGCTCCTCGGTCTCAAACCCGTCGGCAGAAAAATCAATACTCAAAGGTCCGCTCCCCCCTCGGCGCCATACTCCTCCACGATCTCGCGCAGGCAGTCTAAAAAGGCCTCCTCGCCAAAGGTGTTGACTTTGAACAGAACGGCCTGGCTGCCCCCCGAGGTGATGGCGGACAGGAAAAGCCGGTCCCCGTTTCCGATCAGAGTGACGTTCAGGCTCACCCGGTTGCCGCCCATCATGCTGTACCGCTCATAGACCCGCACCGCACAGCGGACGCCGCCCTCCGTGAGGTCGCTTCCGTCCTCATAGCTGGCCGAGAGACTGCCCCGCAGGATGCCGTCCTCGATCCGGTACAGCAGCCCGTCAAACTCCCCGTTGAGAGAACACTCGTATTTTGCCATATCGCTCTCCTCCCTATCCCTTTACCATCTTTTTCAGGGCCTGACGGACGATCTCCTCCAAGGAGAGGGCCTCCACGTCGATGCCCTTGAGCGCGAGGGAGACCTCGCTTTGGCTGTAACCCAGCACGGCCAATGCGGCCGCGGCCTCGCTCCCCTTATTCTGGGGGATGACGGTGACGCCGGTGCCGCCGTAGCTCTCCCCCGCCTCCGTGCCAAGCTGGCCCTTGGCCAGCTTGTCTTTCAGCTCCAGAATGATGCGTTGGGCGATCTTCTTGCCGATGCCGGGAGCCACGGTGAGGCTCTTCTCGTCCCCGGTGATGATGCTCATGGCCAGCCCCTCGGGCGTGGCGGCCGAGAGGATGGAGATGGCGGCCTTTGGGCCCACGCCCGACACGCTGATCAGCATCTCAAAACAGCCGCGCTCGTTCTCGGTGGCGAACCCGTAGAGCTCCATGGCGTCCTCCCGCACGTTGAGGTAGGTGAAGAGCTTGCCGGGCTCCCCCTTCTTCAGGCTGGAGAGGGTGTTGCTGGTGGTGCGGCAGGCATAGCCCACACCGCCGCAGTCGATGACCGCCAGATAGGGCGAGATGTGGGCCACAGTTCCCTTCAGATAGTAGAACAAAGCAAATCCATCCTTTTTCAGTCGTTGCGCACGGCGTACCGGCCTGGGCCGGGCCGGGCGGCGTCGGGCGTGGTCAGGCGGGAGGTGTAGGACCGGGCGTGGCACAGGGCGATAGCCACCGCGTCGGCGGCGTCGTCCGGCTTGAGGACCGACTTCAGGTTCAAAAGCCGCTTGGTCATGTCCATGACCTGCCGCTTCTCGGCCTTTCCGTATCCGGTGACGGCCAGCTTGACGGCCGAAGGTGAGTACTCGAAAATGGGCACTCCCCTGCGCTCGGCGGCCAGCAGAAGGACGCCCCGGGCCTGGGCCACGCCGATACCGGTGGTCACGTTATTGGTAAAGAAGAGCTCCTCAATGGCCATGGCGTCGGGCGGAAAAGCGGCCAGCAGTTCCTCCATATCGTCGGCGATCTGATGCAGGCGGGTGGGCAAGGGCAGACCCGCGGGAGTGGTGATGGCCCCGCACCGCAGGAGGACCTGCCTCCCCTGGTTCGCCCGGATCAATCCGAACCCCACGGTGGCGAAACCGGGGTCGATCCCCAGAATGACCATAGCCGCCCCCCCTGTCGTCACTAAACGTATGTTTCATTTTACCACGCGGCAGGTGCGCGCGCAAGGGAGGAGCGCCAAAAATAGAGACATGGATGTCCTATCCCGCGCATATCCTCTTGACAGGAAGGTCAAAGAGGAGGGGTATCTCTATGAGGAAGAACGAGGAGGAGCAGGGCGCGCGGCTGATCCGCTATATGCTGGACGTCCTGATCGGCGGGATCGTGGCGCTGCTGGCCTGTTTCCTGTTTCTGCTGCTGGCCTCGGTGGCCATCTCCCGCGGCTGGCTGGGAGAGGATATCATGTATCAGCTCACCATCGTGGGCTGCGTGCTGGGCGGCTTTGTAGGCGGCGCCGTGGCGGTGGGCCGCTCCCGCTCCCGCACGCTCATTGTGGGTATGCTGGTGGGTGTGGTCTTCTTCCTGCTGCTGCTGACCGTGGGCCTGCTGGCCTACGGCTCGGCCATCCCCGAGGAGGGCGGGCTGGGCATCCTGTGCGGCTCCCTCTGCGGCGGTGCGGCGGCCGGCATCCTGGGGGGCAAGCCGAAGAAAAAGCGCAGAAAATAATTGAAAAGGTCAATACGATATGATATAATCCCAAGCAAACACCTATATGGGAGGGAAAACCAGTGAAGCATATCAAGACGCTCAACGGCGCGACTTTGAAGAAGAGCGCAGCCCATGGCGGCTGCGGTGAGTGCCAGACCTCCTGCCAGTCCGCCTGCAAGACCTCTTGCACCGTCGCCAACCAGAAGTGTGAGAACCCCGACAACAAGTGAGAAACGGGCAGCGGAAAGGGTGGGTCGAAGACCCGCCCTTTTTTGTTGATGAACTGTCCCCTACCCCTAACCCCTATACCCCTAAACTTATGATTGGAGCCATCGATATTATGGTACATACCTTTACCGCCCTCGGCGTATTTGTGGCCGTGGACGTGAACAGCGGCGCGGTCCATGTTCTGGACGAGGCCGCCTATGAAACCCTGAATTCCCTTCTGGCCCTCCAGGGCCAGCACCCCGACTTCACCCGCCGCCCCGAGGGCCTGGGAGACGCGTGGGAGGAGCTGAGGGAGCTGCACGACCAGGGTCTCCTCTTCTCGGAAGACGACTATATCGACCCCGCCGCCGCTGTCGCCATGCAGCAGGAGGCCCCCATCAAGGCCCTGTGCCTCCATGTCTCCCACGACTGCAACCTTCGCTGCAAGTACTGCTTTGCCTCCACCGGCGATTTCGGCACCGGAAAGCGCATGACCATGGACCTGGAGACGGCCAGAAGGGCCATCGACTTCGTCATCGCCAAGTCGGGCCCGCGGCGCAACATCGAGGTGGACTTCTTCGGCGGTGAGCCCCTGATGGCCATGGACACCGTAAAGCAGACGGTGGACTACGCCCGCTCCCTGGAGGAAGACTCGGGCAAGCAGTTCCGCTTTACCATTACCACCAACGGCGTCCTGCTGGACGACGAAAATATCGACTACATCAACCGCGAGATGTCCAACGCAGTCCTCTCTCTGGACGGCAGGCCGGAGGTCAACGACCGCATGCGCCCCACCGTGAACGCCAAGGGGAGCTACGACTTCATCGTGCCCAAGTTCAAAAAGCTGGTGGAGGGCCGCGGCACCAAGGACTACTATCTCCGGGGCACCTTCACCCGGGACAACCTGGACTTCGGCAAGGACGTGATGCACATCGCGTCCGAGGGGTTCCGCAACGTCTCGGTAGAGCCCGTGGTGGGCGGCCCCGACGATCCATACACCCTCCGGGAGGAGGACCTGCCCACCCTCCTGGCCGAGTACGAGCGCCTGGCGGAGGAGCTGCGTGAGCACCCGGAGATCAACTTCTTCCACTTCAACGTGGACCTGGCCCAGGGCCCCTGCGTCATCAAGCGGCTGCGGGGCTGCGGCGCGGGCTGCGAGTATGTCGCCATCACCCCCGACGGGGACATCTACCCCTGCCACCAGTTCGTGGGGAACGAGGCGTACCGCCTGGGCAATCTCTTCGACGGCACCTTCGATATGGAGGTATCGAGCCGGTTCGCAGGGCTGAATATCTACACCCGGGAGGACTGCAAGGACTGCTGGGCCCGGTTCTACTGCAGCGGGGGCTGCAGCGCCTCCAACCTGCTTGTCAATGGCGACATAAAAAAACCGCACCATGTGGGCTGCGAGCTGGAGCGCAAGCGTCTGGAGTGCGCCATCGCTCTGCGGGCCATCGCGGCCGGTATGGCCGACTAGGGTATACAGAACGTAATTATACGATCCGTAATCGCCCGTTTTTCCCGCCAAATACGCACATATAGCGGATCCCCCGCCCCTCCTCCCACCAAATGTTGACCCTATGTGGGCGCCGTGTACCGCGGCGCCCACCCCATTAGGCGCTCGGTTTACATAACGGAGTTTACATAATATGTGGGCATAATAGACAAAAATGAGTTTTTTGTTTCGGATTCCTTGCGTTGCCAGCCTCTTGGGGCTATATTATATTTTACCAATATTCAGGGGGTGTGCGGCTTGGAGGGTATGCTGGGGTTTATTGGCGTAGGTAATATATCCAGCGCGATCATAAGCGGCATCCTACAGACCAAGTTCCTCTCCCCTGACCGCATCCTTGTCTCGAACCCTCACACGGACAAGCTGGAGGTGCCGGCGCGGCGCGGGCTGCTCACTACCACGGACAACACAGATGTGGCGAAGAAGGCGGACATTGTTGTTTTGAGCGTCAAGCCCCAGGTGCTCCCCACGCTGCTGCCCGAGCTGGCTCCCCTGCTCTGGGATAAATGTGTTGTCTCTGTCGCACCCGGGCGCTCCGCGGCCTGGCTCGCGCTCCAGCTCCCCGGGGCCCATATCGTGCGCGCCATCCCCAACACCCCCATTCTGGTGGGCAAGGGGGTCACGGCGGTGGCCGAGGCGCCCCAGGTGCCCAGGCAGCTTTTCCACGCCGTGGTAGAGATATTTTCTTCGGTGGGCGAGGTTTCGATTGTACCCGAGTCTATGCTGGACGCCGTGACCGCCGTGTCCGGCTCCTCCCCCGCCTACTTCTTCCGCATGGCCGACGCCATGGTGAAGGGGGCCCAGCGGCTGGGGATGGACCCGGAGGAGGCCCTGCGCCTCATCGCCCTCACCATGGAAGGGGCCGCCAAAATGCTGCTGGAGAGCGGCGGCGGCGCGGGCGAGCTCACCCGTCAGGTCTGCTCCCCCGGCGGGACCACGCTTGCCGCCCTGACCGCCTTTGACGAATACCACTTCGAGGAGATGATCTCCCAGGCTATGGAGCGCTGCGTCAAACGCGCCATAGAGCTGGGACAATAATTCCTGTATTATCCGGAGCGGAACGCGCATAAGCTGTCACCGAGGTGATGAAACGATGCGCAGGGCGGTCGCGGGTGTTTGGGACGTGCCGTTTGAAGGCGGGGGCTCCGCCCTTGTGGTGACGGCGGCGGCCTTTTTTCTGGGCGGTATCGCCGGCTGCCTGATGGCCGCCAGCGTGGGCGGGGGCGGCAGCGAGAGCCTTGCGGCTTATATCGAGGGTTTTTGGGCTGTGGCGCAGGCCGAGCACATGGTGTCTCCCGACCTTTTCCCCCTCATATGGGAGGTTCTGCGCTGGCCCCTCTTCACGGTGATTTTCAGCTTTACCGCCCTTGGGCTTGTGGGAATACCGGTTTTGTTTTTTATCCGCGGGTTCCTTCTCTCCTTCGCGGTCGCCTCATTTTCCCGCATTTTTGGCGGAGCGGGCGGGCTGATGGCGGTGGTGGTATTCGGGGTATCCGGCCTTTTTTCGGTTCCCGCGCTCTTCGGGCTGGGGGTTCATGGCTTTGCCGCCGCCCGCGCTCTGGCGGGTCGTGCGCTGGGAGAGGGGAAACGTTCCTCCCCCTTCGGGAGAGCTTATTTTCTGCGCTGCGGTGTGTGTGCCGGGGCGTTCTGTGTGTGTATTTTGCTGGAGTATCTCGCCGTGCCCGCCATGGTGTCGGGCATGGCCGAGTTGATTTCGGCGTGAGCACCGCCTGGAGATTACATAGGATGGAGACGCGGCAGGTTTATGGAGTATTTGAAAGAGTACGAGGCGTACCTCACAACTGAAAAGAAGGCCTCGCCCAACACCCTCAGCTCCTACCTGCGGGACATCGGCCAATACCTCCACTGGGCGGAGGGCGAGGGGTTCACCCCCCGCCAGGCCGAGCAGGAGGATGTTGAGCACTATGTAAAGCACCTCGCGTCGGTGGGCAAGTCGGTGGCCACCGTCACGCGGGGACTTGCGTCCATCAAGTCCTTTTACACCTTCCTGATCGGTGCGGGCGTGGTGGGCGTGAATCCGGCCAAGGGCATCGTCCCCGCCAAGGTGGAGCGCAAGCTGCCCCAGATTCTGACCAGCAAGGAGGTCGATCTCTTTCTGGAGCAGCCCGACCACAGCGACGTCAAGGGCTGCCGGGACAAGGCCATGCTGGAGCTCCTCTACGCCACGGGGATCCGTGTGTCGGAGCTCATCGGGCTGAATATGGAGCATCTGAACCTCTCGGCGGGCTTTGTCCGCTGTCCGGGAAAGCTGAAGGATCGCATCATCCCCCTCTACCCCGCCGCCGTCCGCGCCCTCGCCGAGTATGTGAACCGGGTGCGCCCCCAGATGCTGGAGCGGCCGGGCGAGAGCGCCCTCTTCGTCAACATGAGCGGGGAGCGCATGAGCCGCCAGGGCTTTTGGAAGATCATCAAGCTCTACCAGGAAAAGGCCGGCATCAAGAAAGAGATCACGCCCCACACGCTGCGCCACTCCTTCGCCGCCCATCTGCTGGAGAACGGGGCCGATCTGCGCTCCATTCAGGAGATGCTGGGCCACGCCGATATCTCCTCTACCCAGATCTATGCCCAGCTCGTGAACCAGAAGCTGAAGGACGTGTACAACAAGGCCCACCCCCGGGCGTAACATGGAAATAAAAAGAAAGGCTGACGAGTCGTCAGCCTTTC
>JBLJBF010000080.1:0-11492 GCA_047637855.1 Pseudoflavonifractor sp. | reverse complement strand
GGGCAGTACCTGGACGGGACGACGGCCAGCGGGCTCTTTGAGGCAAGGCTGGGCCGGGAGGAGATGGGGGGAGAGACCCATATCTTCTCCGCCGCCTATGTGGAGCAGGATTTTGACGAGATTCTGAGCCTGTGCGACCATATCAGCTTCAACTCCTTCCGCCAGTGGGAGAAGTACCGCGGCAGAGCCCTTGCCGCGGGCAAGAGCTGCGGCATCCGCGTAAACCCCGCCTGCTCCACCCAGGAGCATGGCATCTATGATCCCTGCGCCGCAGGGTCGCGGCTGGGCGTGATCAGAGAGCACTTCCGCCCGGACCTGCTGGAGGGACTTGAGGGCCTGCATTTCCATACCCTCTGTCAGCAGAACAGCCACGCGCTTATCGAAACTCTGGCGGCGATGGAGGAGCAGTTCGGCGCATTTCTGCCCCGGATGAAATGGGTCAACTTCGGCGGCGGGCACCACATCACCCGTCCGGACTACGACCGGGAGGCTCTCATCGCCGCCATCCGGCGCTTCCGGGAAAAGTACGGCGTCGCGGTCTACCTGGAGCCGGGGGAGGCCGTGGCCCTGGACGCGGGCTTCCTGGTGGCCAGCGTGCTCGACGTGGTGGAAAACGGCATAGAGATCGCCCTGCTGGACGCCTCTGCCGCCTGTCATATGCCCGACGTCATCGAAATGCCCTACCGCCCCCCGCTGGAGGGCAGCGGCCAGGCGGGGGAAAAGGCGCACACCTACCGCCTTGCGGGGTCTACCTGCCTGGCCGGGGACATCATCGGCGACTATTCCTTCGACCGGCCCCTCAAGCCGGGCGACCGGCTGGTATTCAGCGACATGGCCATCTACTCCATGGTGAAGAACAACACCTTCAACGGGATCTGTCTTCCCTCCATTGCGCTGCGCCGGCAGAGCGGAGAGATCGAGCTGGTGAAGCGGTTCGGCTACGCCGATTTCAAATGCCGGCTGTCCTGACGCCGCGGTTCATGAAAATAAAAGAGAGCCGTCTGAGAATCACAAATTCTCAGACGGCTCTTCGTTTTCTCCACTACCGGCTTCCGCCGCCTCCGCCTCCGGAGAAACCGCCGCCGCCGATAGAGCCGGCCACGCCGCCCATCCCGTCCGTGCTCGGCGTATAGGCGTTGGAGATATGGTTCGTCATAGTCATAAAGTACATCATGGTGTAGGCATTGCAGCCATACAGGCCTGAGAAGGTGTCAAAATAGGCGGGGTCCAGGGCCTTCATATGCGCGAGGACTTGCTCCCCCGTGCCAAACAGGGCGGCGAACACGAGATAGTTCCCCCAAAGCTCCGTCGGAGGGGGTGCGTCGCCGCGCGGTACGCCCAGTTCCGCCAGGTATTTCTGAAGCCCGAGGGCACTGAGCGCCTGCTGAAATCCTGCGGCTGTCAAGCGGACTGCGCCTTTCCCATCCATCGCCGCCATGCCTGACGCGATCAGCTCTCTCCGGCCGTCCTCCTGTACCTCATTGGCCCACGCTGTCAGCTCCTTGTAGAGCGCTTCCGCGCTCTCCTCTATGGCGGAGGTCCAAAGGACGCCGTCCCGGTCGGCGCCGCCGATTAAAATTTGGTACAGGGTTCTCTCCGCGCCCTGGAGCGGCACGGTCCGGGAGGAAAAAACAACGACCTCCTCCTGCTTCTTCGCCCCCACTCCCCGTTTCTCGATGCGGATATACCTTGCCTCCTGCCAGCGAATGAGATAGGCGCCCATGAGGCGCTGGCAGGCGATTCCCCGGCGCAGCAGGCTCATCGCGGAATACACAGCAGGAATACTGCCGTGAAAGGGAATGGACCGGCTGGCTTTGATCTCCTTCCGCTTGGGGAACTTCACCACGGTGCCATCCGCCAGCTTGCAGCGCGACAAAAAGAGCATGGCCATGAAGCCGGCCAAAAGGGCTGCCACAGCAATACTTCCGCCCAAAAGGGCGGCTACAGTCGCGCCTGTCCCGGAGCCGCGCCCCTCCGCGGAGCCTTGCAGTTTTTCAAACGAAATGCCCGCCTTGGCCGCCGCAGGGAACAGGTCTTTCTCAAAGCGGCAGAGCACGTTCACATAGTCCCTGCGGCCCAGCGCATGCGTGGAAAAGGCACGCAGCACGCCGTCGCCGCCGATCTCCACCTCGCCCGGAAAGCCATAGCCCCAAATCCGCGCGTCCCCTTCGGTCAGGCGCGCATCGGCCAGCCGGATCTGGACCTCGGCGGACCCGGGGGCGCTGGAGAGCTCGGAGATGAACTGATGGTAAAACCCCGCGTAGTCGCCGTAGTCCTTCACCAGGCCCTCTATGCTGTATTGGATGGTATACCGGTGGTCGCCATAGCTGCCGATGCCCCAGCAGAGCTCATAGCCGTCGGAGGTGTTTAAAATACCGCAGGTGCCCGCCTTCTCGGAAAGCGTCAAGCCCGTGTTCCAGCTGTCCAGCGTCTGATACGGTGTGCCCGACTCATCCCACACCATGAGGGAATGCACGCGCATACCCTCCATGTGGTTGAGCGCTTTATAATATTCCGTGCCTCCGGATACCCCCCGCACGTCCCAAATCTCGGTGATGACCGCGGACCCGTCTGGTGCCAGTACGGCGCTCACCTGGATGGAGGGGATGCCCTTCTCCGCCGCAAGAGCGGGAACGGAGCCCAGCGTGAGCAATATCACAAGCGCCACCAAAGCAAGAAGCTGTTTTTGGGGTTTTAATTTCATATGGCGATACGTCTCCTTCTCCCTTAAAAGGGTTTTCCGTGCCGACAAGAGCAGATTACGTTTCCACCCACAAGGAACGCCTCTCGCTTGATGCAGCGTCCGTTTACCTTGTGGTGCGCTTATTGTACCATGATAAAACCGCCATAACAAGTGCCGCGCACGGAGCGGATGGCAGGCATCTGCCTTCCGGCCCTGTGGAGAAGGGTGCAGGTTTTGAACTTGGGAGGGACGGGCAAGGCCACGCCCCACTCGGTCTGTGAGAGGGCGCGGCCTTGCTTTGGCGGAAGGTTAAGCTACGACGCCCCAGCCGCAGCGGCTGTCATATCCTGCGCTCTCGCTCCGGGCAGAGTTACGCAGCGCGTCCCGCAGCTCCCTGGCACTCCAGTCAGGGTTGCGGTGCAGCAGCTCGGCGGCGAGGCCTGTGACGGTGGCGGTCGCGCAGGAGGTCCCCGATACCTTGGGCGGCACGATGGAAAAGCCGAAGGAGAGGACTTCCACGTCTACCCCCCTGGCGCAGACGAAGGGATAGCCTGCCTGAGAAAAGGGCGCGACAATCCCGCTGCCATCTACCGCACCTATCGCCACGACGGCGTCATAGGCGGCGGGGAAGAACCGGGCCCCCGGGGCGGTGATCCCCCCATTCCCGACGGCCGCCACCAGCAGAACGACTCGCTCCTCCGCATAGGCGGCCGCGTCGCGCAGAGCCTGACCATCCTCGGTCACGCCGATGCTGAGATTCAGCACCCGGCAGCCATACCTGTCTATGGCATCCACGATGGCCTTGGCGATGACGTCCGGGCCACAGACCGCCTGCAGGCCGGACGGATAGCGGGAGGCCACCGCAAGGGGCACCAGCGTGGCCGCCGGGCATTGGTCCGCAATCAGGTGGCTGATGCGGGTGCCGTGGCCCAACAGGTCCTTTGACGACGCGCCTTGAAACACAAAATTCTCACCCTGCTCAATGGCAACCCCTTCGAGGGCGGGATGAGTGGCCAGTATGCCCGAGTCGATGGCGCCAACCCGCACCGCACCGCCTCCCTCGGCGGCACGGACGGCAGGGGAGAGGGTCAGCAGCAGGGCGAGCAGGAGGGGGGCTATGCGCTCCATAAACCTATCTTTTACAGCGCGGTGTTTTTTCCCCGGCGGCAAAACACCGAGAGGACGGGGGAGATGGGCGTGTGAAAATGGCAATCTGCGAGAACAGAAAAGAGGATGCGGCAAAGCTGGGCGCACTCCTTGACCGCTATCTGCAAACCCGGGGCTATGCCGCAGAGGTGGACTTCTTTGAGAGCGGAGAAGCGTTCCTGCCCGCCTTCCGGCCGGGTGCCTATCAGATTATTTTCATGGACCTCTTCATGACCCGGGGCGGGTTCACCGGGCTGGACACCGCCGAAAAAATCCATGCCGCCGGCAAAGAGGCCGTCATCATCTTCACCACGATCAGCGGGGACTACGGGATTGCTGGCTGCGACGCAGCGGTCTACTATATCGTCAAGCCTGTGACCGAGGCAAGTTTTCTGAGAGCTATGAAGAAGTGCCGGGGGAAGATGGAGCGTTACAGCAGAGCCATGGAGATCGTGGTGAACCGCCAGAATGTCTCCCTGCGGCTGCATGATATTCTCTATGTAGAGGCGCAGCGGAAAAACTGCGTTTTTATGACCGCCCAGGGAGAGCTGCGATCCAATATGGTATTCGATACGCTCATTGATATGCTGGACGGGCTGCCTTTCCTGCGCTGTCGCCGCAGCTATATTGTCAACCTCGTCCATGTGCAGGATATGCGGGAGATGGATTTTGTGGTGGGCGGCACGCACAGGGTTCCCATCAGCAGGGGCGCCTTGCCTAAGGTGCAGAGGCAGTTCCAGCAGTTTCGCAAAGATGAGCTGCGGGAAATATGGCCGTAAAACAGGGCAGGTACAGGCTGTGCCGGGTCGGACAATGTGGTTGTAAGTTTTGAGGGATGTGATACAATAGAAAAAATGGCTGGACGAAGCGCGGCAGTCACGAAAGGAGGGGCTTGCGGTTGATCATAGGCAGAGTTGGGGGGCTTATCGCTGCCGCCAGTAAAAAGGCCAGCCGCCCCACGCTACAGCTTGGCGGCATCAGCGTGGTGGAGCGCATCGTGCTTACCTTTCAGCAGGCGGGCGTATTTCCCATCGTCGTGGTGACGGGAGTGGAGGCCGATGAGGTCAAGTACAGGCTGGCCGGCCGTGGCGTGGTCTTTTTGCACAATGAGGAATTTGAAGACCCCGAGCTGATCGACTCGGTAAAAATCGGCCTCTCTTTTTTGCGGGGGAAGTGCGAGCGGATCGTATTTTCCCCGGTGAATACGCCGATCTTTCGCCCCGATACACTCCACGCCTTACTCGGGACGGCGGGCGAAATTGTCACCCCCGCCTACATGGGCAGGGGCGGGCATCCTATTTTATTCTCCGATACTGTGGTGCCGGACTTTCTCACCTGGCGGGGCGAAACGGGATTGAGGGGAGTTCTCGCCTCCATGCCTCAGCGCCGCACTTCGGTAGCGGTCAGCGACGAGGGCATTCTGCTCACCATTCATCAGCAAAGCCGCTTGCAGGCGTATTACGAGGAACACAAGGCCGCGTTTTTACATCCCCGCCTGCGGCTCAGCCTGGAGCGGGAGGAGGAGCTGTTCAACGCCAGGGCGAAGCTGCTGCTGCTGTTGATCGGCGAGACCCACTCGGTCCGCACCGCCAGCACCATGATGGCTCTCTCCCAGAGCAAGGCGTGGGATATGCTCAATAAGCTGGAGGCGGCCTTGGGATATGAGCTCATCACCCGCCGCAAAGGCGGCACGCAGGGAAGCCGGAGCGATTTGACCCAGCAAGGCCTTGCCTTTTTAAAGGCCTGGCAGGAATATGAGGAGAGGGTCATCGATTGCACCAATGGGGGATTTTATCAGATGCTCCGTAAGATTACCCCTCTCCCGTCCTGAACCGTGAAAGCACACCGCGAAACCGGCCCGTCTCCTTAGGAGACGGGCCGGTTTTACAGATCAGGGGTCATGTTCCTCCAACAAAGAATTTGGCATAACCGAGCGTTACACACTACAATAGAGACAATCGGTATCGTAATTTTACACAATTTCACAATAAGCGGGAGGAGAAGCGATGTTTACCCTGACTATAAACGGAACCCAGGTCCACACAGAGAAGGATAAGCGCCTATTATCTTTTTTGAGGGACGATCTGCGGCTGACCGCCACGAAGGATGGGTGCAGCGAGGGCGCCTGCGGCACCTGCACCATATTGGTGGACGGAAAAAAGGTAAAGGCCTGTACCCAGAACCTATCCAAGTTTGAGGGCAAGAGCATCGTTACGGTGGAGGGCCTGAGCGAGCGGGAAAAGGATGTGTACACCTACTGCTTTGGTGAGGCCGGAGCCGTGCAGTGCGGCTTCTGCATCCCCGGCATGGTCATTTCGGCCAAGGCCCTCCTGGACGAGAATCAAAGCCCCACCCGCGCCGAGGTGAAGGCCGCGCTGCGGGGAAACATCTGCCGCTGCACCGGATACGCAAAAATTGAAGACGCCATTTTGATGGCCGCGGAGTTTTTCCGGGAAGACCGCCCCATTCCTGCGCCCGAGACAGCCACCGGCGTCAACCGCCGCTTTTCCAGGCCCGACGTGCGGGAGAAGGTCTTAGGAACCGGCGAGTTTGTGGACGACGTCGTGCTGCCGGGTATGCTGTACGCCAAGGCCCTGCGCTCCAAATATCCCCGCGCGGTGGTCAATAAGATCGACCTCTCCAAGGCGGAGGCCCATCCCCAGTGCGTGAAGATCCTGACCGCCAGGGACGTCCCCTACAATAAGACCGGCCACATCATTCCCGACTGGGATGTAATGATCGCCGAGGGGGACACCACGCGCTACATCGGGGACGCCATTGCGCTGGTATGCACCAAAACCCAGGAGGCGCTGGACGAGGTGCTCGCTCTCATCGAGGTGGACTACACCGAGCTTATCCCCGTTACCAGCCCCACCGACGCCCTGAAAGCCGACGCGCCTTTGATCCACAAGGGCGGCAACATCATGCGCAAGGAGATTCTGATTCGCGGCAACGCGGACGCCGTCATTAAGCAGTCGAAGTATGTGGTCACGCGCAAATACTATACCCCCTTCAACGACCACGCCTTTATGGAGCCCGAGTGCGCCATTGCTATGCCCGAAGGTGAGGACGGCATCTTCCTGTACAGCGGCGCCCAGAGCGTATACGACGAAAGGCACGAGATCGCCGCCATGCTGAAGATCCCGGAGGAAAAGGTGCACTGCCAGAGCAAACTGGTGGGCGGCGGCTTTGGCGGCAAGGAGGACATGAGCGTACAGCACCACGCCGCGCTGATGGCCTGGTATGTGAAGGCACCGGTCAAGGTAAAGTTCAGCCGCCAGGAGAGCCTTCTCTACCACACCAAGCGCCATGCTATGGACATGGAGTTCACCACCGCCTGCGACGAGGAGGGGAACCTCACGGCCATGAAGGCGATTTTGATTGCCGACACCGGGGCGTACGCCAGCCTGGGCGGGCCGGTGCTGCAGCGGGCCTGCACCCATGCCGCCGGGCCATACAATTATCAAAACGTGGACATACTCGGCATGAGCGTGTACACCAACAACGTGGTGGCCGGGGCGTACCGTGGTTTTGGCGTGACCCAGTCGTGCTTTGCCACCGAAAATAACCTCAATCTTCTGGCCGAGCTGGTGGGTATTTCCCCGTGGGAAATCCGCTACAAAAACGCCATCCGCCCCGGGCAGGAACTGCCCAACGGCCAGCTGGCGGACGAGAACTGCGCCATGGCCGAGTGCCTTGAGGCGGTGAAGGATGTTTACGAGACCCACCCCTACGCCGGCCTTGCCTGTGCCTTTAAAAACAGCGGCAAGGGCATCGGCATCCGGGACACCGGGCGGGTGCTCCTCAGCGTTGAAAACGGCATCGTCCACATTCGCACCAGCGCCGCCTGCATGGGCCAGGGCATCGCCACGGTCTGCACCCAGATGGTGTGCGAGATGACCGGGCTTGACCCCAGCCGTGTTTACCACGAGCGGCCCGACACCGTGCGCACCCCCGACAGCGGCACCAGCACGGCCAGCCGCCAGACGGTGGTGACCGGCGAGGCCGCCCGCCGGGCCGGTGAAAAGCTGGCTGAGGCGCTAAACTCCGGCAAAGCCCTTGCCGACCTGGAGGGCCAGGAGTTTTACGGCGAGTACGTGCCCATCACCGACCCCATGGGTACGGACAAGAAAAACCCCGTAAGCCACGTCAGCTACAGCTATGGCGCGCAGGTGGTGGTGCTGGAGGAGAGCGGCAGGATCGATAAGGTCGTGGCCGCCTACGACGTGGGTACGCCGGTCAATATCCAGAGCGTGGAGGGGCAGATCGAGGGCGGAATCGTAATGGGGCTCGGCTTTGCCCTGACGGAGGATTTCCCCATCGAGGGCGGATACCCCAAGGTGAAATTTGGCACGCTGGGCCTGATGCGCGCCCCCGACGCGCCCCCCATCGAAGTGAAGCTGATTCAGGCACCCGGGGCAAAGCTCCCCCTTGCCATGGGGGCCAAGGGTGTGGGTGAGCTGTGCCTTATCCCGACTTCTCCGGCTTGCGCCCACGCCTATTACCGTCTTGACGGCAAGCTGCGCACACGCCTCCCGCTGCAGGACACCTACTATAAGAAGGCAAAAAAATGAAGGTGAACGGTCTTATCCTGGCAGCGGGTCTCTCCAGCCGTATGGGCAGTTTTAAGCCCCTGATGCCGGTGGGGGAGGAGACTTTGATCGAGCGCAGCATCCAGAGCATGCTCGGCGGCGGGGTGGCTCACGTCACTGTGGTGCTGGGCTACCAAGCCGACCAGGTGGAGACCGTGCTGCGCAGGCGTTTTTCCCATCAGGAGGTGGGGATCGTCCGTAACCCAGACTATGAGAGCACCGATATGCTGGCGTCGGCCAAAATCGGGGCTGCCGCGCTGCCGCCCTGCGTGGCCTTCTTTCTGCTGCCAGGCGATATGCCCGCGGTGGACGGCGAAACCTTTTTGCTTGTGCGCGCCGCCCTGCAGAAAACCGGGGCCAAGCTGGCCTTTCCTACCTTTTCCGGGCGACGTAAGCACCCCCCGTTGGTTTCGGCGGAGTGCATCCCGTCTATTCTGGCCTTTCACGGCGGGGGTGGGTTGCGCGAGGTATGGAAACAGTACGAGGGGGAGACGGCGGAGGTCGCCGTGGACGACACCGGCTGTACTTTGGACACCGACACACCCGACGACTACCGCAGGCTGCTGCGGTATATAGAGCAGAAGCAGGATGCCCGCTATCCACTTCCCACAGCTGTATCAAGCGCAATTTGAAACATGAAAAGGAGGAATGCTTGCAATGAGAGAAATCAGTAGATCGGTTGTCAAAAAAGACCACGCGCCTAAGATGGACGGCAGCGCCATCTATGTGGCAGACTGGCCCTGCGACGGCGTGCTGTACGGCAAGCTGGTGCGTTCGCCCCACGCCCGCGCCCGCATACTGGACATTCAGCTCCCGCCCATGCCGGAAGGCTATTTTTCGGTGGACAAAAGCGACGTGCCGGGCACCAACCAGGTCCATATCGTGATGGACGACACCCCCGTGTATGCCGATGAGACGGTGGAGTACATTGGCGACCCGGTGCTGATGGTGGTAGGTCCGGATGAAAAAGAGGTGGAGCGCCTCGCCGCCGCGGTCAATGTGGTGTATGAGGTGTTGCCCGCCGTTCTGGACATCCGGGACGCGGACACCGTCTTCTTTGACTATAACTTTGGACAGGGCGATGTGGACGCCGCCTTTGCCGAGGCCGACAAGGTATATGACGAAGAATTTGAGACTGGCTACCAGGAGCAGGCATATCTTGAGACCCAGGGCATGATCGCCGAATATAAGGACGGGAAAATGACGGTGCACGGCAGTATGCAGTGTCCCTACTATGTACACGGGGCGATCGCCAAGGCGGCGGGCCTGACCCCCGATAAGGTGCGCGTCATGCAGGACACCACCGGAGGCGGCTTCGGTGGGAAGGAGGCGTACCCCTCCATTTTGGCCTGCCAGGTGGCCGTGGCCGCCTATAAGGCGGGCGGCAAGCGCGTGCGCGTGATCTACGGGCGGCGGGAGGACATGGAGTTCACCTCCAAGCGCCACCCTTCCCTCTGCCGGTACAAGGTGGCGGTAAAGGACGGCACGGTCACGGCCATGGACATCGACGTAAAGTTTAACTCCGGCGGGTTTACCACCCTCTCCGCCGTGGTGCTCCAGCGCGGCATCATCGCGTCTCCCGGCGTATACCGGGTAAGCAATCTCAAGGTGCGCGGCCGCGCCATGAAGACCAACACCATCCCCACCGGGGCCTACCGCGGCTTTGGCGCGCCGCAGACCTTCTTCGCCGTTGAAATGATGATGGACCACATCGCCAAGGACTTGGGCGAGGAGCCGCTGCACTTTAAAAAGCGGCATCTGGTAGCGCAGAACGACACCACCTCCACCGGCGGCAAGTACCATTTCCCCGTGCCCCTGCCCGCCATGATAGCCGAGGCGGAGGAGATGAGCGGCTACCGGGAGAAGTGGGCCGAGTACCAGAAGCCCCAGACCGGGCGCTTCCGCAAGGGCATCGGCCTGAGCGTCTGGTTCCACGGCGCGGGCTTTACCGGCAGCGGCGAGCGGGACCTCATCAAGGCCGTGGTTAAGTTGCGCAAGACCAAGGAGGGCCTTGTGGAGTGCCTGGCCAGCCAGACCGATATTGGCCAGGGCCTCAAGACCACCTTCTGTAAAATTGTCGCAAGCGAGTTGAACCTGCCCCTCGACAAGGTGAGCTATGAAAATCCGGACACCGACCGCGTGCCCGACTCGGGCCCCACGGTGGCCTCCCGCAGCCTGATGACGGTGGGCGAGCTTCTGCGCCGTGCTGCCATCAACCTGCGCAGCCAGTGGAAGGAGGGCGAGGAGCAGGTCGTTGAGGAGCACTTCAAGGAGCCGGATTTCGTCATCCCCTTCTACCTTGATAAGTTCCAGGGCGACGCCTACCCCACCTATGCCTGGGCCGCCTGTGCGGTGGAGGTGCAGGTAGATACATTGACCGGCGTAAACGAGGTGCTGGGCGCCTGGGCCAGCTTTGACGTGGGCACACCCATTGACATGAATATTGTGGTCGGCCAGATGGAGGGCGGCCTCATGCAGGGCCTGGGCTATTCCAGCATGGAGCAGATGCATACCGACGCCAAGGGCCGCATTCGCAACAACAGCTTCAGCGACTACATCATTCCCACCTCGGTGGACATCCCCAACCTGAAAGTGAAAATGCACGTGGAGGAATATCCCCTTGGGCCTTATGGCGCAAAGGGCGCGGGCGAGCTGCCCCTGGTAGGAGCACCCGGCGCGTATGTCGAGGCGATGGAGCAGGCCCTTGGCGGCGTCTGCCTGCACCACGCTCCATTCAGCACCGAGGACGCATTAAAAGTCCTGCAGGCCAGCGCGCAAAAGGAGGCGATCTAATGGACGGCATTACTTTTATCCTGAACGGAAAGCAGGTCACTTACGAGGGCAGCGCCACCGCCCGGCTACTGGAGGTGCTGCGCGACGGGTTTGAGAATACCGGCGTGAAGTGCGGCTGTAAGGAGGGCGAATGCGGCGCGTGCAGCGTGATTCTGGACGGCAGGCTGGTCAACAGCTGCATGGTGGCCATGGGGCGCGTGGAGGGCAGCACCGTCACCACCATCGAGGGGTACCGCGAGACCGAGCGCTTTAAGGTGCTGGACGCGGCTTATGCCTCC
>JBLJBF010000079.1:0-5058 GCA_047637855.1 Pseudoflavonifractor sp. | reverse complement strand
CCTTCACCGATTACGCCAGCATCGACAAGGCTCCCGAGGAGCGCGAGCGCGGCATTACCATCAATACCTCCCACGTGGAGTACCAGACTGCCACCCGCCACTATGCCCACGTCGACTGCCCAGGCCACGCCGACTATATCAAGAACATGATCACCGGTGCTGCCCAGATGGACGGCGCGATCCTGGTCATTGCCGCTACCGACGGCCCCATGGCTCAGACCCGCGAGCACATCATCCTCGCCCGTCAGGTGGGCGTGCCCGCCATGGTCGTGTTCCTGAACAAGTGCGACATGGTTGACGACGAGGAGCTGATCGAGCTGGTCGAGATGGAAGTCCGCGAGCTGCTCACCAAGGAGAAGTTCCCCGGCGACGACATCCCCATCATCAAGGGCTCCGCGCTTAACGCCCTGACTTGCGAGACCAACGACATGAACGATCCTGACTATGCTTGCATCAAAGAGCTTATGGACGCTGTTGACAGCTATATCCCCACCCCCGACCGTAAGTCCGACATGCCGTTCCTCATGCCCGTTGAGGACGTGTTCACCATCTCCGGCCGCGGCACCGTCGCTACCGGTCGTGTGGAGCGCGGCCAGCTGAAGGCCGGCGAAGAGGTCGAGATCGTCGGTCTGACCGAGGAGAAGAAGAAGACCGTCGTCACCTCCATGGAGATGTTCCGCAAGATCCTCGACTATGTCGAGGCCGGCGACAACGTGGGCTGCCTGCTCCGCGGCGTTGCCAAGAACGATGTGGAGCGCGGCCAGGTTCTGGCGAAGCCCAACTCCATCAAGCCCCTGACCAAGTTCAAGGGCCAGGTCTATGTCCTGAGCAAGGAGGAGGGCGGCCGTCACACCCCCTTCTTCAACAACTACCGTCCCCAGTTTTACTTCCGTACCACCGACGTGACCGGCGTCATCACTCTGCCCGAGGGCACTGAGATGTGCATGCCCGGCGACAACGTGGTCATGGACGTGGAGCTCATCACCCCCATCGCCATCGAGAAGGGCCTGCGTTTCGCCATCCGCGAGGGCGGCCGTACCGTCGGCTCCGGCGTGGTTACCGATACCCTTTAATTGATACGATAAGAAGAGCGGAGCCTTTTGGCTCCGCTCTTTTTTGCGTCGGCTGTGAGGAGGCGGGTCATGACGGCATCTTCAGACCATGGATAAAACCGTCCAGCTGGGCCGACAGCACCTCGCCCCCGATGACTGTGTTCTTATAGATCAGCAGGCCCGCCTGCACGCCCTTCTCCCCCGTGGGGTAGTTGGTGATGGCGTAGGCGTACCGCTTGACCCGCTTGCCGCAGTATTTGGTCAGGTCAAATCCCTGGGTGGCCTGCAGCTCAAGGTATTGGGCGTAGGTGGCGTCGAACTCCTGGGGGATCATCAGCTCCTCCACGGCGACCGGCTGCGCCGTGACGGTCCAGCCGTAGCCGGACAGATAGGCAACGCGGTCCTCGTTGGTCTTTACGCCGGTGGGTTCCCTGCCTGTGGAGAGGGCGGCCGCCCCCCTGGCGTTGAGCGCGGTGGCGGCGAAGATAGCAGCCCCGCATAGGAACACCGCGGCCACCGCTCCCAGAATCAGCTTTTTGCGGTTGACTTTCGCGGTAAAGATAAACACAGCGCAACGCTCCCTCCATTTCAATTCCTGGTAATTTATATGTTCATCAGACTCTGGATATGATAAAATAAGATAAAAAAGGACAAGTCGGGCAGAGAGGTGGGCGCGCGTGGAGCGACTGGACAAAATTCTGGCAGGGACGGGGCGCTGGTCACGGCGGGAGGTGCGGGACCTGGTGCGGGCCGGACGGGTGACAGCGGACGGCGCGGCGGTCCGGACGGCCGACGGAAAGTATGAGCGGGAGGGCCTTGACCTGCGGGTGGACGGGGAGCAGGTGCTGGCCCCGCTGTTCACCTACCTCATGCTCCATAAGCCCGCCGGGCTGGTCTCGGCCACCGAGGACCCCCGCCAGCCCACCGTGCTGGAGCTGCTGCCCGCCCATCTGCGCAAGATCGGCCTTTTCCCCGCCGGGCGGCTGGACAAGGACACAGAGGGTCTCCTCCTCCTCACTAACGACGGGGAGCTGGCCCACGCGCTGCTCTCCCCCAAAAAACACGTGGACAAGACCTATTTTGTCCGGACGGACGGGGTGCTGGACGGGGAGGACGCAGGGGCCTTTGCCCGCGGCATGACCTTGGGGGACGGGTACACCTGCCTGCCCGCCGGGCTGGAGCCGCTGGAGGAGCCGGGTACTGCCCTGGTGACCCTGCGGGAGGGGAAGTACCACCAGATCAAACGGATGCTCGCCGCGTTGGGCAAGCCGGTGATCTACCTCAAGCGCCTGACCATGGGACCTCTTACCCTGGACGAGGGTCTGGCGGCCGGAGCGTGGCGGCCCCTGACCGAGGCCGAGCTGAGCGCCCTCAAGGGCTGAACCCTTCTGGGTTTGAAATATTTTCGGCAATTTCCACAAAAGTTTTGCATTTCCCTATTGTAATGCACAAAAATATCCGCTATAATGAACAAGAAAATGTGCGTTACCGCGGAAAAAGAAGTCGAGGAGGCTATCACAATGTCCAGCAGAATTTTCCAAAGCGTTGTGTTGCAGATGAAAGACAGCACGGATAGAGCGATCGGAGTCATTGATTCTGAGGGGACGGTGGTGGCGTGCAATGAGCTCACCAATATTGGTGAGCGCTGGCCCGGCGTAGTAGAGGCGGTAAACGGCGCGGGCGGGGACTGTATCACCTTTGAGGGCAAGACCTTTAAGACCCTCACAAGCTGGAATTCCCAGTTCGAATACGCCGTCTTCGTCCGCGGCGAGGATGAGCAGGCCCGTCTTGTGTGCACCTTGGCCGTGGTGGCCCTCAACGGCGCCAAGGCCTACTATGAGGAGAAGCACGACAAGGCCACCTTCGTCAAGAGCATTATCTCGGATAACATCCTTCTGGGCGACATCTATGTCCGTGCCAAGGAGCTGCACTTTGTCTCCGAAATGCCCAGGGCCGTCTTCCTCATCCGCCAGACCGGAGGGGGGGACGTGGCAGCCATCGATGTGGTCCAGTCCCTCTTCCCCGACCGGCAAGTGGACTTTGTTCTCTCCACCAGCGAGACCGACGTGACCCTTATCAAGCAGCTGGGCGAGAGCTCCGACGGGCGGGATCTCTATAAGATCGCCAAGCAGATCGAGGAGGCCCTGGCCGAGGAGCTGAACATCAAGGCCGTCATCGGCATCGGCACCGTGGTGAACCACATCCGCGACCTGGCCCGCGCCCATAAGGAGGCCCAGGTGGCCATCGACGTGGGCAAGGTCTTCGACACCGAGAAGAGCATCATCAACTACGAGAATCTGGGCATTGGGCGGCTCATCTACCAGCTCCCCACCACCCTGTGCGAGATGTTCCTCCAGGAGGTCTTCAAGAAGAACCCCATCGACGCGCTGGACCAGGAGACCCTGTTCACCATCAACAAGTTCTTTGAAAATAATCTCAACGTCTCCGAGACGGCCCGGAAGCTCTTTGTCCACCGCAACACGCTGGTGTACCGTCTGGAGAAGATCAAGAAGCTCACCGGGCTTGACCTCCGGGAGTTTGACGACGCCATTACCTTCAAGGTGGCGCTCATGGTCAAGAAATACCTCATTTCCCGCGGGATCGAGTCTTAATTTGAAATGACGGCGGGGGCAGTCCCCCGCCCTACGAAAAGCGCGGGTAGGGCGGGGGGCAGCCCCCGCCGCTATGCCGTTTATGGAGTGCGCCTATGATTAGACTGATTGACATCCACAAAGCCTACGACAACGGTACGCGGGCCCTTAAGGGCGTCAATTTGCGTATCGATGACGGAGACTTTGTGTTTCTTGTGGGGCCGTCCGGCTCAGGCAAATCCACCATTTTAAAGCTGCTCACCGCAGAGATTGCCCCCACCGAGGGGCGCCTGATGGTGAACGGCTATAACCTGAACAACATTACCCCGCGACAGGTGCCCTATCTCCGGCGCACGCTGGGGGTCATCTTTCAGGACTTCCGTCTTATCGAGAAAAAGACGGTGTACGAAAACCTCACCTTTGCCATGCGGGTGGTGGGCGCCTCGCCCCGGGAGATCCGCAAGCGTATCCCCTACGTGCTGGAGCTGGTGGGTCTGGAGAAGAAAAAGGATATGCGGCCCGACCAGCTCTCGGGCGGCGAGCAGCAGCGGGTGGCCATCGCCCGCGCGCTGGTCAACAACCCCAGCATGATTATCGCCGACGAACCCACAGGCAACCTGGACCCTCAGCGCTCTTTGGAGATCATGCTGCTGCTGGGCAGGATCAACGAGCTGGGCACCACTGTGCTTGTGGTCACCCATGAGAAGGAGCTGGTCAACCGTTTCTCCAAAAGGGTCGTCGCCATCGAGAGCGGGCGCATCATCAGCGACGGAACAGGCGGGTATTACAGCAATGAATAAGAGGTTTGATTTCGGGTATTTTGTCTCCGAGGGGTTCCGCTCCATCTTCACGCACGGGCTCATGTCCTTCGCCGCCGTGTGTATGATCGTGGCCTGCCTCCTCATCATGGGCTCCTTCTCTCTGGTGGCCCTCAACGTGGGCAGTATGCTGGGGCGGCTGGAGAAGGAGAACGAGTTTTTCGCCTTTGTGGAGGAGAGCTATACCGACGCCCAGCTCAAGGCGCTGCAGACCCGGCTGGAAAAGGTGCCGAACGTGGCCGAGGTCACCTTCACCAGCAAGGCGCAGGCCAAAATCTCCTTCGCCGACCGCTATGAGGGGACCGAGAACGCCGCCATGTTCAAGACCTTGCCCGACGATGTCTACCGCGACCGGTTCGGCATCAAGGTGGTGGATATCGCCCAGTTTTCCGCCACGGTGGAGGCGGTGAGGCAGGTGGACGGAGTGGTCAACACCCGGGCCGAGAGCGAGGTGGCCAATGGCTTTGTGGTGGTGAGTAAAATCGCCAGCGCAGTGGCCGTCATTCTGGCCACCATTCTGGTGGTGGTCTCCCTCTTCATCATCGCCAACACCATCAAGCTGGGCACCTTTACGCGCCGGGAGGAGATCGCTATCAT
>JBLJBF010000078.1:0-4759 GCA_047637855.1 Pseudoflavonifractor sp. | reverse complement strand
AACTGGGTCTCCAGCAGGCGGTGGATGGTGAAGGCTTCCACCCCGCACAGCTCCCCCAGCCGCTTGGCGGCCCGGCCCGTGGGGGCGGCCAGCGCCGAGTCCAGCCCCATGGCGTCGAAGAGGGCCAGCACCCCCTTGAGGGAGGTCGTCTTACCCGTACCCGGCCCGCCGGTGAGGAGCATGACCTGGGCGCGGGCGGCCAGCTCCACCGCCTCCCGCTGCTGCTCGGCGTATGTAATGCCCTGCTCGGCCTGGATGGCCGTCAAGATCCGCTCCATGTCCCCGGGCGGGCAGAGCTCGGCGGCGCTCATATCGTGGAGGCGCTGGGTGGTATAGCACTCGGCCTCGTAGAGGTCGAAGAGGTAGACAGCCTCCTCCCCCGCCGTGGTCTCCTGCACCACGAGGCCCTGCTGGAGCAGGGCCTCAAGCCCCTCCTCCAGGCCCTCTCTCTCCTCCAGATTGAGGAGCTGGGCGGTAGCCCCCAACAGCTTGCGCCGGGGGAGAAAGGAATGGCCGTTGTTGAGGTTATGGCTCAGTTCGAAGAGGAGCCCGGCCTCAATGCGCTGAGGGGCGTCCTCCTCCACGCCCAGGTCGATGGCGATGTCGTCGGCCCGGGAGAAGGGTACGTCCAGCTCCTCATCCACCAGCAGGTAGGGGTTGCCCCGCAGAGCCTCCAGGCTGTCGTTGCCGTAGCGGCGGTAGAGGGGCATGGCCAGCTGGAGCGGCAGGCCCTGCGCCCCCAAAAACTCCAACAGGCGGCGCATCCCCATCCGCTGGCGGAACTCGTCCCCCATGGCGAGGGCCCGCTTGCGGGTGATGCCCTGTACCTTGGTAAGCAGCTCGGGCTGCTCCTCCAGGACAGTGAGGGTCTCAGCACCAAATTCCTCCACCAGTTTTTTGGCCGTGGAGGCCCCGATGCCCCGCACCGCGCCCGAGGCCAGATAGTCGAAGACCGCCTTCTCCCCCGCGGGCAGCCGGCGTTCCAGATGTTCGGCCTTGAATTGTTCCCCGTAGGAGGCGTGGCGCATCCAGCTCCCCGCCACGGTGAGGCTCTCGCCGGGCGCCGCGCCGGGTATGCAGCCCACCACCGTGACCGCCCCCCGCTCCCCGGCAGACAGCTTGAGCACCGTGTAGCCGTTCTCCTCATTCTGGTAAATGACGGCCTCCACGGTGCCCTCTACGCACTCCAGTTCTCTGGTCTCCTCCACGCGCTACCCCTCTCTCTCCCCGCGGCGGGGAGGGCCCGCGGCCTACTCCTGCGTGATGCAGCTCTCCAGCCCGCCCGGCTTGCACAGGCTGATTCCCGCCTCCCGGTTCAGCAGCGCGGCGGCTATGGACAGGCCGGACTTATCCAGCCCCTCGTCCAAAATGATAATGGCGGGCCGAGCCAGCCCCCCGGCCCGGAGCCACAGGAGGCTGGACACGTCGTGCTCCAGCCGCTCCCCCGCCCCGGACGCCCGCACTACGGCAAAGACGCCCGCCCCCGCCAGCGGGGCCAGCAGCCGCCCGAACACACCCCAGCATAGGGCCAGCAGCCCCACGGTGGCCAAAAGAGCAATGATCATGTCAATAAGAATACGCAAATTGCTCACCTCCGCGCCATCCTATGCGGAGAGGGAAACGAAGGTGAAAGCCGCGGAAATCGACCCGTTTTTAAAAGAAACGGCGGCGGCTTACTCCAGTACCCGCTTGAGGTACTGCCCCGTATAGGACGCGGCGCAGGCCGCGATGTCCTCCGGCGTGCCCTCGCACACCACGTACCCGCCGCCGTCGCCGCCCTCCGGCCCCAGATCGATGACATGGTCGGCAGTCTTGATGACGTCCAGGTTGTGCTCAATGACCAGAACGGTGTTGCCCGAGTCCACCAGCTGCTGGAGCACCTCGATGAGCTTGTGCACATCGGCGGTGTGCAGGCCGGTGGTGGGCTCGTCCAGGATATAGATGGTGGACCCCGTGCTCCGCTTGGACAGCTCGGTGGCGAGCTTGACCCGCTGTGCCTCGCCACCCGAGAGGGTGGTGGAGGGCTGGCCCAGCTTCACATAGCCCAGGCCCACCTCGTGGAGCGTCTGGAGCTTATTGTAGAGCCGGGGCAGATTCTCGAAGAAGGGCAGGGCCTCCTCCACCGTCATGTCCAGTACCTCAAAGATGTTCTTGCCCTTATATTTCACCTCAAGGGTCTCCCGGTTATACCGCTTGCCCTTGCAGACCTCGCAGGGGACATAGATGTCGGGCAGAAAGTGCATCTCGATCTTCAGCAGCCCGTCGCCGGTGCAGGCCTCGCACCGGCCGCCCCGGACATTGAAGGAGAACCGGCCGGGGCCGTAGCCCCTGGCCTTGGCGTCCTGCGTGGAGGCGAAGAGGTCCCGAATGTCGTTGAAGAGCCCGGTATAGGTGGCGGGATTGGAGCGTGGGGTGCGCCCGATGGGGGACTGGTCAATGTCTATGACCTTGTCCAGAAACTCCTCCCCCTCCAGGGCCGCATGCTTGCCGGGGTGGACCTTCATGCGGTTGAGGTCGGCCCCCAGGCGTTTAAAAATGACCTCGTTCACCAGGCTCGACTTGCCCGAGCCCGACACGCCGGTGACGCAGGTGAAGGTCCCCAGGGGGATGGACACGTCCACCTCCTGCAGATTGTTCTCGGCCGCGCCGCGGACCGTGAGAAGCTTGCCGCTCCCCTTGCGCCGCTGGCTTGGGACCGGAATCTTCTTCCGGCCCGAGAGGTAGTCCCCGGTAATGGAGCCTGGGGTGTTCATAACCTCCTCGGCCGTGCCGGCCGCCACCACGGCTCCGCCGTGGACCCCCGCGCCGGGGCCGATGTCCACGATATAGTCGGCGGCCCGCATGGTGTCCTCATCGTGCTCCACCACCAGGAGGGTATTCCCCAGGTCCCGCAGACGCCGCATGGTGGCCAGAAGCATATCGTTGTCCCGCTGGTGGAGGCCGATAGAAGGCTCATCCAGAATGTAGAGCACCCCCATAAGGGAGGAGCCGATCTGGGTGGCCAGGCGGATGCGCTGGCTCTCGCCGCCCGACAGCGTGGCGGCCGCCCGGTTGAGGGTCAGGTACTGGAGGCCCACCGAGCGGAGAAAGCCCAGCCGCTCCTTGATCTCCTTCAGGATACGCTCGGCGATGAGCATCTTCTGGGCCGAGAGCTCCAGCCCGTCGATAAAGCCCAGGGCCTGGACCACCGACTTGCGGGTAAAAGCGTCGATGCTGCTGTCCCCCACCGTGACGGCCAAAGACTCCTTCTTGAGCCGCCGCCCGCCGCAGTCGGGGCAGGGGCTCTCGCTCATGCACTCCTCCAGCTCCCGGCGCATGGCGTCGGACTGGGTCTCCTTATAGCGGCGCTCCAGGTTATTGCAGATACCCTCAAAGGCCTGGTACAAGGTGCCCTGGCCCCGCTCCCGATCGTAGGTGAGCTTGAGCTTTTCCCCCTTGGTGCCGTAGAGGATGGCGTCCACCACCTCGGCTGGGAGGTCTTTGATGGGGGTATTAAGCTTAAACTTGTACTTTTGGGCCAGAGCCTCGAAGTACATGCGGGAGATAGAATCCCCCTTGATGTTGTTCCAGCCCGAGGCTGTGATGGCCCCGTCCAGCAAAGAGAGCTCCCGGTTGGGAATGATGAGGTCGGGATCGACCTTGAGCTGGCTGCCAAGGCCCGTACAGGTGGGGCAGGCGCCATAGGGGTTGTTGAACGAGAACATACGGGGGGTCAGCTCCTCAATGGAGATGCCGCAGTCCTCGCAGGCGTAGTTCTGAGAGAAGAGGATGTCCCGGTCCTCCTCGACGATGTTCACCACCACCAGGCCCCCGGTCAAAGCGGCGGCGGTCTCCACCGAGTCGGTGAGCCGCTGGGCGATGTCGCTGCGGATAACCAGCCGGTCCACCACGATTTCGATGCTGTGCTTTTTGTTCTTCTCCAGCTTGATCTCCTCGGTCAGCTCGTAGAGGGAGCCGTCCACCCGGGCGCGGATGTAGCCCGACTTGCGGGCGTCGTCAAAGACCTTCTGGTACTCGCCCTTGCGGGCGCGGACCACGGGGGCCATGACCTGGATGCGGGTGGCCTCGGGCAAGGCCATGACCTGGTCGATGATCTGGTCAATGGTCTGCTGCATGATCTCCTTGCCGCACTTGGGGCAGTGGGGTGTGCCCACTCGGGCCCAGAGGAGACGGAGGTAATCGTAGATCTCGGTGACGGTGCCCACGGTGGAGCGCGGGTTTTTGGAGGTGGTCTTCTGGTCGATGGAGATGGCGGGCGACAGCCCGTCGATATAGTCCACGTCGGGCTTTTCCATCTGGCCCAGGAACATACGGGCGTAGGAGCTGAGGCTCTCCACATAGCGGCGCTGCCCCTCGGCGTAAATGGTGTCAAAGGCCAGGGAGGATTTTCCCGAGCCGCTGAGTCCCGTGAGTACCACCAGCTTATCGCGGGGGATCTCCACGTCGATGTTCTTCAGGTTGTTTTCCCGCGCGCCTTTGACATAGATATGGTCAAGCATAGGTTCATTCCTCTTTGTAGTAACAATCTTCCGCCCACCGGGCGGGGTTGGTGTCCAGGTATTCGTAAATGCGGAGATAGTCGGGCTCGTCGCGGATGATGTGGTCGTAAACCCCTTCTGCCAGACCGCCTGCCCCAGGCGTTTCGTGACGGCCCCCTTAAATTGCTGCATCACCCGGGAAACCGTAGGGGCGACCTGCGGTCGCCCGCCATCCCCCGCGCCAATTCGCAATATAAAATGGATATGATTGGGCATGATGA
>JBLJBF010000077.1:0-6110 GCA_047637855.1 Pseudoflavonifractor sp. | reverse complement strand
TGCCTGCCCAACCACATCGTGGGCAAGGGCATGATCCGCAAGCTGAAGGACGACTACCCCTGGAGCAATGTGGTGGCCATCGACTACGACCCCGGCGCCACCAAGATCAACCAGGAGAACCGCATCAAGCTCATGCTGGCCAACGCCAAGGCCATGGCAAAGGAGAAAGAGAAGGCGGCCGAGCCCGCCGGGGAGCGGGAGCCGGTGGGCGTATGAACGGGCCAAGGTTCTGGCTCCGGCCAAAACGCTTGTGACGCGCCGCTTGGCGCGCGTGTTTCGTCAGCTCAGGATGCGGAGGAAATTGTATGGAGCAGTTACAGCTTGTCAACGCCTGCAGGCCCGAGCATTTTGAGTCCATGAGCCTCATCCACGCGCTGGGCTGGCGAGACACGTATGCGGGCTATGTGCCCGACGACTATATGGCGCGCGAGATCACCGACGACCGCTGGGTGAAATTCTTCCGGGACGACTATGAGACCGGGCGCTGTCATGGTCTTCTCCTTTACAGGGAAAACACTCCGGTGGCCTGTGTCAACTACGGCCCCGCCCGGGTGGAGAACCTCAACGCCGGGTCGGTCTGCACGTTCGACTCCCGGGGGTATGAAAACTGGGGAGAGATCGTCTCCTTCTACACGCACCCGCAGGAGCGGAGCCGGGGGTACGGCGGCATCCTCTTCGAGGAGGCGGTGCGCCGTCTCCGGGAGGCGGGACACCCCAGCGCCTTTGTGTTCGTTCTGCGGGAGAACGAGAAGGCCCGGCGCTTCTACGCCGCCCACGGATTTGTCTGGGACGGCAGCACGGCCGACATCCCCTTCCCGCCCGACGCGGTCTGTGTGGATCTGCGGTACGTAAAGGAGCTCACATGAAAAAGCGATTTCTTCTTCTGGCGCTGGCCTTGCTGCTGTCCGGCTGCAGCGCGCCCACGGGCGACGCCGCCTCCTCCCCCGCCGGGATGATGGAGAAGGCGGAGTCCTCCGCACCCAGCGCCGCGCCGGAAAAGCTCTGGTGGGAGGGCCGGGCGGCGGCCGATCTCCCCACCGAGGTAGAGCCCGCCGGGAACATCTCCAGCGTGGACGGCCCCGTGTGCCTGGCCCTTCTCCCCGAGGCCGGCATCGGCCTCTACGGCGACGGGGACCCCACGGCGGGGATACTGCTGCGCAAGGGGGACTATCTCCAGTTCTTTCCCCAGACCTATGCCACAGCCCGGCACACCTTGCCCGAGCTCAGCTGGGCTGATGTAGACGGTGACGGGGAAAACGAGCTGACCGTGAAGTATCTGGTGGAGGATACCGACGGCGACATCGTCTATGAGCTGCACATCTACGAGTGGGACGGAAAAACCTGGACCGACCACCCCTTTACCAGGGCGGAATTTGCCCCCATGCTGGAGGGGCTGGTGTCCTACGGCTACAAAGACGGCTATGTCACCCTGACGGCGCCGGGCAGCACCGACCGGCTGTGGTATGAGGGGCACGCCGACCCGCTGGGCCTGGCCCCTATTGGGAACCTGGTCTTCTTCCGGCAGGAGAGGGGCGGCTATGTGGTCATCTTCGGCCTGCAGCTGGCGCTCGACGGAAGTAGCGCCGTCTATGACGCGGCCACCCTCACGGCCCGGCTGCGGTATGACGGGGCGGGCTTTACCCTCTCGGGTTATGCGATCGAGACGGTGGGCGGCGTCTGAGAAGGCGCCTGCAAAAAGTGATCCATATATCGCCGAGATGTCTGGGGCCGTCCTCTGCGGGGACGGCCCCCTCGATAGTCCGGACCATGCAAAAAAGGGCCGTTCTGCCATAGCAGAACGGCCCTTTTTCCCTTTGTGTTATCCTTTTCCCGCGGAGCCGCAGAGGGTAATTTTTGCCTTGACTGCCCGCGTGACCTCGGCCATGCCGGCCTTGCCGTACTTTTTGGGGTCAAAGACCCCGGGGTCCTTGGACAAGGCGGCCTTGACGCCGTCGGAGTAGGCGATACGCAGCTCGGTGGCAAAGTTCACCTTGGCCACGCCGCGGGAGATGCAGTCCCTCACCGCGTCGTCAGGCACACCGGAAGCGCCGTGGAGTACCAGAGGAATGTCCACCAGCGCGGCGATCTGGGAAAGGCGGTCCACGTCCAGCCGGGGAATCCCCTTATAGACCCCGTGGGCGGTGCCGATGGCCACCGCCAGGAAGTCCACGCCGGTGCGCGCTGTAAACTCGGCGGCCTCGGACGGGACCGTGTAGCCGCCGTCGCCGCCGTCGGTGTCGTCCTCCTTGCCGCCCACCTTGCCCAGCTCGGCCTCCACGGGCACGCCCATGGCGTGGGCCGCCTCGGCCACCCGGAGGGTGAGGGCGAGGTTCTCCTCAAAGACACTGTGGGAGCCGTCGATCATGATGGAGGTGTATCCGGCCCTGAGGGCGGCCATGGCCATATCAAAGCTCTCGCCGTGGTCCAGATGGATGGCCACAGGCACGTCAGCCCTGCGCGCGGCAACCTCTACCATCGCCTCGAGGTAGTCCAGAGAGCTGTAGCGCACGGTGGATGGGGTGGTCTGGAGAATGACGGGGGCGCGCAGCTCCTCGGCGGCGGCCACCACCGCCATGACCATCTCCAGGTTTTCAACGTTAAAGGCCCCTACGGCATAGCCGTTTTCCCGGGCGTCCTCCAGCATTTTTTTCGTTGTTACCAATGGCATAGTGACTCCTCCTTAAATACCGTCATCCCCGTCGTCGGGCAGAGTGACCGGCACGCCGGGAATATACTGCCTGACCGAGAATTTCGCCCCTTCCAGCAGGGTGGGGAGAAGGCTGTCCAGCCGCTCCCCGTCCCGCTCCAGCAGAGCGGAGATTACCATGGGCGCGTTGACGCCCGAGACCACCTCTATCCGACGCTCGGGCATGGCGGCGCGCAGGAGCACCGCCTCTTTAAAGGGCGAACCTCCCGCCATATCCGCCAGAACCAACACCTCGCCCTCGGCGGCGTCAATGGCGGCGCGCAGGTTGCGTCCGAGGTCCTCGGTGCTGTCGGTCTCGGGGAAAGCGACGCAGGTGATGGCATTGGTCTGGCCGGTGATGAGCTTGGCCGCGCTGAACAGCCCCTCGGCAAAGCTTCCGTGGCCGGTGAGTATGATGGAGATCATCACAGCGCCCCTTCCCCGTAGGGATAGAGGGTGACCCCCTTGACCACCCGGTTTACCACCCCGCTGGGGTTGGGATTATCGGGCTGATTGCCGATGGCGATGGAGTTGAAAAGCCCCAGCATCTGCCCGTAGAGCGCGTAGTTGAGGCAGGCGTAATACTCGGGCATGGGCGCGCCCGCGACGCAGAAGTACCGGTCGGTATTGGCGGCAAGCTCCGGGTCGGGCGCGTAGGTGATCCCCACCACCCTGTGCGTGCCGGGGTCGCCGTGGAGCTCGGCGGTGATATCGCGGACATAGGCCCGGGTATAGGCGCTGTCCGAGCCCAGCACAACGATCAGGGTCTTGTCGTCCACAATGGTCTTGGGTCCGTGCCGGAACCCCATGGTGCTCTCGCTCATCGAGACGATGCGCCCGTTGGACAGCTCCATATTCTTCAGGGCCAGCTCCCTGCCCAGGTCGGCCAGAGGGCCCGAGCCCAGGTAGACCAGCCGCTCGGGCCGGGCGTCGGCCAGCTCCTTGATCCCCGCCCAGTCCTCGTCCAGCAGACGCTGTCCCTGGACGGCGAGGGCCTCCACCGTGGCGCGGTTCTCCGCCAGGCGGTCGATATCAAAGAGGAGGAGGGCCGAGAGGAGCATACAGCTGAAGGAACTGGTCATGGCAAAGCCCCGGTCGTTGGCCTCGTCGGGCAGAAGGAGCAGGAAGCTGCCCGGAGTACTCCTGGCCCGCTGGGCCAGCGCGCCGTCGGCCGCGCAGGTGATGACCAGGTGCTTCACCTGCCTGGTGTGCGCCTGTACCAGGTCAAAGGCGCCTATACTCTCCGGGCTGTTGCCCGAGCGCCCGAAGGAGACGAGCACCGTGGGGGTCTCGGGCTTCAGATAGAGCTGGGGGCTGGCCACCAGACTGGTGGTGGGAATGGACTCCACCTGGCAGGGCAGAACGGCGGCCGCGCCGTAACGGGCCAGGTCTGCCGTGTAGGAGGATGTGCCCGCGCCGGTCAGAATGACGCGGGTGTCGGGCGTGATGCTGCGGGCCAGGAACGCCTTGATTTCGTCCGCCCGGTCCCCGACCAAAGCCAAGGTTTTATGCCATACCTCCGGCTGTTGGGCGATCTCCCGTGCGGTGTGCTCCGCCCCCAGGCGGTGCAGGTCCTCTTCACTGTATCCAAACATGACTATTTCTCCTCCAGTACTCGGCAGATGGCGTATGCCACGCCGTTTTCATAGCAGCTCGGAACAACGCCGGTGCAGGCGGCCCGAATATCCTCAGGTGCGTTTTCCACGGCAAAGGAGCGCCCGGTCTCCAGCAGCATTTCCAGGTCGTTATAGTTATCCCCGATTGAGACCATTTCTTCCAGGGCGATGCCCAAGGTCTCACCCAACTCCCGCAGGCCGCTGGCCTTGGAGCAGTCCGCCGGCGTGATCTCCAGGCTGCTGAACCCGGAGGCCATCAGGTGCACCTTGCCTGACAGGGCGGCGAACGCGGCGAGGTCATCCAGCTTTTTCTGGTCGGTGCTGGCGAGGGAGATGCTGCAGCTGTCCTCCTCCCCGCTCAGGAAGGAGGCGAAACCGGTGACAAAACGCAGGCCGCTCTGGGAGAGCACCGGCTCCTTGACAAAGGCCAGCTTCTCGGGCGTGGCCCCCTCCTCGGCGTCCACCAGCGCCTCCCAGTCCGGGAGCATACTCAGGTCCCAGGTGGAGTTGATGCCGTAGAAGATGTCATGCTCATCCATATAGGCGCACAGGCGGGCCAGCTCGTCCAAAGGGATGGTGCGCTTGGCGACCAGCCCACCGTCCGCGTCCCGCACCGCCGCGCCGTTGCTGCACACGACGGGGCACCGAACACCGAACCGGTCCAGGATGATACGGGCGTCAACATAGCTGCGGCCTGTGGCGATGGCGAAGGTGACGCCCCGGCTCTCCAGCGCGGCGATGGCATCCAGGTTTTCCGGGCTGATGGTCACGTCACGGCGCAGCAGCGTGCCGTCCATATCACTTACAAACAGTTTCATTTCTTCAGTCTCCTATTCTCCGCGCCGCTTCGTGCCAGCGTAAAAACGGGGTGGGAAATACAAACGGGCCAGCCTTGCTGACCCGCTTGCTTTTTCGTCGTACTAGGGGAGCTACAGAATCCCGAAGAAAGAGAGCAGGATAGACAGCGCGAAGGTCACGGCGATGAGCACGATGGGGCTGACCTTCTTTCGCAGGAGGGTAAACATGGTGAAGGTATAGGCCAGAGGCAGGATCCGGGGGAAAATCTTGTCGAAGAAATCGGCCTGGAGCATAACGGTCTTAACGTCGTTGACCGGGATCTCCACCAGGACGTTGATGCTCACGTAGGACGCGATCAGCCCGCCGATGACCGTGATGCCCAGGATGGTGGCGCACTTGGAGATGATGCCTGAGTAGGCCTTGATCGTGTCGATGGCCCGAACGCCCAGGTTATAGCCCAGGTGGGTCCAGACGATACGCAGGATCCAGATGGCCAGATAGACCAGGAAGAAGATGACGGGCCCCAGCACGTTGCCGTCCATCGCCATGGACGAGCAGATGCCCGCCACGATGGGCAGCAGCGTAAACCAGAAGATGGCGTCGCCAATGCCGGCAAGGGGGCCAAACAGGGCGATCTTCAGGCCCCGGATGGTGCCGCGGTTCTCGTGGGCCTCCTCCAGGGAGATGAGCAGCCCCAGCAGGAACCCCACCAGGTTGGGGTGGGTGTTGATAAACTCCAGGTTGTCTGTCATGGCCTCTGACAGCCCCGCCTTATCGTCCTTGTAGATCTTCTTCAGGGCCGGAAGCTGGCTCATGGTGTAGCCGCCGGACTGCATCCGTTCGTAGTTGAAGCTGGCCTGCAGGAAAGAAGACATCAGGCCCAGCTTGGTAATATCGCCCTTGTTCAATACCTTCTTAGATCCCATCTTCTTCCCCTCCGTTCTGGTTGGCAGGGCTGCCCGCCGCACCAAACTGCCGCTTGTCGTTATAGCGGTTAAACTCGATGAGCG
>JBLJBF010000076.1:0-12130 GCA_047637855.1 Pseudoflavonifractor sp. | reverse complement strand
CCTACATGAAGCGCGGCTTGGCCTTTTACCAAGACGTGGGGCGGCTGTCTCTCCCCATTATTCTGCAGAATATTGTCGCCTTTTCTCTGGCACTGGCCGATAACCTCATGGTGGGGCTGTTGCCCGGAGATTTGCCCATGGCGGCGGTCACTCTGGCCAACATCCCTATCTTTGTCATGCAGCTTATGATCTTCGGCCTCCAGAGCGGCGCGTCGGTGCTCATCAGCCAGTTTTGGGGCAAGGGGGACAAGGACTCCATCAACCGGGTGCTGGGCATCGGCCTCTATGTGGCGGGCGCTGTCTCGGCCGTTTTCGCCGCCGTCATGTTCTTCTTTCCGGCGGAATTTCTCGGCCTGTTTACCAACAACGGCGCACTGATTCCCCTGGCGGTGGAGTACGCCCGCCCCGCCGGACTGTCCTACTTCTTCGGCAGTCTCACCCAAATCTATATCGCCGCCCATCGCAGCATGGAAAACCCCAAGCTGGGCATGTACGTACTCAGCTTCTCCATGGTGCTCGACACTTTCTTGAACTGGGTGCTGATCTTCGGCAAGCTGGGCTTCCCCGCCATGGGTGTGGCCGGGGCGTCGGTCTCCACCCTCTACTCGAGAATGCTGGAGTTTCTTATCATTGTGGTCTATGCCGCGCGCAGCCATCGTTTTCCCCTGCGGCTCGACCTGATCCTCCGGCCGGGGCGTGTGCTTCTGGGTAAATTTCTGCGTTTCTCCGCCCCCGTTCTGCTCAACGAAACGCTCTGGGGGCTCGGCACCGGGCTCTACGCCACTGTTATGGGCTACATGGCGGGGTCCGCCGAGATTTTAGCGGCCCACTCCATCTCGGGAAACCTGATGAAGCTCAGTACGGTTGTCGTCTTTGCCCTGGGCGGCACGGCCGCGGTGATCATCGGGCGGGAGATTGGCGCCGGGCGGGATACGGCCGAGGTCTACGATATCGGGCGGGCCCTCAATATGCTCTCTCTGCTGGCGGGCGTGTTGGTTGGGGCGGTCATGGTCATCGCCACCTACGCCTTTATCAACCCTTTCTTCTTTCCGATCTTCGACCTCTCGCCCTCGGCACGGCAAATCGCCGGGATGATGCTGGTGGTCTCCTTCATCACGCTGCCCGTCCGTGCGTTCAATGCCAATAACATTGTGGGTGTTCTGCGGGGCGGCGGGGATGTGCATATGGCCAGTCTCATCGACACTGTCCCGCTGTGGCTGGTGGCGCTGCCGCTGGCGGCACTGGTCGGGCTGGTCTTCCGGCTCGACATTCTCTGGGTGACCATCGCCTTCTCTATGGAAAACGTCGTCAAGTTTTTCTGGGGCGTAAGGCGGTTCCGAACGGGCCTTTGGATTCACGACCTCACCCAGATTTCACAGGCATAAGCTGCCCCCGGCGAAAAGAGCGCTTTTCGCCGGGGGTATGGTCTTTATTACCGTTCACAAATCATTTACATCCTGAAGTATTGACATTCCCGGGGTCTGGTGGTACATTATCTTTAGCACTCATGAACATCGAGTGCTAAATCCCGAACACAGAACATATTACCAGCGCAAAGGAGGAGGATACGGTGGATTTAACCGAAAGAAAGAAGCGTATTCTCCGTGCGATCATCGAAAACTATATCGAGACCGCCGAGCCGGTGGGCTCAAAGGTCATTGCCGAGTCGGCGGGGCTGGAGCTCTCCTCGGCCACCATCCGCAACGAGATGGCCGACCTGGAGACCATGGGCTTTCTGGAGCAGCCACACACCTCGGCGGGGCGCATCCCGTCTCCCCGGGGCTACCGGCTCTACGTCAACGAGCTGATGAAAGCCCACAAGCTCTCCCTCCAGGAGACCGAGCGCATCAACGCCGCCCTGCGGTTGAAGATGGCCGAGCTGGACCGGATCATCGACCAGGCCGGGCGTATCGTGAGCCAGCTCACCCAGTACCCCTCCTTCGCCCTGTCCTCAGGGCGCTCCCGGGTGACCATCCGGCGGTTTGACCTTCTCATGGTAGAGCGCAGCTCCTTCATTATCGTGGTGATGACCGATACCAACGTGGTGCGCAACCGCCTGATCCACCTGCCCAGCGACCTGAACGAGACCCAGCTTCAGCTTTTGAACACGCTGCTCAACGCCTCCTTCACAGGCCTCACCTTGGAGGAGATCACCCCGGAGCTGATGCGTCTTGCTCAGCACGCCGCGGGGGAGGCCTACGGGCTGATCTCGCTGGTGGTCTCCTTTGCCATCGAGGTGCTGGAGGAGCTGGAGCGCCGCCAGATCCACACGGCGGGCCTGTCCCACCTGCTGGAGCATCCGGAGTACCGGAGCCTGGACAAGGCCCAGACCTTGATGAGCTATCTCTCGGGCGAGAACGACCCCGCCCACTTCCCTTTCTCCATTCCCCTCGAGGGCGACCTTACCCAGATCCTGATCGGACCGGAGAATGTGGCCGACGCGCTGAAGGACACCAGCGTCGTCATGGCAAGCTACGGCATCGGCGAGGGGATGCGGGGAATCATCGGCGTGGTGGGCCCCACCCGTATGGACTACGCCAAGATCACCGCGCGGCTCTCCTATCTGGCCGAGGGCCTGTCCCGTCTGTTTGGACGGGGCGGTCTGCCGCCCAAGGGAACCGATTGACCACACGGCGGACACGGCCCCACGCCGCCGCAAGATACAGGAGGTAACACAGTTGAGCAAAAAAGAAAAACACCCCGACGAGACGCCGCTGCAGGAGGAGACCGTGACCGTCCCGCAGGAGGAGATTGCGGAGACCCGCTCCCCCTCCGCGGAAGACTTGGCCGCCGCGCTGGAGCGCGGGGATAAGGCCCTGGCCGCCCTCAGTGAGAAGGAGGAACAGCTCCTTCGCCTGGCCGCCGAGTACGACAATTTCCGCCGCCGCAGCCAGAAGGAGAAAGAATCTACCTGGTCCGACGCCAAGTTCGACACCGCTTTGGCCTTTCTCCCCGTGTACGACAACCTGGAGCGGGCCTTGAATCTGGAATGCGCCGACGCCGCCTTTAAGAAGGGCGTGGAGATGACCATGCAGCAGCTCAAAGGGGTGCTCGCCAAACTGGGTATCGAGGAGATCCCCGCTCTGGGCCAGCCCTTCGACCCCGCACTCCACAACGCCGTCATGCACATAGAGGACGAGAGCGCCGGTGAGAATACCGTCGTGGAGATCTTCCAGCCCGGGTTCCGGTCGGGCGATAAGGTTATCCGGTTCGCGATGGTGAAGGTGGCAAACTAGAATCGCTCCCGCCGCCGAGCAGGGGCGCTTGGACCGCAGCGAGGCCCGCAAACCAGAAAAACCGTCTCACGGAAGGTTTTTTGTTTGTGGTCCGAGTCGGAGGGAAAGCGGCCCGCCCGCGAGGCACGGCAGTTAAAGTTTTTTCGCCTCTCTATAACCAAGTTTAAAATCAACTCTTTAAATATATCGGAGGAAACTATTATGTCCAAAATTATCGGTATCGACCTCGGCACGACCAACAGCTGCGTCTCCGTCATGGAGGGCGGCGAGGCCGTTGTAATCCCCAACGCGGAAGGCAACCGCACCACCCCCTCCGTCGTCGCTTTCTCCAAGGACGGCGAGCGCCTGGTGGGCCAGGTGGCAAAGCGCCAGGCCATCACCAACCCCGACCGCACCATTATGTCCATCAAGCGGGAGATGGGCAGCGACTACAAGGTGAAAATTGACGGCAAGAGCTATACCCCCCAGGAGATCAGCGCCATGATCCTCCAGAAGCTCAAATCCGACGCGGAGGCCTATCTGGGCCAGAGTGTCACCGAGGCCGTCATCACCGTGCCCGCCTACTTCACCGACGCCCAGCGTCAGGCCACCAAGGACGCCGGCCGCATCGCGGGTCTGGACGTAAAGCGCATCATCAACGAGCCCACTGCCGCGGCCTTGGCCTACGGCGAGGACAAGGACTCCGACCAGAAAATCATGGTCTACGACCTGGGCGGCGGCACCTTCGACGTGTCGGTCCTCGAGGTGGGCGACGGCGTCATCGAGGTGCTGGCCACCGCGGGCAACAACCGCCTGGGCGGCGACGACTTCGACAAGTGCATCATGGACTATCTGGCCGCCGAGTTTAAAAAAGTTGAGGGCGTGGACCTCACCGGCGACAAGGTGGCTATGCAGCGCCTGAAGGAGGCCGCCGAGAAGGCCAAGATCGAGCTCTCCGGCGTCACCAGCACCAACATCAACCTCCCCTATATCACCGCCGACGCCACCGGCCCCAAGCATCTGGACCTGACCCTCACCCGGGCCAAATTCAACGAGCTGACCAATCATCTCGTCGAGGCCACCAGCGGCCCCGTCAAGCAGGCCATGAGCGACGCGGGCCTCACCGGCAACGACATTGCCAAGGTTCTGCTGGTGGGCGGCTCCAGCCGTATCCCCGCCGTGCAGGACATGGTGAAGCGCCTCACCGGCAAGGACGGCTTTAAGGGCATCAACCCCGACGAGTGCGTGGCGATCGGCGCTGCCCTCCAGGGCGGCGTGCTGGTGGGCGACGTGAAGGGGCTTCTGCTTCTGGACGTGACCCCCCTGAGCCTGGGTCTGGAGACCATGGGCGGCGTGATGACCAAGCTCATCGAGCGCAACACCACCATCCCCGCCAAGAAGAGCCAGATCTTTACCACCGCGGCCGACAACCAGACCAGCGTGGAGGTCCACGTGCTCCAGGGCGAGCGTGAGATGGCCCAGTACAACAAGACCCTGGGCCGGTTCAATCTGGACGGCATTGCCCCCGCCCGGCGCGGCGTGCCCCAGGTCGAGGTCACCTTCGACATCGATGCCAACGGCATTGTCAACGTGTCCGCCAAAGACCTGGGCACCGGCAAGGACGCCCACATCACCATCACCTCCTCCACCAATATGTCCAAGGACGAGGTGGAGAAGGCCGTCCGTGAGGCCGAGCAGTTTGCCGCCGAGGACGCCAAGCGCAAGGAAGAGGTGGACACCCGCAACCAGGCCGACCAGATGGTGTACCAGACCGAGAAGGCCATGGAGGACCTGAAGGATAAGCTCGACGCGTCCGATAAGTCCACCCTGGACGCCGCCATCGGCAAGGTGAAGGAAGCCCTCAAGGGCACCGACGTGGCGCACATCAAGGCCGCCACCGAGGAGCTGGGCAAGGCCTTCTACCCCATCAGTGAGAAGCTGTACAGCCAGGCCGGCGGCCAGGCTGGCCCCGACATGGGCGGCGGGTTCACCGGCGACGTGGGCGGCGGCGACCCCAACGTGGTGGACGCCGACTATCAGGTCGTGGACGACGACAACCAGTAAGCAAGACATATACTCTGCGGTGGGGCGGGGGGAGTTTCCTCCGTCCCACGCGGACTGTAACGGCGGGCGGGTCTTCATATCCGCCCGTATCCTTCTCCCCAGAGGTGAGGCCACATGCCCAACCAAAAAAGAGATTATTATGAGGTCCTGGGCGTCTCCAAAGGCGCCAGTGACGACGACATCAAAAAAGCCTACCGCAAGCTGGCCAAGCAGCACCACCCGGACCTGAACCCCAACGACAAGGTCGCCGAGGGCAAGTTCAAGGAGGTAAACGAGGCCTACGAGGTCCTGTCCGACAAGGATAAGCGCAGTCGGTACGACCAGTTCGGCCACGCGGGGGTGGACCCCAGCTTCAACGCTGGTGGCCCCGGCGGCGGATTCACAGCCGCCGACTTTGGCGACTTCGATCTGGGAGATATTTTCGGCTCCTTCTTCGGCGGCGGCTTTGGGGACAGCGGCGGCGGCGCGCGGCGCGGCGGCCCCCGGAAGGGGGATACTCTGCGTGCGGGCATCACCATCTCCTTCGAGGAGGCGGCCTTCGGCTGCGACAAGGACCTCACCCTCACCCGCAGCGAGACTTGCGAGGAGTGCGGCGGCTCCGGCTCGGCCCCGGGCACCACAGCCGAGGTCTGCCCCGACTGTCACGGCAGCGGCGTTATCCGCATCCAGCGGGGGGGCGGAGCCTTTTCCTTCGCCACTACGGCCCAGTGCCCCAAGTGCGGCGGCTCCGGTAAGATTATCCATCAGCCGTGCAAGAGCTGCGGCGGCGCGGGCAGCGTGCGCAAACAGCGCAAGATCTCGCTGCACATCCCCGCGGGCATCGACAACGGTCAGGCCGTCTCCCTCCGGGGTCAGGGCGGCGCGGGCCAGGGCGGCGGCCCGGCGGGGGACCTGGTGGTCAGCGTCACGGTGCGGCCCCACGCCGTTTTCAAGCGGGACGGCACCTCGGTCTACCTCGACCAGTCGGTCAGTTTCCTCCAGTCCGCGCTGGGCGCCGAGCTGGAGATCCCCACGCTGGACGGCAAGGTGAAGTGGACCCTCCCCGAGGGGACCCAGACCGGCACCACCTTCCGCCTCCGGGGGAAGGGCATTCCCAGCCTGGGCGGGCGGGGCAGGGGCGACCAGTTCGTTACCGTGAACGTGCAGACCCCCCGCAACCTCACCGCCGCCCAAAAAGAGGCGCTGCGCGGCTACGCCAGGGCCATGGGCGAGCTGTCCGACCAGGAGGGCGAGGAGCCCCCAAAAGGATTTTTTGACAAAAAGAAAAAAAAGAAATAGAATAGGGGGAGTGGTTTAAGACCGCTCCCCCTAAGATTATTGATACGCCCTTCGGAGGTGTCTGTTCTATGGCCGACCTTGTCCGTCAGATCGTCCCCTATATTACCCCCGTCCTCCTCTGGCCCATCGGATGCCTGGCGGCACTGGTGTGCCTGTTTGTCTACTATTGGCGGGCCGTATCGCCCCGGGAGGGGACGCTGGAGTGGGTGGCCCAGGCCAGCGCCCCCAAAGCAAAGCTCTCCTTCACGGTGCCGCTTCACCCCATGACGCGCAAGGACGCCCTGCCCCTGATTCTGCTCACGGCGGTGTACGCCGCCACCGCCTTCTTCCGGCTGGGCAGCTTTACCGCTCCCCAGAGCTTCAGTCAGCTCGCCGCCGGGCAGACGGCCACCTTCGCTATGGCCGAGGCGCATACCATCTCCCGCATTCTCTACTACCCCGGCCTCAACACCGGCAGCTATACGCTGGAGGTCTCGGCCGACGGGGAGACCTGGCATACCCTCATGCTTCAGGAGAAACAGGGGGACACCCCGGCCTACTCCTACTGGGCCGAGGGCGGCCGCTCCTCCGCCGCCTCCCTCTCACAGAAGTACTCCGAGATGTTTAAGTGGCTGGAAGTTGTGCCCCGGGAGCCCGTCCAGGCCAAGTTTTTCCGTGTCACGGGCCACCCCGACGGCGGCAAGCCCTGGCTGGAGCTGGGGGAGCTGGCTCTCTACGACCAGAACGGAGCGGCTGTCACAGGCACCTCCGTCACCTATGCCGACGAGCGCGCGGTCCTTCTCTTCGACGAGCCCAGCGCCGTCCCCGACGCCCCCTCCTGGTATAACTCCTCCTACTTCGACGAGATCTACCACCCCCGCACCGCTTTGGAGAACATCCGCAATATCTACCCCTACGAGATCACCCACCCGCCTCTGGGCAAGCTGCTCTTGAGCCTGGGCATCCGTGCCTTCGGCATGACCCCCTTCGGCTGGCGTTTTGTGGGGACCCTCTTCGGCGTTGGGATGCTGCCCCTGCTCTATGTCTTTGTGAAAAACCTTTTTGGCAAGACCTCCATCGCCCTGTGCGGCACGGCTCTCTTCGCCTTCGACTTTATGCACCTGACCCAGACCCGCATCGCCACCATCGACACCTACGGCGTCTTCTTTATTCTGGCCATGTACTTCTTCCTGTACCGCTACCTGGCCCTCCCCGCCGGGACCAGCTTCAAAAAAGGGGCGCTCCCCCTCTTCCTCTCGGGACTCATGTGGGGCATCGGCGCGGCCAGCAAGTGGACGGTCATCTACGGTGCGGTGGGCCTGGCCCTCCTCTACTTCGCGGGGCTCTGGTTCAAGTGGCGGGACTGGCCCCGGGAGGAGGACGCGCCCCGGTTCGCCCCCTGGCTTGTAAAGACGCTTCTGTTCTCGGTCCTGTGTTTCGTGGTCCTTCCCGCCGCCATCTATACGCTGGTCTACATCCCCTATGCCGCCGCGCGGGGGGAGGTCACGGTACAGGCCGTGGTCAAGGAGATGCTCAGCAACCAGAACTATATGTTCACCTACCACGAGGGGGTGAACGAGCCCCACGGCTACTCCTCCCGCTGGTACCAGTGGATTGTGGACGGGCGGCCTATCCTCTACTATCTGGACAACGCCAAGGAGGGCACCCTGGGCCTGAAGACCGCCTTTGGCGCCTTTAATAACCCCATCGTCTCCTGGGGCGGGCTGTTTGCCCTGATTACCTGCGCCGTCCAGGCGGTACGCCGCCGCTGCGGCAAGGCGGCCTTCATTGTGGTGGGGTACTTTTCCCAGCTTGGCCCCTGGCTCTTGATCAGCCGCACCCTCTTCGCCTACCACTATTTCCCCTCCATTCTCTTCTTGGTGCTGGCCCTGGCCTATGTGATGAACGACCTGGCCGAGCGCCGCGCGCGGGGCTGGCGGTGGGCGGTATATGGCACCACGGCGGCGGCGGCCGGGCTTTACGCCGCGTTCTACCCCGTGCTCATCGGTCTGGAGGTCCCGGTCTGGTATACCTCCAACTTTCTGCGCTGGCTCCCGTCCTGGCCTTTCTAGGGCCATCCCCGCTCTGCCCTGCGGGGTGGAATCAGGCATTTTATCTTCCTGGAGGTTACTATGTATCTCATCGACTACCACTGCCACTCCGAGCTCTCCCCCGACAGCTCCTCCCTTCTCCTCGACAACGCAAAGGCGGCCATCGGCGCGGGGCTCTCAGAGCTGTGCATTACCGACCATTTCGACCTGCTGACCGGCAAGGGTAAGCGCCAGTCTGCCGCCGCCCTGGACTGGACCTCCCGCCTGGAGCAATACCACGCCGTGCGGGCGGCTGTGGCGGGGGACCTGACGCTCAAGCTGGGCATAGAGTTCGGCAGCGGACAGGTGGACGCCGCCGAGGCGGCCCAGGCCCTCAGCCAGCCTGAGCTGGACTTCGTCATCGGCTCCCTCCACAATCGCTCGGAGGAGACCGGGGCTGTGGATCTCTACTACCTCAAGTACACCTCGCCCGCCTTCTGCTACGAGGTGCTGGAGGACTACTTCCTCTCCATGGAGCGGCTGGTGGCGGCCGACTGCTATGACGTGCTGGGCCATATCATCTACCCCATCCGGTACATGTCCATTCGGGACGGGCAGAACGTGGACATTTACCGCTACCTCGACCGCATCCGCGCCATTTTGAAGGATGTCGTCGCCCACGGCAGGGGCATCGAGTTTAACACCTGGTGCGGCAAGACCCTGGAGCTGTGGCGGCCCACGCTGGAGGCGTACCGGGACTGCGGGGGCGAGTATATCACCGTGGGCTCCGACGCCCATGTGTCGGGCAGCATCGGCAAAGGGGTGCGGGAGGCATACGCGCTGCTGAAGGACCTGGGCTTTCGATATATCACCGCCTACGAGAAGAGAACGCCGGTACAGATCAAGCTGTGACCGGGATAATAACCATCAGGAGGGAATTATTATGATCGCACTCGGCAGCGACCACGGCGGTTACCCCCTTAAGGGGGCTGTCATCGCCTATCTGGAGACCCGCGGTCTCCCCTACAAGGACTTTGGAACCAACAGCCTGGCGAGCTGCGATTACCCCGAGTTCGCCCGGGCCGCGGCCCAGGCCGTGGCCTCGGGGGAGTGTGACAGGGGCATTGTCATCTGCACCACCGGCATCGGCATCTCCATTGCGGCCAACAAGGTCCACGGTATCCGCTGCGCCCTGTGCCGGGACGTGCTGTCGGCCCAGCTCACCCGCGCCCATAACGACGCCAATATGCTGGCCCTGGCGGGGGGCTTTACCGCCCCCTTCGAGGCCGAGCATATCGTCGCGGCCTTTTTAGACACCGAATTCGAGGGCGGCCGCCACTCCCGCAGGGTCAACGCCATCGAGGGGCAGGTATAGGCTCGGAGCGCGAATACAGTCGGTCTGTCCACACTTAACAGGGAAAGCGGGTGACCTCTCCAATGCACGCACCCCAAACGCTGCATACCGAGCGCTCCCACAGGGTCATTCAGTACTTTCTGGAACGGGCGAAGAGCTGGAGCGAGGAGAACCGTGATTTTTCTCTCTACTGGTCTATTGCGCATATGATGACAGCCGCCCAGACTATGCGGCTGTTGGCCCTTTCAAGGGGTTTAGACCCCGAAATAGCGGCAATCGCGGGAGCGATTCATGACATCGCAACCATGGAATCAGGAAAAAGTGAAGATCATGCGGCCAGAGCGCCGGAATTTATCGATTTGCTCCTTGGCGACTATAACGCGAGAAACGAGAGTTACGCCATCAGCGAAAGTGAGCTCGCACTGCTTAAATCTATTATCCCCCAGCACAGCGATAAGGAGGTTGCCTCCGATGACCCCTATGTGGAGTTACTGAAGGACGCCGACGCGATCGACCGCTATCTGCACGGCGTTAAGACGCACGCGCACGAGGTTCCCCGGCTGGTGAACGCGTTCTCTACCATCGGTATCGCGCTCACCTTCGACTTTTAGCCGCGGATGATACGTCCGCTATGTATGTGTCTTTCCCCACATACACCTGCCAAAAGCCCTGCCTGCGGCACGCCGTCTCTTTGTAATCGTGCCCGCGTATACAAAAAGATCCCCGGACCGATTGGTCCGGGGATCTTTTTTAATCGAAGGTCAGAAATATCCCGCTCAGGTCGGCGGCGCGGACGCGGGGAGCCAGCCCGGCCGCCAGCTCCCCCAGGTACTCCCCCGCCTTGGGCCGCAGATCCAGCAGGGCGGAGAGCTTTTCCGCCGCCGCCGCAAGCCCCTCCGGCCCGGCCCGGCCGAGGATGCGCCCAAGCTCTTCCCGCTGTCCGGGGCTGATATTCAGCCGGGAGATGTCCCCGCCCGTCAGGGCGAGACCCAGGGCGTTGACGGCCAGCGGCTCATAGAGATTGATGAGCAGGCCCCGATAGTCCCCGCAATAAGAGGTCAGCAGGCCCTTGACATGCCGGGGGTCGAACCGGTTTAAAAAGTCGTCCTCCAGCCACAGCCGCTCCAGGTAGGTGTTGACGTAGTCCACTCCGCGCAGGGTATCCGCCACCGGGCGGCAGAGCTGGTAATCAATATCACAGGGGATTTGGTGGGCGAAAAAGCGGTAGTCGTACCGCCGCCAGAAATTCCCCATGCTTTTGACGGTGCTGCGCAGAGACGCGTTCTCTATCTGCGGCAGGCCGTCCCGCACCGCCTGCCAGAGCTTTTTCCCGTACTCCAGCTTGCGCCGGGTGGCGGCAAGCCCAGCCTCAAACTGCTCGTCCAGCCGGCCTGGGGCGCCCGCCCCCTGCTCCAGCGTGAAGGCGGCCGACGCGAAGAGCTCCTCGGCCAGCGCGGTCGGCACCGAGCTGTGGTCCAGCCCCGTATAGAGCCCCACCCGCCGGGCCAATAGGGCGTAAAGCTCCTCCGGGTCGCCCAGCCGGGAGAGTTCAGTCTCCATCCTCTTCCTCCTCCCGGGGCTCGTCCTCGTCCGGCTCCCAGCCCCGCAGCTGCCTGCACAGCCGGTCCAGCGCCGTCCCGGCCAGATACTCCAGGGAGCCCTGGGCCTTACCGTTAAAGACCGTCCGCATAAATTCGATCAGCTCGTCGTCACTGAGCGCCTCGCCGCTCTCGTTCTTGAAGTGGTAGAAGATATCCTGAAGCTCCCCCAGCGTCTCCTCATAATTTTGCTGACAGAGGTAGGGGGACGAGCGAAATGCGAAAATCAGCTTTTTTAAAATGCCCTCTCCGAACTCCACCCGGTCGGCCGCGCGCAGGGCCTCCACCCGCCGCTGCGCCAAGGCCAGCGCCTGGGCGTGGGACAGGCTGAGCCCGTATCCCTCCGTCAGCGCGTTACACCCCTCCACAGCCTTTGCCGTACCTGCGAGCTGTACCTCCCGCAGCGCTAAAAAATCCATCCGACGCACCTCCTCCTATAGTATATACACCCATTGGGAGAAAAGGAGTAGACTTGTAATTTGGTCCGTTTTGTGGTAATATAGATATAGAAAAAAACCGGGGTGTGAACACCCCGGTTCAGATTGTCGATAAACCCTCAGCCTGAAGGAATCGGAGGGAGAGATAGTGTGAAAGGGAACCGTCAGGGTTCCC
>JBLJBF010000075.1:0-18570 GCA_047637855.1 Pseudoflavonifractor sp. | reverse complement strand
GGGGTCTCGCGTCCAAACATGGAGACCACCACCCGGACCTTGCCCCGGTCCAGATCGATCTCTTCCACGGTGCCCAGGAAGGACTCCAGCGCGCCGTCGGTGATCTTTACGTTGTCGCCCACCTGATAGCCGACCACGATCTCCCGCTTCTCCACGCCCAGGGCGGCGATCTCCTCCTCGGTGAGGGGGATGGCCTTGTTGCCCGAGCCGACAAAGCCGGTGGCGCCGCGGACGTTGCGAACCAGGTGCCAGGTCTCATCGGTCATAACCATCTTGACCAGCACATAGCCGGGAAAGACCTTGCGCTCAATGGTCTTGGGCCCGTTGTCGGTTATTTCGGTCACGGTCTCCATGGGGATGCGGATCTCCTGGATGAGCTCCCCCATGCCACGGTTCTCCACCGCTTTCTCAATGGAGGCAGCGACAGTGTTTTCATATCCGGAATAGGTATGCACCACATACCATTTCGCGTTCTCAGCCATCTCCCGCTCCTTAACCGAAGAGGGCGATCAGCGCGTTGATGATGGCGGTGGCCAGGGTATCAAAAACTCCGATGACGACGCCGACGACGATCACGCACAGAATCACGATGCCGGTGTTCTTCAGCGTCTGCTTCCAGGTCGGCCACTGAACCTTCTTCAGCTCGCTCTTCATCTCCTTGAACCACTTGGAGATGCGCTTGAAGATGCTGGGCTTTTTGGACTTCTTGTCGTCGCCCTTGTCCTTGCCGGACTTTGCGCCCTTGGCCTTATCGGCCTTGGAGACGGACTCGGCGGTCTCGACCTCCAGCTCGGAGAGCTCGTTCTTATCGATTTCAGACATTCAGATACACCCTTCTTTCTTGTGAACCTAATTTGGGGTTCATTACTTGGTCTCGTTGTGGACCGTATGCTTCCTGCAGAAGGGGCAGTACTTGTTCATCTCCAGACGGTCAGGGTCATTCTTCTTGTTCTTGAACGTGTTGTAGTTACGCTGCTTGCACTCGGCGCAGCGCAGGGTGATCTTCACCCGGCTTCCAGCCTTCGCCATTTTCGGCACCTCCTTTATGATTTTGGGCCCGCTTTCGACATAAAAAATGCCGGATGCGGCCCAATGCGCCGAATCCAGCAACTTCAAGCAGGGCATGGCAAACCAGGCCCGGCTATGACGTCACGGTGCGGATTCGGCATCGTCTGCCTCCCTATGCCCGGCATGTCACGCTTTCCACGTCTCGCATCCGGCGTGATAAGTCCTGCAACTGCGCAAAAAACGTACAGGCGCTTTGAGCCTTTCCGATTTTCGCTTCGCTCCGGTCTTATCCTGCCTGCGCAACGGCTCAGCGCTTCGCGGCAAAAGGGTTCGTGCGTCATTACACCGTAAAAATGCGCACAAAAAAAGAGCCCTTTTCATAGGTGATATCAGAGTACCACAGACTGAGAGGAAAAGTCAAGCATGAATTGACTTTTCCTCTCATTTAGTTGATTTAAAAACCGGGAATCGGTATAATAGCGGAAAGAGGAGTGAGCAGAATGCGTATTATGGCAATCGACTACGGCGACGCCCGGACGGGCCTCGCCGTCTCTGACCCCACCGGGCTGCTGGCGGGGTATACCACCGTCATCCACAGCCACAAGGCAGACTTTGTGGCCGCCGAGATCGCCCGGATCGCCAAGGAGCGGGGGGTGGAGGAGCTGGTCATGGGGTTCCCCCGCAACATGGACGGGACCGAAGGCCCCCGGGCAGAGCTGTACAGGGGGTTTGCTTTACAGGTTGAGGAGGCCGCCGGCATGAAACCCGTCCTCTGGGATGAACGGCGAACCACCGTGGCCGCCCACGCCATCCTCCACGAGAGCGGCAAGAGGATGAAGGACCATAAAAAAACCGTGGATGCTGTGGCCGCCGCGCTGATTTTGGAGGGCTATCTCACAAAGAAGCGACTGGAGAAATGAAGCCGCCGCGGGTCGTTGCGCCCTGCGGCGGGGCGGTCAGCGATTCTCCTCCCCCGATTTATCTCTGAACAGGAGCTCCCGCAGGCCGACGTAGAGGAGAAAGACGCCAAAGCACTTGTGCAGGAAGTCCACATCGATGGCGGTGGCGATCCATGCCGCCAGGCCGGTGGCCCCGAGACCGCCCAGGATGGCGGGGAGGGCCGCGCCGCGGTCGATGTAGCCGTTTTTGACATGGGCGGGCAAGGCGGTGGCGGCGGTGGGGAGGAAGTAGAGCAGATTTATCCCCTGGGCCAGATTCTGCGGCACCCCGGCAAAGGCGGTCATGTAGATAAGCAGGAGAGTGCCGCCCCCCACGCCAAAGCCGGACAGTACCCCTGTGATGGCCCCAGCCAGGCTGGCGGTGAGCCACTCCATCAGAAAAAGAGGGCCTTTACGCCGCCGTACAGGAGAAGCAGGGCGAAGAGACGCCGCAGCCAGACCATGTTAAGCCTTCGAAAGATCTTTCCGCCCACAAAGCCGCCGATCAGTCCGCCCACCAGATAGGGGAGGGCCAGGGAGAACTCCAGCCCGCCTCGGAAGAAGTAGATGACCGAGGAGAGCGCGCACAGGGGTAAAATGATGGCCACCGATGTGGCGAAGGCCTTGCGCTGCTCCAGGCCGAGCCAGCGGCTGAGAAGGGGCACCAGCACCATGCCGCCCCCGCCGCCAAAGAACCCGTTGACCAGCCCCGCGCCCACCCCGGCCAGCAAGGACTTCCACCTGTCAGATAAGTTCAAAAAGATCCCTCCCATCGGCAGTAGTCTGCCTTTGGGAGGGATCTTTTATTCGATAGGAATGCTCAGCCGATGGAGGCGGTGCCCGCGTCGGTCCAGGCGGCGGTGTAGGGCTCAAGTACGGAGGTCTTCCAGTCGGCCATGTCCTTCTGCTTGAGGGCATCCTCGGCCTTCCCGTGCCACTTGGGGCCGTCCTGGCCCACGAAGTACATGACGTGGTAGCCATAGTAGGAGCTGCCCTCGGCCACGTTGGACACCAGGCCGGTGTCCCCGCTCTTGCGGGCGCTGTCGAAGATCCAAGCGTCGAACTCGGGCACCATGTCGCCCTTGCTCACATAGCGGTACAGACCGCCCTTGGTGTTGGAGCCGGAGTCCTCGGAGTTTTCGTTGGCCAGCTTGCCGAAGGCCTCGGCGGTGCGCTTGTCGTCGGACAGGGCGTTGAACTGGTCCAGCAGGGCCTGGGCCTTCTTCTTGGCGGCGTCCAGCGCCTCCTGGGTGGGCATGCCCTTAGACTCGTCCACGTCGGTGGTGGCCTTGTCGTCCACAGGGGCCTCGGCTTTAATGAGGATATGGCGCACGTCCACGGTGGCGGTGTCGTTCAGCCCGGCCTTCAGGAAGAGGACCACATAGAACCCGCCGTTGCTGGGGATGGCGGAGATGTCTCCCGTCTTCCGCGCGGCGTCGGACACCCAGGAGAAGTACGGGGAGCTGCTGATGTCACTGCCCAGAGCGTCGCTCTGGAGGTTATTCTTGGGGTCGGCATAGCTGGAGGTGTCGCCCACGGCGTCCTTCACCAGCGTATTGAAAGCGTCGGACCGCTTGGCGGTCTCCGCGGCCTCCACACCCTGAACCAGCGCGTCGGCCTTGGTCTTGGCGAGGGCGGTGGCCGCCACCTTCTCCTCGTCGGTGGGGTCGATGGTCTTGCCGTCCGCGCCGGTCTTGGTCTCGGGGGTGCCGGGTATATAGGCGTAGCGGAAGTCATAGCTCTGGAGGAGGGCGGGGTTTTCCTTCTCATAGCTCTCCAGCTGGCTGGTGGTATAGGTGAGGGAGTCCTGCTTGTAGGTGCTGTACTCGCTGGCCAGAGTGGCACGCTCCGTGCAGGTGCTGTAGACGCTCTCGGTCACATACTTGCCGTATGCCCGCTTGAGGTAGGCGCCGAAGGAGGACCAGCCCTTGGTTTTCAGCTCGCTCTTGAGGTCCTTCAGGCTGGTCTGCATCTTGGTCTTGCCGTCGGCCGAGAGGGTATGGCCGGCCTCCCTGGCGGCGTTGGCGAGGGCAATTTCCTGCTTCGCATTCTCCAGGGCGGTCTCACGGAAGTGCTCGGCATAGGTCTGGTTGGTTTCGGTGTTATAGACCTGCTTGTCCCCCTCCGGGGAGGAGGAGTTGTACGCCACGTTGGGAGCGGTCACCATGGTGATGCCCCACTGGGAATAGAGCTGCTGATAGTAGAGTTCGCTGCTGCGGGTCGTTCCGTAGTAGTACTGCATTTCGCCCACGCTGAGGGTTTCGCTGCCAATGGTGGCGGCGGCGGCGCGACTCTGGAAGAAACCAGAGTTCCAGACCAGCAGAGCTATGACCAGAACCGCGATCACAGCGCCTCCGATCCAGTAAGCGATCGCCTTTTGCTTGGCGGCCTGGGCCTCCTTAGCCTCCTTGAGCTGCTTTTGAGTCAGGCCCTGGGAGGTAACGCCCTTTCGATCTTTCTTCTCTCTGGATGCGCTCATGAATGTCTCAGTCCTCTCGTGTTGTTAGAAAACATCGCGGCACAGATGCTGAACCGCCTTTAAAAAATGGATGGCACAACGCCACATTATACAGGAAACGGGAGAAACTTGCAAGTCCTAAAATATCGACGCTTCGCGCGGCCGGAAAGAAAGCGGCCCGTAAGAATACGGGCCGCTTTACGCGTACAGAAATTTCCCCGCTCTGGCCGTGCGGACCCATTTAAAAACCTGCACAATCGCAGGTGGGTTGTCTCCACGGCGCTTTATCGCTTCCAACATCCGGCCCCGAAAGAGCCGGGAGGCCTGCGAACCGCGCAGTGAGGGGACATCCCGTTTCATAAATGTGGGTTTAAATGAAGCCCGTCACGCACCGAGCAGGGAACTTGGGCGCATCGCTTTTTTGCGAAAAAGCGTTCGCTGCGCGAAGGATGCGCCCTCCAGGGGGGATTCATCCCCCCTGGATACGACCCGGTGTGCGCACCGGGTCGATACCCCCCGACTCTCCGAGGGGGTTGGGGACGATTACGGGGGTTGGGACGGGAGTTACTCCTCGCCCTCGCCCTCTTCCTCGGCGAAGAGGACATCCATAAACTGCTGATAGACCAGCTCGAGCTCCTCGTCGCTCTCCAGGGTGGAGAGCTGCTCCTCGCCGTCTACCTCGATCACCTTCAGAATCACAAGGCCGTACTCCTCGTCCAGATCCACCTCCTCGGTGGGCTTGCCGTCCTCCACCGCGGGGAAGAAGGCCATATAGGTCTGTCCGTTGTACTCAAGCGTATCCAGATGCTCCAGCTCAAACTCGTTGCCGTCCTCGTCGGTAATGGTGATAAAATCTGCGCCGTACTCTTCGCTCATAGCACACACCGCTCTTTCTCTGTCGTCGGGTATTTTCTTAGCTTTATTTTAACCCGCGCACCCCTAAAAAGCAAGCGTGAGACAGGCCAAATTTTTGCCAGATAACTGATTATCCAAAATATGTAATTTTATGGAGTGGACAAACGGGAAAAAAGTGCTATAATATACGCTATGCTGGTCTGTTTGTGCCCAAGAAAAGGCCGAATATGAATTTCAGCAAAATAGTCGATCCACCCACCAATCGGAGGTGCTAGTTTGGCGAATACGAACGAAACGCACGGGGAAACTCCCCGCCCCAGAAAGAAGCGCAGGAAGCACCGCGCCACCGTGGGGGACGTATTCCTCACAGTCGGCAAGGTACTGGGTACGCTGCTGCTGATGGGGGCCGTTACCTTCTCCATCTTGGCCAGCTTTGCCGCGGTCTACATCAGAACCACCATCATACCAAAGGCGGACGTGGACTTTGGCGATTTCTCCCTGGAGCTTGCCACAAAGCTCTACTATACCGACGATACCGGGAACCGGCAGGAGCTGCGCACCATCTACGGCGGAGCAAACCGGGTCTGGGTTGCGTACAAAGACATTCCGCAATACCTGATCGACGCCACACTCTGCACCGAGGACAAGCGTTTTGAGACCCACAAGGGCGTGGACTGGATCCGTACCATCAAGGGCGTGCTGGATATGTTTACCGGCGGCAGCGTCCAGGGCGGCTCAACCATCACCCAGCAGCTCATCAAAAACCTGACCAGCGACAACGAGGTCACGGTCCAGCGAAAGATCCTGGAGATCTTCCGTGCGCTGGAGTTTGAAAAGAAATATAAGAAGGATACCATCCTGGAGTGGTATCTCAACTATATCTATCTGGGCGCCCACTCCGACGGGGTCTACACCGCGGCCTACGCCTATTTTGGCAAAGACGTCACCCAGCTCAGCCTGGCCGAGTGCGCCAGTCTTATCAGTATCACCAACAACCCCTCAATTTACGGCCCTTACGTCACCGGCCGGGACGAGGCCGGGAACCTGGACCCCGCTTGGGGCCGGAAAAATAACGCAAAGCGGGCCGAGACCACCATCCTCTGGAATATGCTGGACCAGGGCAAAATCACCCAGGCCGAGTACGACGGCGCTGTGGCCGAGCTGAAGGCCGGACTCAACTTCGTCCGCGGCGTGGGGGAGAGCCACGCCGAGAGCACCTACACCTGGTATGAGGACCAGGTCATCAGCGACGTGATCGCCGACCTGATGAGAGCCAAGGGCTACTCCGAAAAGGTGGCCCTCAACATGGTCTACCACGGCGGACTCCAGATCGAGACCTGCCTGGACTCAAAGGTTCAGGCCATTGTGGACTCGGTCTACGGCAATATGGAAAACCTGCCCTATATCTCAGGCTCGGGCCAGCAGCTCCAGTCGGGCATCGTGGTACTGGACGCCGAGAGCAACGTGGTCGCCATCTCGGGCGGCATGGGGGAGAAGGAGGGCAGCCGGGTCTTCAGCCGGGCCACTACCAGGCGGTCCCCCGGTTCCTCCTTCAAGCCGCTGTCGGTCTACGCGCCGGCAATCGACGCGGGCCTCGTCACCCCCGGCACGGTGCTGGACGACACGCCCTACCAGATCGACAGCAACGGCAAGGCGTGGCCCAGCAACTCCTATGGCTACTATAAGGGCCGCATGGGGGTGCGAGAGGGCGTCTCTATCTCCTCCAACCCGCTGGCCCTGCGGACTTTGGCCATGCTCACCCCCCAGGCGTCCTTTGACTTCCTGACCACCAAGCTGGGCTTTGAACTGGTGGAGAGCAAGGAGATCCGGGGCCAGATCAAGTCGGATATCGACCTGGCCCCTCTGGCCATGGGCGGCCTGACCAACGGCGTCTCCACCCTGGAGATGGCGGGGGCGTACGCAACCTTCCCCCGGGGCGGCACCTACCTCAAGCCCCGCACCTATACCCGCGTGTACGACGCGGACTGGAACGTCGTGCTGGACAACACCACCACCCGGGTCCATGAGCCGGTCATCAAGTCCACCACCGCGTGGTATATGAACTCTCTGCTCAAGGACGTGGTGGCGCTCGGCACCGGCACCGACGCCAATTTTCCCAATATGACCATCGCCGGGAAGACCGGCTCCACCGACGCGAACAAGGATCGCTGGTTTGTGGGCTATACCCCCTACTACACCGCTGCGGTCTGGACCGGGTACGACCAGCCCGAACGCATCAAGGCCACCGGCAACCCGGCCGCCAAGCTGTGGGAGAAGGTCATGAGCCAAATCCACGCCGGGCTGGAGAAGAAGGACTTTGCCAAGCCCGAGGGCGCGGGTGAGATGGTGCCCGTCTCGATCTGTATGGACAGCGGCCTACGGGCTACCGACGCCTGCGCGCTGGACCCCAGAGGCTCCCGTGTCCGCCAGGAATACTACTTCCCCGGCGACGCGCCCAGCCAGTTCTGCACCGTCCACGGCGCGCCGGTGGAGGTATGCACCGACTCCCCGCTGCTGGACGGAAACGGCGCGCCCATCCCCGGACTCTACCACTTGGCCAGAGACTTCTGCCCGGAGACGACGAAGAAGCTGGTCTCCTTCATGGATGTGGAGCGGGACCCGGCCGTCGGGGCCTTCGCCAAGGACAATGTCTATACCAAGGCCTATATAGACAGCCTTGGCGAGAACGCCTACTGCACCGTCCACACCCAGGCCCCCGGACCTGAACCCTATGACTCCGCCCGTTTCAACATTCTGGACCCCTCCACCTGGCCAACCGAGGAGCAGTGGCCCGGCTTTGACCCCGCAAAGCCTGAGACCTGGCCCAACCACGCCTCCATTCCGCCCGAGGGCGTCCCCACCGAACCCAGCGGCGAGCCCACCGAGCCGTCCGCCAGCCCGCAGCCCACCGGCGGGCCGGACGAGAACGGCCCGGCCATCCCTGCCGCGTAGCGGGTAGATCATAAAAAACCGGGGGACGCCTCAGGCGTCCCCCGGTTTTTGTGTCCGCCATAGCTTGAGAAGGCCGCTGTCATGGAGCTGCTTGAGAAAAATGGCGGCAAGGGGGGACAAAATCAACCCCCACACCCCGAAGGCCGAAAAGCCGACATACATGGCCAGAAGGGCGGCCAGCGGGGGCAGCCCCACTCTGGCCCCCACCAGCCTTGGCTCCAACAGGCTGCGCACGAGGGTGATCACGCCGTAGAGCACCCCCAAACCCACGGCCAGGTTCCAGTCCCCGCCCACCAGGGAGAGGAGCACCCAGGGGATCAGAACAGTCCCGGTGCCGAAGATGGGCAGCGCGTCTACCAGGGCGATGAGCCCCGCCAGCAGGAGGGCCAGGTCTACCCGCAGGAAGAGCAGCCCCGCCGTCAGCTCGCAGAAGGTGATGAGCATCAGCACACCCTGGGCCCGCAGCCAGCTCCCGAAGGCCCCTCTGAGCACGGCCCGGCCTTCGTCCAGATGCCGGTGCCAGCGCTGGGGCACCTGCCGCCGGAGAAAGGCGGTCAGCTCGGGCCGGGAGGCCGAGGAGAAGTAGGTGGCCAGGCCCGTAGTGAAGACAAAGAACCCCGCGCCCGGCAGTGCGGCCGCGGCCTTGGCTGCGAGGGCGGCCAGGGCGTCGTAAAACCGGTTGGGCAGGTCGATGCCCCGGCCGATCAGCCCGGTCAGGGCCTGGCTGAAGAAATCCTGAAACTGGATGGGCAGAGCCACGATGAAACGGTAGGCCCAGCGCTCCAGCGCCCGCCCCGCCGACGGCAGCCCCGCCAGCAAGGTGGGCAGCCTCCCCAGCAGCAGCGCCAGCTCGTACCCCGCCCGCCACAGCACCAGGCCCAGGCATCCGCACAGCAGCCCCGCCAGCGCCAAGGTGCACAGGGCCGCGGCCATCCACCGCCGCAGACGGAACCGGCGCATGAGCCCCGCCACGGGCTTTTCCAGCAGCCAGGCCAGTCCCAGGGCCAGGAGGAAGGGGAGGAGCCAGGGGAGCAAAACCGCGAGGAAGAGCCAGCCTGCGGCGGCCGCCAGAGCGAGATAGGCCAGCCGCAGCAGAAGATTCAGATGCCTGTTCTCGGGCAAAGGGGCCCACCTCCTCAGTGAATTGTAGAAAACGCCAAAAAAGACGGGCGAAATGGGAAAAAGTTGTGTCGTTCCCGGGCGGATTTTAGTTGCGCGGGGGAGGACACTGTGCTAAAATAGACCACGATACGCGCACAAATGCCCCCATAGAAAGGACAACGGAGAGAAGAGGCGCATAAGATGTCAATGCAGCCGAGATATTTCATCGTAGAGGCCCAGGCACTCCCCGAGGTATTCCTCAAGGTGGCCGAGGCCAAGCGAATGCTGGAGACCGGCGAAGCCGATACCGTCAACCGCGCCACCCAGGTGGTGGGCATCAGCCGCAGCGCATTTTACAAGTATAAGGACGCGGTCCGCCCCTTCAACGATATGCTCCACGGGCGTATCATCACCGTTCAGATCATGCTCAAGGACGAACCGGGCGTGCTCTCGGCAGTTCTCAATATTTTCGCCAGAAGCGGCGGAAATATTCTCACCATCAACCAGGGCATCCCGACCAGCGGCTGCGCAGTCGTCAGCATCGGGGCCGAGACCTCGGGGATGGAGAGCTCGGCCGAGGAGCTGATCGCCCGGGTGAAGGCACAGGCCGGCGTTCTGCGCTGTGAAATACTGGCAGGGTAAAGCGGCATACGGGTATGCCGCCGCCCCTCATAGGAGAGGATAGTATGATTCATGTAGCGATTCTGGGCTTTGGTACGGTGGGCAGCGGCGTGGCCGAGGTGCTGGAGAAAAACGGCGCCCGCATCGACGAGAAGGTCCATCTGCCCATCCGGCTCAAGTATATTCTGGACGTACGGGACTTTCCCGACAGCCCCTTCGCGGATAAGATCATCCACGACTTCTCCATCATCGAGAATGACCCCGACGTGGCCGTTGTGGTGGAGACCATCGGCGGCGCCGGCATCGCCAAGGACTTCACCGAGCGCGCGCTCCGGGCGGGCAAGAGCGTGGTCAGCTCCAATAAGGAGCTGGTGGCCAGCTGCGGGTACGATCTGCTCCGGCTCGCCAAGGAGCACAACGCGAGCTATCTCTTTGAAGCCAGCGTGGGTGGCGGCATCCCCATCATCCGTCCCCTGAGCCAGTGCCTCGGTGCCAACGAGCTCACGGAGATCTGCGGCATTTTGAACGGCACCACCAACTATATCCTCACCCGCATGATCCGGGCCGGCCTCTCCTTCGACGCCGCACTCAAGGAGGCCCAGCTTAACGGCTACGCCGAGCGCGACCCAACCGCCGACGTGGAGGGTCACGACGCCTGCCGAAAGATCTGCATTTTGAGCTCTCTGGCCTTCGGCCGCCACATCTACCCCCAGCAGGTGCCCACCGAGGGCATCACGGGTGTGACCTTGGGCGACGTGGCGTACGCCGACGCCTGCGGCAGGAAGATCAAGCTCCTGGGCCGGGCCGTCCGCCAGGAGGACGGGAAAATCTGCGCCTATGTGGCGCCACACCTGGTAGATGGGGGCGCGCCCCTGGCCGGGGTGGAGGACGTTTTCAACGGCATCACCGTCAAGGGGGACGCCATCGGCGATGTGATGTTCTACGGCCGGGGCGCGGGCAAGCTGCCCACCGCCAGCGCCGTGGTGGCCGACGTGATGGACGCCGCCAAGCATATGAAGACCCGCAAATATCTGGAGTGGGGCCCCGGCGGGGCGGACCTGACGGTCTCTCCCGACGTGCTGGAGAGCGCCTGGTATGTCCGGGCCACGGCGACCGCCGACGCGGTCCGCGCCGCCTTCGGCGAGGTAAACCTCCTGGCCCGGCCGGGTGCGCCCTCCGGCGAGACGGCCTTCCTCACCGGCCCGATGAGACGCTCCGTGCTGGACGGGAAGCTGGCGGGGCTCGAGCCCCAGTCGGTTATCCGGGTGCTGGACTGACGCAGGGCGGAACAGGCGCATAGAATGGTGTGCGGGGGCACGGTCTGTCATGCCCATTGGCTGCGGCCGCGCCCCGCATTTTCCGAAAACTCACCTTATTGGGGGTACATATACATGGGACTCATCGTACAAAAATTCGGCGGCAGCTCGGTGGCCGATGGGGACAAGATACGCAACGTCGCCCGCATCATTACCGAGACCTACCGCAAGGGCCACAGCGTGGTGGTGGTTCTCTCGGCGCAGGGCGACACCACCGACGACCTCATCGCCAAGGCGGCCGAGATCAACCCCAACGCCTCTAAGCGGGAGATGGACGTGCTGCTCTCCACCGGCGAGCAGATCTCCTGCGCCCTCTGCGCCATGGCCATCGAGGCCATGGGCTACCCCGTGGTCTCGCTCACCGGCTGGCAGGCGGGCATCCGCACCAACTCGGCCTACTCCAACGCCCGTATCGACCGGGTGGAGACAGAGCGCATTCTGGCGGAGCTTGACAAGAAGTGCATCGTCATCGTCACCGGGTTCCAGGGCATCAACCGGTATGACGACATCACCACCCTGGGCCGGGGCGGGTCGGACACCTCGGCGGTGGCGCTGGCCGCCAGCCTCCACGCCGACCTGTGCCAGATCTATACCGACGTGGACGGAGTTTACACCGCCGACCCCCGCTGCGTCAAGGAGGCCAAAAAGCTGGAGGAAATCACCTTTGACGAGATGCTGGAGCTGGCGACCCTGGGGGCCCAGGTGCTCCACAACCGCTCGGTGGAAATGGCAAAGCGATATAACGTCAACATGGAGGTCATCTCCAGCTTCACCGGGAATCCGGGAACCAAAGTCAAGGAGGTCGTGAAAAACGTGGAAAAATCTCATGTGAGCGGCGTCGCTAAGGATAAGAACATTGCCAGAATCGCCCTGGTGGGCCTGCAGGATACGCCGGGTATCGCCTTTAAAATTTTTTCCATGCTGGCCAAGCAGAGGGTCAACGTGGATATTATTCTCCAGTCCATCGGCCGCAACGAGACCAAGGACATCAGCTTTACCGTTGCCAAGACCGACATGGCCTTAGCCCGAAAGCTCCTGGAGGACAACCGGGAGGCTCTGGGCTTTGAGGAGCTGGACGTGACCGACGGCATCGCCAAGGTCTCCATCGTGGGCGCGGGTATGATCAACAACCCCGGCGTGGCGGCCACCATGTTTGAGGCCCTCTTCGGCGCGGGCATTAACATCAGCATGATCTCCACCAGCGAGATCAAGGTCTCGGTGCTGGTGGACGTAAAGGACGCCGACCGGGCGGTTCAGGTCATCCACAACAAGTTTTTTAACGAGTACAATAGCTGAGCGGACGGCCTTCCTCGATATCCCGGGTGGGCGGGCGAGCAGGCGGTATAATAAAAAGACGCTCCGGCATTTGCCGGAGCGTCTTTCCTGTTGCGCGGGGGGACACCGTTTACTTCCCGGCGGCTCTGCCGGTGAGAATACGTCCCAGGCGGGAGAAAACTTTCGATTTTATTGCCCTTTCGAAGGCGCGAAACTCACAGCCTGTTTGCCTCGCGGATGATGTTCTCTGCGGCCTTCTCCACATAGCGGGGCTCGGTGGCGAGATTGAGCCGGACAAAGCCCTTGAAGTTTGCGCCGAACCACTCGCCGTAGTCCACCGCCAGGCGGCACCTGTCCTGGATGAAATTACGGGTCTGGTCGGGGTCGATCACCTTGCGCAGGTCCAGCAGGCACAGGTAGGTGCCCTCCAAAGGGGACACGACGATGGCAGGGGCCTTCTCGTTCAACTCTTTTTTCAGGTATTCATAGTTCTGCTTTACAACATCGAGGACGTGCCCCAGCCACTCGGCACCGTGGAGATAGCCCGCCTGGGTGGCGGTGATGCTCATAATGCTGCTCTCGGTCTGGTTGACGGTCTTGACGTACTTGTCATAGACGGCGCGCAGCCTGTCGTTGGAGATGATGATGTGGGAGTGGGGCAGGCCCGCCAGATTGAAGGTCTTGGATGCGGCGGTCACGGTGATGAGATTGTCGCGGTACGTTCCGCCGGAGACGATGGCGGCGGGGACCTGCTTTTTGTCGCCGACGATGATGTCCTGGTGGATCTCGTCTGAGACGACGAGCACGCCGTGCCGGGCGCAGATGCCCATCACCCTGTCCAGCTCTTCTTCGGTCCATACGCGGCCCACGGGATTGTGGGGAGAGCACTGGATAAACAGCTTGACGTCGTTTTCTATGATGGCCCGCTCAAAGGCGTCATAGTCGATGGTGAAGCAGCCGCCGGTGTTGACCAGATCGCAGGTGACCAGCTTGCGGCCGGTGTCCTTCACCGCGTTGTGGAAGGGATAGTAGACCGGCGTCAGGATGATGACACTGTCCTCGGGCTTTGTAAAGGCGTTGACGAACCAATAGAGGGCCACTACCACACCGGATGAAAAGCGCACCCACTCCTTCTGGGGGCGAAATTCGTGGTGCTGCTCCTCCCAGTCGAAGAAGGCGTTGTAGTACTCGTCGCCCACATAGGAGTAGCCGAACACGCCGTGCCTGATGCGCTCCTGCATGGCCTCCAGAATCTTGTCGCAGGCGCGGAACTCCATGTCCGCAACCCACATGGAGATGAGGTCCGAGTCATGAAAGCGCGTGCCGAGGGCGTCCCATTTCAGCGAGTTGGTGCCCATCCGATCCGCTGCGTACCGCTTGATGAATTCCTTGGTATCCATGTCTCTGTGCCTCCCGTACTATTGTTAAGTAGGTTAACAATTATATTTGGAATATAACATCCCAGCCCAAAAATGTCAATCATAATTTGACCGATATGGAACCGCGATTCATAAATATCCGGGCAAACTGGGAAAATAAATAAGATTGCAACGAAAAATTGTTAAGCGACTTTACATTGAAAGGGGGGAGGAAAAGAAAGGAAATTTTGTCGTGGACTATCCCGCGCCGGGATGCTATAATAAAGCCAAAAAGCAGCAGCGACAGAAAGAGCGGTGATTCGCCATATCTATCCGGGAAGACAGAGAGAAAATCGATCAAGTATACCGCCAGCTCAATAACCGGGCTGAAAAATTATACGACTTTGTCTGCCGCTACAGCGCCTATATGTCCGAGCCGAAGGACTATGGCAACGGGCACCTCATCAGCATGTCCGAGGTCCATGTGCTCACCCATATAGAGGAGAATCCCGGCATCACCATCACCCAGCTTGCGCTGGAACGGGAGAAGACCAAGAGCGCCATCTCCCAGACCGTGAAACGTCTGGAGAAGGACGGGTACATCCACCGCCGCAAAAAGGAGGGGGATGGGAAGGTTGTGCTTCTCTTTCCCACGGAAAAGGGGATCAACCTCTCAGTCTCCCATAAGCTGTACGATCTGGGCGATATTGCCAACACCAGCGAGGCGCTGCTGCGCACCTGCAGCGAAGAGGAGATCGACAATTTTTATAAGGTGATCGACGCCTACCGCGCGCTTTTTAATGAGGATGCGGAATAAATCCGGCCCAACACCTGCCGTTCGGGCGGCGGTGCTGCCCCATCCATCATTTCATGCTTGAACTTTTGGCGGAACCCGGTATAATAGAAGAGTAATACGTAATTCATATAGGAATAGTTGACGTTAATTTTAAGGAGGCGATTTTGTGGAAAAAATTAAAATTGGGATTTTGGTAGGCAGCGCGCGCAAGGGGGCCTTCAGCCGTGCTGTGGCAGAGGCTGTCATGGAATTTCTGCCTGAGCGGTTTGAGACAGAGATCGTGGAGATCGCGCAGCTCTCCATGTATAATCAGGACCTCGACATCGGGGCGAGAACCCCCGCTGAGTGGAGCGCCTTCCGTGCCAAGATTAGGGAAAAGCAGGCGTATCTCTTCTTTACGCCTGAGTATAACCGCTCCATCCCCGCTCTGCTGAAAAACGCGCTGGACATCGGCTCCAGGCCCTATCGCAGCAATGCCTGGGGCGGTAAGCCCGCCGGGATCGTCAGTGTCTCTCCCGGCAAGCTGGGCGGCTTTGGCGGCAACCACCACCTGCGCCAGGTGGCCGCTGTGCTGGATCTGTACACCATGCAGCAGCCCGAAGCCTATATCGGCGGCATCCACGAATCGCTGGACGCCGACGGCAAGGTGACGAGCGCGTCGCTCAATGAGTTCCTCAGAACCTTTGCGGAGGCGTTCGCCCAGTGGGTGGGCCACTTTATCCCAGCCTGAGCATCAACAGTCGAGCAGCCGCCGGAGTCCGACTCCGGCGGCTGCTCAGCGTTTAGAAGAAGAGGGCGGCGACGAAGACAGGGCTGGTTCTGGGAATATAAGAGAATAGATAAGAGAAATCAAAAGGGATTGACCTTTTATTGGGTTTATGATAAGATTTATGTTAAAAGGTGAATCAGGTCTATCATAAAATTAAGCCGGGGGCAAAGAGGAGAAACTTATGTCGGGGTCACCTATCGCAGACTCTCTGCTGAAGATGAAGCCAAAGACAAAACGGGGAGAGGCGACGCTCGCCAAGCTGATCGAGGTCGCTGAGGAGCTCTTCGCCGAAAAAAACTATTACGAGGCCAGCGTCAGCGAGATCGTCTCCCGGGCGGGCATGTCCATCGGTGCCTTTTACGTGTACTTTAACGATAAGCTCAGTCTCTACAAGTATATGGTAATGCAGTATGGCCGCCGCCTGCGCAAGCGCATCTCCATGGAGCTGTCGAAGAAGAAACACCTGACCACCCGGTACGAGCTGGAGCGGGAGGGCATGAAGATCTTTTTAGACTTCTGCATCGAACGGCCATACACTTTTCCCATCGTATGGCAGTCCCTCTTTGTGGCGCCCGAGCTTTTCATCGACTACTATGACGACTTCGGCAAGAACTATGAAAAGCAGCTGGGAGAGGCGGTCCGCTCCGGGGAGATCTACCCGGCCAACCTGGAGGTCCTGAGCTATATGCTTATGGGCATCTCCAACTTCCTCGCCCTGAAGTACGTCAAATTCGGTCCGCCCCAGCCGCTGGATGACGAGCAGCTCTATCGCATTGTGGACGAGATGATGCTGGTCCTCAGCCGGGGCATGTTCATCCAAAGCCCTGAGAAAACGAAAGAGAAATAATGCCTTGCAAGGCAGCAAGAGGCTCTCTCCAAACAGGAGAGGGCCTCTTTTATTTGCGGACTGTAAACGGAGCCTGCCGGCGGTCAGGGGCGTTATCCCTGCCTGTGTTCCCCGGCATCCGGAGCTGTAAGGCGCCGTCTCTGATCCCGCTTGTCCCTCCAGTTGTAGTAGAACCCCATAATGCCCTGGGGCATGAACATGATAACCACAATGTACAGCGCGCCGAAGAAGAGAAGCCAGCGCTCGAAGATAGGGTGGACGGCCCGAAGGTTGAGCAGCAGGTTTTGAAAGAAAATAACCACACTGCTGCCCACGATGGCGCCCCACAGGGTGCCCGTGCCGCCAATGAGGGAGTAGAGCATGGCGTTATAGGTCATCTGCATACTCAGCAGGTCGGTGTTCACAAAGCGGTTGAGCAGGCCATACATCACGCCCGCCAGTCCGGCGGCCACCCCGGCCACCAGCAGGGCGATGGTGCGCCCACGGTTGGTGTTATAGCCCAGGAAGACAGCCCGCTGCTCGTTTTCACGGATTCCCTGGAGGACCCGGCCGGTAGGGGAGTTGACAAAGCGGTGCAGCACATACCCCATCACCAGCAAAAAGGCGAGAGACAGCAGATACATGGTCGTCCGATCCGCCAGAAAGCCGGGCAGCCGGTAGTTCAGGCCGTCCAGCCCGTTGGTGACGGCCCGCCAGCGCTCCATGACATTACGCATGATCTCGCCGAAGGCCATGGTAATCATGGCGGTGGCCAGCAGCGAGCCGCCACCCGCGGCAATGCGCCCCACCAGCAAAGCCCACGCGGCCGAGTAGAGCACCGTGCCCGCGACCGCCAGCAAAAGCATGGGGATACTCACCGCCACACGGACGAAGAGGATGCCCACAAAGTAAGCCCCGCCACCGATAAACAGGGCGAAACCCAGGTGGATGAAGCCCGTGTAGCCCCGCAAAATGTCGTAGGCCATGGCGTAGACCGAGAGGATCATGATCCGGCTGAGCATGGTCTTGTAGGTGTTGTCCAGCAGGCCGGGCACCAAGGGGGCGGCGGCCAGGAGGAGAATGACGGCCAGGAGCAAAACTCTGACCGGGGTAAAGAATGTCTTTTTCATCATTTGCGCACCGCCAATCCAAAGAGGCCCTTGGGCCGGAATATGAGTACCAAGGCCATGAGAAGCACTGGGGCTACCAGAGAGATATCGGGGAAGAGCCAGCCCACCACCGCGATCATCACGCCCAGAAAGAGACTGCCCAAGGCCGACCCCACAAAGCTTCCCATCCCGCCGATGACCACCACGATGAAGGCGTACAATTGGTTGGACGCGCCGATGGTGGAGGTCAGCGTGCCGTTGAGGGGGGCGTAGAGGGCGCCGCCCAGGCCAGCCAGAGCCGCGCCCACGGCAAAGATTACGGTGAAGTACCGCTCGATGTTGATACCCAGGGCGTCCACCATCTCGCTGTTTTGGACGCCGGCCCGGATGATCATGCCCACCCGTGTCCTGGTGAGGATGAACTGACCCGCCGCGGCCACCAGCACCCCGATGACGATGAGAAAGACCCGGTAGTTCACGATCGTTACGCCGCCCACCATGGTGGTGCCCTGGAGAAAGGAGGGGCGGGCCACGGTGATCTGCTGGGCGCCCCAGAAAACCCGCACCAGCTCGGTGAAAACGATCTGCAGCCCCAGAGTGATCATGATCTGGGCCGAGATGTTGCCATACACCCGGGAGATAAAGAGCCGCTCGAACAGCACACCCAGCGCGAAGCCCACCACGATGGCCGCCGCGATGGCAAAAAACCAGTTTCCCGTGCTGTTGAAGACCCACTGAAATATGTACGCGCCCCAGAGGAAGAGCGTGCCGTGAGCAAAGTTGACGACCCCCATCAGCCCCAGAATGACCGACAGGCTGGAGGCCATCAGGAAGATGAGGCAGCCCTCCGAAACGCCGTTAAAGAGCAAGGTGATGATATTTGCCATGGATGTTTCCTCCTCCCGATTATAGGCCCAGATGGCGCTGTTGGAGCTCTTTGTCCCCAATCAGGTCCCGGATGCGGCCGCTGTTCACCGTGCGCCCCTCATCTACGATATAGTAGCGGTCGGTCACGGCGCAGGCCATGTTGAAATTCTGCTCCACCAAGAGGATGGTGGATTTCTTTGACACCTCCCTGAGGGCCAGGGCCATCTTTTCGATGACCACGGGGGCCAGCCCCTTGCTGGGCTCGTCGATCAGAATCAGCTTGGTCTCGTTGACCAGGCTGCGCCCCACGCTCAGCATCTG
>JBLJBF010000074.1:0-18832 GCA_047637855.1 Pseudoflavonifractor sp. | reverse complement strand
TCCCTCCGATTCCTTCAGGCTGCGGGTTTATTGACAATCTGAAGTCCCGCCCGGGCAAAGCCCGGGCGGGACTTCTTTTTCCCCGTCCCCCGCGATCGGGGCCGCCCTGACACGTCAGGACAAGGGGGATATCAAAAGGGGGACCGGTCCGCGGACCGGTCCCCCTTTCTTGTATCCAGGGGGGACAGTGTCCTCCCTCAGACGAGTCTCAGCACTTCTCGAAAATGGTGGCGACGCCCATGCCGCCACCGATGCAGAGGGTGGCAAGGCCGCGCTTGGCGTCGGGCCGCTTCATCATCTCGTAGAGCAGGGTGGCGATGATCCGCGCGCCCGAGGCGCCTACGGGATGGCCCAGAGCGATGGCCCCACCGTTGACGTTGACCTTGCTCATGTCAAACTCCAGGTCGCGGCACACGGCGATGGACTGGGCGGCAAAGGCCTCGTTCGCCTCCACCAGGTCCAGGTCCTTCACGGTGAGGCCGGCCTTCTTCAGGGCGTTGCGGGTAGCGGGCACGGGGCCGTATCCCATGATGGAGGGGTCCACGCCGCCCTGGCCCCAGGAGATCAGCTTGAAGAGGGGCTTGAGGCCGTGCTTCTCTACCGCCTCGCCCGAGGCGAGGAGGACGGCGGCGGCGCCGTCGTTGATGCCGGAGGCGTTGCCCGCCGTAACGCGGCCGCCGTCGGGCTTGAAGGCGGGTTTGAGCTTGGCCAGGGCGTCGGGGGTGGTGGCGCGGGGGTACTCGTCCTTGTCGAAGGGTACCAGGTCCCGCTTGACCTTTACCATCACGGGGACGATCTCGTCCTTGAACCGGTCCTCGGCCAGCGCGGCGGCCGCCTTGTTCTGGGAGTCGAGGGCGAAGGCATCCAGCTCCTCGCGGGTAATGTTCCACTGATCGCAGATGTTCTCGGCGGTGATGCCCATGTGGTAGTTGTTGAAGGCGTCGGTCAGCGCGTCGTTGATCATGGTGTCCACCATCTTGGCGTTGCCCATGCGGGCGCCATACCGGGCGGTGGGGACAGCGTAGGGGGCGGCCGACATATTCTCGGTGCCGCCGCACATCACCAGGTCGGCGTCGCCCACCTGAATGGCGCGGGCGGCCTCAATGACGCTCTTCATGCCCGAGCCGCAGAGCATATTGATGGCGTAGGCGGGGACCTCTACGGGAATGCCGGCATGGATGGCGGCCTGGCGGGCCACGTTCTGGCCCTGGGCAGCGGTGAGGATGCAGCCAAACATGACCTCGTCCAGCAGCTCGGGTTTCACGTTTGCGCGGACGAGAGCTTCCTTCATTACAATGGCACCGAGCTGGGCGGCGGGGATGTCCTTCAGCGCGCCGCCAAAGGAGCCGACAGCGGTACGGCAGGAGCTGACAACGTAGACGTCTCTCATAAATCCTTGACCTCCAAAATGAATGTTTTTGTGTGGTATCCTGAGTATACCTGACAAAAGAGCAAAAATCAAGAGAAACTTCGTTAATTTATTAACATATAAATAGAATTATTTTGCCCCATCCCTTGGAGAATTCGCTAACAGTCCGCTGGGCGGTCAGCCCGCTGCGGGATCGCTGTAGTTACCGCCCCGCCTGGACGGAATCTCCGTAGGTGACGAGTCGGTCGCCCGAGTAGCCCAGCTCCGCCAGGACCTTCAGGGTCTCGGTTGCGGTGGTCTGGAGGGTGACCTTGACCGTCCTGCTCCAGTCCTCTGCGGCGTTGGGGCCCAAATTGCTCTTGGGGACGAAGAAGGTAAAGTCCAGGTCATTATAATAGCAGGTCTCCAACCGCTCGGCAGTTGCCAGAAGGTAGCGCCTGCCGATGCGCGCGGCCGCCATGTCGGCTTTGACGGCGGCAAGCAGCCGGTCCCGGTCGGCCTGATTGCGGATCTCGACGGTCTCATAGGACTGGGTGGCGGGATCGTAGAGATTCAGGGAGGTATAGACCAGCGACGCGCGCTCGATCAGACCGCCCCAGTAGCTCTGGGCCACACTGGCGGGGCGGTTGGCAAAGGCGTCGAGAAGGGCCGTGACTGAGCCGGGGACGGTCAGATCGTCTGCGCGGACGGGCAGAGTGTACTGCCGGCGGATCGCCCGCCCGTCGGCGAGGCCGTACAAAAGCGTAAGGTTGGTGGTGGCGGTCTGCTGGAGCGAGGCCATCTTGCCGTCCGGGCGGGGGCGGTCTGTCCAGTTGCTGCCGGAGTCCATGCGGGCCAGCTCGGCCCGGATGGCATTTTTGTTGGCGGCGATGACACCGTGGAGCTGGAGGACCGCGTCAATGTCGGCTGGGTCGGTGAGGGTGAAGAACCCGCTGCTGGCCGCATCATAGGGCATGGTGTTGAAATTCGTGACCGTAACTGAGACCACGCCGCTGCGTGCGGGCGCGCGGTTAAAGCCGAAAAGGTCCAGATTGGTGAAGGTGAAGACGGCGGCCAAAGCGAGGGAAAAGGCCGCAAGCCCCTTCCACGACCGGGAGAGGACCCGGAACGTCTTTCTGAGCAGGATCTCGGCCACAAAGTAGCCCGCCGCACCCCAGACCAGAAGGGACAGAAGGATGACCCAGGACCCCCGGGGAAAGAGGGAGCGGAAGGTCTGGTAAAACCAGGTGCCCACCACCACGGCGGCGCAGAAGGCCACGCCGTACTTAAACACGGGCCGCATCAGACGGACCGACACCACGTCCCCCGCCGTCTCCAGCCGCCGCCTGCGGTAGACCAGCAGGGCGGCCGCGGCCAGGAGAATCCCCACCAGTCCGTAGAGCAGAATGGCGGGCAGGTCGTTCAGGTAGTAGACCTCCTCGGGGGTCGTATGAAAGGCCACGGCCTGGATCAGCTTGACCGGAGGGGTAAGCCAGATAGCCACCGTATCCATCCAGGTGGTGCCCCAGAAACCGAACAGCACCTCCTGCAGAAGGGCATCTACGACAGAGAAGACCCCCATGACCAGCCAGTTGAGAATGCCGTAAAAGAAGGGCAAGGCCAGCAGGTTGCCCGTAAACATGGCGCAGAAAATCGCAAAGGAGTAGAAAAACAGGGCAATCAAACTCTGGACCGCCAGCCAGAGGAACAAAATGCCGCGGTACGAGGCGTTCCCCGCCGGCAGGGAGAGGAGAAAGACCAGCACATTGGGCACCAGGAGAAAGGCGAGACCCGACAGGTAGTTGGTGAGGAAGAGCCCTTCCCGGGTGACGGGCAGCGCGTGCATGAGCTGGACGCTCCTGCTGTTATAAAGATAGGAGAAGACCGCCATGGCCGACAAAAGGCCGAAGAAGATGGCCATGCCGACGCCGAAGGGGAAAAGGGTAAACACGAGGTTGGGGCGGTAGTCCGCCGTGCGCAAGAGCTGCAAAGGCAGAGTCAGGAGCCACAAAAGCAGATAGACCCCCCAGACGGGCCAGAAACGGGTGATATTTTTCCGAAACAGAGTGGGATTAAAGCACGACTTCACGGACCGCATAATCCTCACCTCCCAGCTCATAAATAAAGATCTCCTCCAGCGTCAGGGGCAGGGCCTCCATCAAAATGGGGGCAAAGACGGCCAGCCGGTTGGTGACCTCGGTGGCGCTGCCCCGGACGATGAGGGTGTGGATGCGCCCCACCTGGGACACGTGGAGCAGCTCCAGGTCGTCGGGCAGCTTAGGCAGCTCTCGCTCCTGAAACACCACCTGCATCTTGACCAGGTTTTCCTGCAGGGCGGACAGGCTGCGCTCGATGAGCACCTTTCCCCGGGAGAGGATGCCCACATGGTCGCACACGTCCTCCAATTCACGGAGATTGTGGGAGGAGACCAGCACGGTGGTGCCGTGCTCGGCCACGTCCCCCAGCAAAATGCCCCAGACCTGGCGGCGCATGACGGGGTCCAGCCCGTCCACCGGCTCGTCCAGCACCAAGATGTCGGGCCGGCAGCATAGGGCAAGCCAGAAGGCGGCCTGCTTCTGCATCCCCTTGGAGAGACGGCGGATGGCCTGCTTTTCGTTCACGTTGGTGAACACATTCCGCAGCGCCTGATACCGTGCCATGTCAAACTTAGGGTAGAACCCCCGGTAGAAGGCCGCCATATCCTTGGTGGAGGCCGAGAGGAAGTAGTACAGATCGTCGGGGATGCCCGCAATGCGGGCCTTGACGGCGGGATTTTCGTAGACGCTCTGGCCGTCCACCGTGACAGAGCCCGCGTCCTGCCGCCACACGCCGGTCACGTGGCGCAGCAGCGTGGACTTGCCCGCGCCGTTGGGCCCCACCAGCCCGTAGACGGACCCGGAGGGCACCGTCATAGTAAGCCCGTCCAGGGCGTGGAACCCGTCGAATGTTTTGACCAGATCCTTCACTTCGATCATGTGGATCTCTCCTTTCTTCCGGCCGCCGTCACGCGTTTGGCCAGCTCGTCCGGGTTCAGGCCCAGGAAGAGCAGCTCGGCGGCGGTGGCGTCGAACTGTTTGAGCAGAGTTTCCCGCCGGGGGGTATCCCCCGGTGGGGGCAAAGCGGCGAAGGAGCCCCTGCCCGCCTGGGTGGAGAGGTAACCCTCGCTCTCCAGGCTCTCGTAAGCGCGCTGGATGGTGTTGGGGTTGATGGCGAGGGAGGCGGCGAGCGCGCGCACCGAGGGGAACTGCTCTCCCGGCAAAATACCGCCCGACACCACCAGGTGCCGCAGGCCGTCCTTCACCTGTTCGTAGATGGGACGTGCGTCCCGTGCGTTGAGACGGATCATAGGGACGTCTCCTTTCCAGAGTTGGGGAAACTGTATGAATCGAGATAGTACAGTAAGGATATCAGGTCCCGCCGCATACTGTCAATGAGGGGAAAATTAAGATTCTATGACGTTTTGTTGGAAACTTATTTTTTCCACATGACAAACGGACCGCGTAGGGTTATAATGTGCCCAGTACAGACGCGATCTATTGTTTGCTGTTTTCATTTGCCCATTTATGATATAGGGAGGACTATATGGCAATGACCATTGTGGACCCAAAGAACTGGAGCTGTTTTCTGGACTGCATCGGCGGTCTGCTGAATACGGATGAGGTGCAGTCCATGCGCGGCATTCCTCACCACCCCGGAGTTTCCTGCTATGAGCACTCGGTATTCGTATCCTATATGGCCTTCCGGCTGGCGCGGCGCTGGGGGCTCGACTACCGGGCCGCCGCCCGGGCGGGTCTGCTCCACGACCTGTACTTATACGACTCCAGAGACCGCAGCGCCTATGAGGGCTGGCAGTGCTTTGCCCACCCCAAGGCCGCCCTGCGCAACGCCGACGCGCTGGTGGGGGGCCTGACCGAGAAGGAGAAGAACAGCATCATCTCCCATATGTGGCCCTTGGCCCGGTATATGCCCCGCTACCGGGAGGCCTATGTGGTCAACCTTGCCGACAAGCTCTGCGCCACCGCCGAGGTGCTGGGCTACTGGCGGCACTCCCGCGTCAAGCGCATCGCTATGGCGGCATGAGTGCGAGCTTTGCCCTCCGGCGGCCCATTTGGGCCGCCGGAGGGCAATTTTGTCCCGGTGTCCACGTCAGAAAGACGGGAAGGCCCGGCAACCGGCGGGAAAACTTTGTGCACAATCCTAATCGTGGACAAAAGACGTATAAATTTTGAAAATAACGTGCATTTGTGGGAGAGACTTGTTATAATAAAGACATAGTAGACACAGCCCATCTATTTAGATCGAGGTGACCGTTATGGAGCCTGCGGGCGCCATCGTTTTTCTGCCAAGGGAGGGCGGCAAGCAGCCGACCCTATTAAAGAAACTTCTCTTTCAGCCGGGCGCGGTCTGGCTTGCCGAGGCGCTTAAGACCTATGGGGTCGAGCGCTTTTTCGTCGTCTGCCACGAGGGGGACCGGGAGGCTGTGTCCGCCTGTTTTCCCGCGGACGCCGGGCTTGTCACCGAGGGCGCGTCCGACGCGGCTGAAAAACTCGCCGCCTTTTTGTCAGCCCGGGAGGGGGACGTGGCGGTGGTCACCGAGCCGGTGCTGCTGCGCTGCGCGGATTCACGCAGAGCGGTTATGACGGGGGGCGAGCCGCCGAAGGGGCTGTGCACCATCCCCGCCGCGGAGCTTGTCCGGGCGCTGGGGGAGGGGAAGGATTTTTCCGCCGCGCTTGCCGGGCGGGGGGACCGGGAGAGCCTTGCCAAGCTGGCCCTTCCCCTGCGCAGCTGCTCCGGCGAGGACTGGATGATGAACGAGATGTACGCCCGCCAGCTCACTTCTATCCGGCTGATCGACCGGGGCGTTCGCCTGATCGACCCTAACGCCGTCTATATCGATCCCACCGTCACCGTGGGAGAGGGCACCGTCCTTCTCCCCGGTACCATCCTCCGGGGGCGGACGACCATCGGCAGGGACTGCGAGATCGGCCCCAACGCCATGATTACCGACTGCGCCGTGGGCGACCGCGTGGTGGTCAACGCCTCCCAGCTCAACGAGAGCGTGATTGAGGACGGCGTGAAGATCGGCCCCTTTGCCTATATCCGCCCCCACTGCCATGTGGGGCCGGGGGTCAAGGTGGGGGATTTTGTAGAGCTGAAGAACTCCACCATCGGGCCGGAGACAAAAATTTCTCACCTCACTTACGTGGGGGACTCCGACGTGGGAGGCCACGTGAACTTCGGCTGCGGCACCGTTACGGTGAACTATGACGGCCTGTCCAAGTTCCGCACCACCATCGGGGACGGGGCCTTTTTGGGGTGCAACACCAATCTGGTGGCCCCCGTCAAGGTGGGCGCGGGGGCCTACACCGCCGCCGGCAGCACCATCACCGACGACGTGCCTGCCGACAGTCTGGCCATTGCCCGCAGCCTTCAGGTCAACAAGAAGCAGTGGGCCCTCAAGCGGCGCAAGAGCAAGACCTAGCCCGCTCGGTCATCGATTCGGAAAACAATCCCCCTGAAACGGCTGTGGACGAGGGTTTTATTTTTAAAGATAAAAACGTGAGAGGATGTTTTAAGAAGATGATCGCACATGGTAAGGACATCAAAATCTTTGCCGGCAACTCCAACCGGCCCCTGGCTGAGGCCATCTGCCGGGAGATCGGGCTGGAACTGGGCAACGCGGAGGTAGGGGCCTTCTCCGACGGGGAAAATTTTGTCTCCATTTACGAGACCGTCCGGGGCAGCGACGTATTTGTCGTCCAGTCCACCTGTCAGCCCGTCAACGACAATTTGATGGAGATGCTCATCATGATCGATGCGCTCCGCCGTGCCTCGGCCGGGCGGGTCACCGCTGTGATCCCGTACTTCGGCTATGCCCGGCAGGACCGCAAGGCCAAGCCCCGTGACCCCATCTCGGCAAAGCTGGTGGCCAATCTCATCACCCGCGCCGGTGCCGACCGGGTGCTGACCATGGACCTGCACGCCTCCCAGATCCAGGGCTTTTTCGATATCCCCGTGGACAATCTCTTCGGCAACCCCATTTTCGCCCACCACTTTGCCGAGCGCTTTGGCGACGACCTTGACGACACCGTCGTCGTCTCCCCCGACGTGGGCAGCGTGGCCCGGGCCCGCACCTTTGCCCAGAAGCTGGGCATGGGCCTGGCCATTGTGGATAAGCGCCGCCAGAAGGCGAACTCCTCCGAGGTCATGAATATCATCGGCGACGTGCGGGGCAAGCGGGTCATCCTGTTTGACGACATGGTGGACACGGGCGGGTCCCTCTGCGGGGCGGCCCAGGCGCTGATGGAGCTGGGCGGAGCCACCGAGGCGTATGCCTGCGCGTCCCACGGCGTCCTCTCCGGCCCGGCGGTGGAGCGCATTGAGAAGAGCGTGCTCAAGGAGGTCTTCTTCCTCGACACCATTCCCGCCCGAACCGATGTAAAATGCAGTAAGATCAAATACATCTCGGTGGCCCACCTGTTTGCCGAAGCCATCGAGCGCATTTACGAGGAGATCTCGGTCTCCAAGCTCTTTACCTAGAAGGGGCCGAAACGGGCGGGGGCCTGTCCCCCGCCCATTTTCTTTCGTCTGTGAGGTTTGCTTATGTTGTTTGGCAAGAAGACGGGGGGCGTGGCCTGGCTGCTGGTCTGCCTGGGCAACCCCGGCGACCAGTATGAGGGCACCCGCCACAACGTGGGGTTCCAGGTGGCCGACGAGATCGGCGAGCGGGAGCATATGCCCATCCAAAAGCTGAAGTTTCGCGCGCTCACCAACACCTGTACCCTGGGTGGGGAGAAGGTCCTGGTGCTGAAGCCCATGACCTATATGAACCTCTCCGGCGAGGCGGTGCGTCAGGCGGCCGACTTCTACAAGGTCCCGCCCCAGCGGGTGCTGGTGGTGGCCGACGACGTGTCCCTTCCCGTGGGCAAGCTGCGCATCCGCGCCGGCGGCTCGGCCGGGGGGCACAACGGACTCAAGAGCATCATCAGTCACCTGGGCAGTGAGGACTTTCCACGGATTAAGATCGGCGTGGGGGAGAAGCCCCACCCGGACTACGACCTGGCCGACTGGGTCCTGGGCCGGTTCACCGGCGAGGACAGAAAGACAATGGACGCCGCCATCAAGCGCGCCGCCGACGCGGCGGAGTGCGTGATGAAAGACGGGGTCGAAAAGGCCATGAACAGATTTAACTAGAGGAGCGCGGCATCCTGCCGCCTCCCGCACCGAAGCATCCCCCGCGATACCCCCGCTGATTTTTTGGAATCGGCGGGTTTGTGCGCGTTCTCGACTTCCATAATTTTCTAAAAATGAGGTGAACCCATGGGGCAGCTGATTTCCATGGTTACGGCAGTGCCTGAATTCCGCAGTCTGGCGGCCGCCATCGACGGCGGGGCCTGCCCTGTGGCCTTTACCGGGCTGGGGCAGGTGCACCGGGCGCACATGGCGGCGGGCATCCGCCAGGTCCAGGGGCGGAGCATCGTAATGATCTGCGCCGACGACGCCGAGGCCGAGCGCATGGCGAAGGAGCTCTCCGCCTTTACGGGCGAGCCGGTCTCCCGGCTGACGGCCAGGGAGTTTACCTTTCACAATGCGGCAGTGGTCTCCCGCCAGTGGGAGCACGCCCGGCTTTCCGTTCTCCGGGCCCTGGCGGCGGGGGAGTGCCCCATTCTGGTGGCCACGGTGGAGGGCCTTTTGCAGCGCACCATGCCCAAGACTTTGCTCACCCAGGCCTCTCTCACCCTGCGCCTGGGGCAGAGCTACGATCTGGCCGAGCTGACCGAGACCTTGGCCGCCGCCGGGTACGCCCGGTGCGAGCAGGTGGAGGGGGTGGGGCAGTTCGCCCTGCGGGGCGGCATTCTGGACTTCTTTTCCCCCACCCACAGCCAGCCCGTCCGATGTGAGTTCTTCGGCGACGAGGTGGACTCCATGGGCCTCTTTGACGTGTCCACCCAGCGGCGGACCGAGGCCCTGAAGGAGACCGAGCTGCTGCCCGCCGCCGAGGTGCTGCCGCAATTCGCCCCCGGCGGGTACGCCGGGCTGATCGAGGCCATGGACGCCCTGACTGCCCGGGTGGGCAAGCGCCGGGGCGACCAGACTGCGCTGCTCAAGACGCTGAAGGAGGACCGGGAGCGGCTGGCCGCCTTCTCCTCCTTTCCGGCGCTGGACCGCTACCTCGCTTTGGTCTACCCCCAGGTGGCGACCGCCGCCGACTATCTGCCCGAGGACGCGGCCATTTTCTTTTCCGACAGTCCCCGGGTGGCCGAGCGGGCGAAAAATTACCTCTGGCAGCTGGAGGAGGACGCCAAGGCCCTGATGGAGGGCGGCCTGCTGGCCGGAGAGCTGGCCCAGTTCGCCCGCAGCTTTGACGAGCTGTGCGGCGTGCTGGAGGAGTGGCCGGTCGCCTATCTCGACTCCTTCGTGGGGGCCCAGTATCCCCGCAGGCCCAGGACGCTGCTGAATATGCTGGCAAAGCAGCTGCCCAGCTACGGGGCCAGCCTGGAGACCGCCGTATCCGACCTGAGCCACTATATGAGCGAGGGCTTTTCCATCGTGGTGCTGGTGTCCAGCGAGCAGCGGGCCCTGAATCTCCAGAGTCTTCTGCGGGAGCAAAAACTCCGCTCGGCGGTGGATTTTACCCTCCATGAGCTGCCCGAGCCGGGCCGGGCCGTCATCGCGGTCGGGGGGCTCTCCTCAGGGCTTGAGTATCCCGGGGTCCGTCTCGCCATTCTCACCGAGGGGCAGGCTGTGGCCGGGAAAAAGCCCAGGCCCAAGGCAGCCACCAACCGCCAGAAATTAGGCTCCTATGCCGATCTGTCCATCGGGGACCTGGTGGTCCATGAGCACCACGGCATCGGCCGCTACCAGGGCATGATGAAGATGCCGGTGGACGGGGTGGACAAGGATTACGTGAAGATCGCCTACGCCGGGGCCGATGTGCTCTACGTCCCGGCCACCCAGCTCGACCTGGTGAGCAAGTACATCGGCGGCGGGGAGAACGCCCAGGAGAGCAAAAAGCTGTCCAAGCTGGGGGGCACGGACTGGGAGCGGGCCAAGGCCAAGACCAAGAAGGCGGTGCAGGATCTGGCCAGGGGCCTCATCCAGCTCTACGCCCGGCGGCAGCGGGTGCCCGGGTTCGCCTTTTCCCCCGACTCTCCCTGGATGAAGGAGTTCGAGGAGCAGTTCGAGTACAGCGAGACCGAGGACCAGCTTAGGTGCATCGCCGAGATCAAGGCCGACATGGAGAGCCCCCGGCCCATGGACCGCCTCCTCTGCGGCGACGTGGGCTACGGCAAGACCGAGGTGGCCTTCCGGGCCATTATGAAATGTGTTCTGGACGGCAAGCAGGCGGCCATTTTGGTGCCCACCACCGTGCTCGCCCGCCAGCACTTTCTCACAGCCCGGCAGCGGTTTGCCCGCTACCCGGTGGAGATCGAAACAGTCTCCCGCTTCCGGACCCCCGCCCAGATGCGGGAGACCCTGTACAAGCTGAAGACGGGGGGCGTGGACCTGCTCATCGGCACCCACCGCCTCCTCCAAAAGGACATCGTGTGGAAGGACCTGGGGCTGGTGGTGGTGGACGAGGAGCAGCGCTTCGGCGTCACCCACAAGGAGAAGCTCAAGGAGCTCTCCCGGCAGGTGGACGTGCTTACCCTCTCGGCAACCCCTATCCCCAGGACGCTGAACATGGCCCTCTCGGGTATTCGCGACATGAGCACCCTGGAGGAGCCGCCGGCCAACCGCCAGCCGGTCCAGACCTATGTGCTTGAGCACGACTGGTCGGTCCTCGCGGACGCCATGCGCCGGGAGGTAGAGCGGGGCGGGCAGGTCTACTACCTCCACAACCGGGTGGAGTCCATCTCCCGCGCGGCGGGGCACATCCGGGAGCTGCTGGGAGAAGCGGTGTCCATCGCCGTCGCCCACGGGCAGATGACGCAGGAGGAGCTCAGCGAGGTCATGCAGCGCATGAGCGACGGGGAGGTGCAGGTGCTGGTGTGCACCACCATCATCGAGACCGGCATCGACATCCCCAACGTGAACACCCTCATCATCGAGGACGCGGACAAGATGGGCCTGGCCCAGCTCCACCAGATCCGGGGCCGGGTGGGGCGCTCCAACCGCCGGGCCTACGCTTACATGACCTTCCGCCACGGCAAGGTGCTCAGCGAGGTGGCCTCCAAGCGGCTGGCCGCCATCCGGGAATTCGCCGAGTTCGGCTCCGGGTTTAAGATCGCCATGCGGGACCTGGAGATCCGGGGCGCGGGCAACGTGCTGGGGCCCGAGCAGTCCGGATTCCTCATGAGCGTGGGCTACGATATGTACCTGAAATTACTGGAGGAGGCCGTTCTGGAGGAGCGGGGCGAGAAACCGGAGCGGCAGACCGAGTGCGCCGCCGACCTGACGGTCACGGCCTCTATCCCCGACCGGTACGTGCCGTCGCCCGAGCAGCGGATGGACCTCTACCGCCGCATTGCCGCCATCCGCAGCGAGGCCGAGGCCGACGACCTGACCGACGAGCTCATCGACCGGTACGGCGACCCGCCCAAGGGGGTCAATAACCTCATCTCGGTGGCCCTCATGCGTGCCGACGCCGCCCGCTGCGGCATCTCGGAGATTGCCCAGAAGGGGATGAACCTGAACTTCATGCTCTCCTCCTTCGAGCTGGAGCGGGTAAGCAGGCTGTGCGCCCAAGAGAAGTACAGGAGCAGGCTTCTCTTCTCGGCCGGGGAGAAGCCCTACCTGTCCCTGCGCCTGAAACGGGGGGAGGACGCCCTCAAGCTGGGGCGCAAGCTGGTAGAGGACTACGCCGCAACGGGGGAGTAGGACGCGGCGGGCTTTGTTTTGGCGATAAAATAAAAAGAGAAGAGCCAACCGCGCAGGGGATTTGTAAACAATTCAAGAATCCGACCGGGTTTTGGTTGTGATTCTGGTTTCGCGGTGGTATGATAGTACAAGTTTTCTCGAGTTTTAAGGAGGCCGTTATGAAGAATTGGAATCGAATGATGGGGTTTGGTCTGTCCGCCGCCCTGCTGCTGGGCACGCTGACGGGCTGCACCACGTTCGGCAAGGGCCAGCCGACAGCAACGCCCAGTCCCACCGCTTCCGCCGCCGTGGAGGAGATCCCTCTGGTGGCCACCGAAGATTCGGTGCAGAAGGTCGTGGGCATTCCCGGCGACACGGTGATGTTCACGGTGAACGGCGAGGGGATCACCGCCGCCGAGCTCTATTACTGGATCGCCGCGTCGGTGGAGCGGGTGGGGTACTACAGCTACGGCAGCGCCGCAGCCATTGACTGGACAGCCACGCAAGACGGAAAGAGCATTTCCGAGTTTATCCTGGAGGACGCCAAGCAGACCGCCACCTTCTACCGCCTCATCAAGCTGGAGGCGGCCAAGGCCGGCATTGCCCTCAGCGACACGGACAGAGCCGACCTGGAGGGCCAGATCGCGGCCTACATCAAGGATATGGGCGAGGAGGGCTACGCCGCGCGCCTTCAGCAGATCTGCCTGTCCGACGGGGAGTTCCGCCAGATGCTGGAGACCGGATACCTGTACACCGCGGTGCAGAACGACCTCTTCGGCGACAAGGGAAAGAACCCGCCCACCGACAAGGACCTCATCGCTATGGCCGACGAGGAGGGGCTGATGAGAGCAAAGCACATCCTCATTAAAACCGTGAATATGGCGAGCGACGGCACCCGCACCCCCCTCTCCGACGAGGAGCAGGCTGCCGCCAAGGCCAAAGCCGAGGGCATTCTCGCCCAGCTTAAGGCCACCACAGGGTCTGCCCAGGCCGAGCTGTTCGACAAGCTGATGGAGGAGAACAGCGAGGACGGCCGCGGGGCCGACGGCAAGCTGTCCGCGCCCGACGGCTATCTGTTCGGCACCAAGGAGATGGTCCAGGAGTTCGAGGACGCCACCAAGGCCCTGGAGTACAATCAGATCAGCGATCTCGTCAAGACCGACTACGGCTACCACATCATTCTCCGTCTGCCCCCGGTCAGCGACGAGATGCGCGACAAGTGGATCAGCGCAAAGATGGAGGAGACCACCAACGGCTGGCTGGCCGCCGCTAAGGTGGAGGACGGCGCCGGGATGGCAAACATTGACGTGAAGACCTTCTACGACGCGCTGGTCGCCTATCGCGCCACCCTGGCCCCCGCCGAGGAGACCCCGGCCCCCACTTCGACGACTACCCCCACGCCCACGCCGACGGCCACCCCGGCGTCCTAATTTCGGCGCATAAGAGACCCATATAAAAAGCAGCGGCTGAAAGCCGCTGCTTTTTATATGCCCAAAGGAAGTTTCTGTAGGCCAACAGATGAATTTTTTATCTCAATCCATCGCCTATTGATTAATTTTAAACTTTTCGATTGTGTACACAAGCGGTCGATTTAGTTCAAACTATAACAATAGGCGAAAAAATGAGGTGAAATACGGATGCAGGAAAAAGATGTGTTTAATCAGGAGTTTGGCGGGCGGGTAAGGCTGGCCCGCAAGACGGCGGACAAGACGGCCGAGCGGGTAGCGGAGGAAGCGGGGGTGACCCCTCAGTTTCTCTCCGACGTGGAGCGGGGCAAAAAGGGTGTGGGCAACTACAACCTGGCCCGCCTGTCCCAGGCCCTGGGTGTAAGCGCCGATTACCTGCTGTTCGGGCGGGCCGGGATGGACGAGACGAGGGACATGACGGTGGAGCGCCTGGCCGCGCTGCCGCCTGCAATCAGGGAGATGGCCGAGGAGATTATTTACCATGCGCTCGACATCATTCGGGGGAACATTCCGCACTGACCTGAGGGGGAGGGATACCATGGGGAAACGAATAAGGGTGTTGATCGTAGAGGACAACCTCTCCACCTGCGCCCTGCTCCGGGCCTTTCTCGGGAGGTGCGGGCCCATAGAGATATGCGGAGAGGCCCACAATGGGAAAGAGGGGCTGAGTCTCCTCCGGGAGAGCGCGCCGGATCTGGTGCTGCTGGATCTCATCATGCCGGAGATGGATGGAATGGGCTTTCTCGAGGCCCTGCGGGACGAGAGCCACAAGTGGCAGCCTAAGGTGCTGGTGCTGTCGGGCGTGGGATCGGACGAGTTCGTCCAGCGGGCGGTTCGCCTGGGGGCCAGCTACTACCTGATGAAACCGGTCTATCCGGAGGAGCTGACCGCCCGGATCAGCGCGCTGTTTCCCGAGGAGGAGGAAGTCCCGGCCCGCTGTGCCTGGATGCTCCTCCATATGGGCGCCAGCCGGGACTGTCTGGGCTTTCGCTTTGCCTGCCTGGGGGCCGAGCTGCTGGCATCCTTGGGCGAGGAGGTGCAGATGAAGGAAATTTATCTCCGCGTTGCGCAGAAGCATGGTACCACCTGGTCCTGCGTGGAGCGGAACCTCCGCACCACCGTCCGCCAGATCCACGCGGCAAACACAGCCCTCTACCGCAGCCGTCTGGGCTTTTCCGCCGGGGATCAGCGGCCCGACAACAGCACCTTTCTCCGGGCGCTGGCCAAAGCGCTGGAGTAGCCGCGGGAAAAAGGCACTCATAATTCTCTCCTTCCTCCCATAGATATGGGACAGGCCAATGGGACAAGGGCCGGATGCGAAAAAGGGGAGACGTCTATGAGCGCATGGCACAACAAGACAATAGCCCGGACCCTGTCGGAGCTGGAGACCGGCAGGGAGAGCGGCCTCAGCCCCCGGGAGGCCGAGAGCCGGCTGAGCCGGTACGGACGCAACGAGCTGGAGCATGTCGGGGGCAAGAGCCTGGCGGCGCGTTTTCTGAGCCAGATGAAAGACCCCATGATCGTGGTTCTCCTTGGCGCCGCCGCCCTGTCTCTCTGGGCCAGCGGCTTTGAAGACTGGCTGGATGCGGCCATTATTCTGGTCATTGTGGTGGTCAACGCCATTATCTCCATCTCCCAGGAGAACAGCGCCGAGCGGGCGCTGGAGGCCCTGCGGGACATGTCGGCTCCGATGGCCAAGGCGGTGCGGGGGGGCGTGCTCTGCCGTGTGGAGACCGCTCTGCTGGTCCCCGGAGACATCATTTTACTTGAGGCCGGGGACCTGGTCCCCGCCGACGCCAGGATCATCGAGTGCTCGGGCCTGAAGGCCGACGAGAGCGCCATGACGGGGGAGTCGGTCCCCGTCAACAAGGGGCCTCTGGAGCCCCTCGGGGAGGACATCCCCCTGGCCGACCGGAGAAATATGGTGATCGCCTCCACCGTCATTACCCTGGGGCGGGCCCGCTGCGTCGTCACCGGCACGGGGATGGACACCGAGGTGGGCCGCATCGCCGGTCTCCTCATGGGGGAGCCCGACCCGGACACCCCCCTCCAGCACAAGATGGCCGAGATATCAAAGGTGCTCTCCTTTGTTTGCCTGTGCGTCTGCGCCGTCATGTTCGGCATCGGCCTGCTCCAGCACAAGGGCGCGCTGGATATGTTTATGACGGCCGTGGCCCTGGCGGTGGCCGCCATCCCGGAGGGGCTGCCCGCCATCGTCACCATCGTGCTGGCGCTGGGAGTATCCCGTATGGTGAAGCGGGGGGCTATCGTAAAAAAGCTCCCGGCAGTGGAGACCCTGGGCTGCGCCGGCGTCATCTGCTCGGATAAGACGGGCACCCTGACCCAGAACAAGATGACGGTGGTGGACATCTGGACCGCCCGGCGGGGGGACAGGGGACTGGCGCTGACCGCCGCCGCGCTGTGCTGCGACGCCGCGCTGGCCTACGGCCCCGGCGGCAAAGCCGTCGTCACGGGGGACCCCACGGAGAACGCGCTTGTGGAGGCCGCCTTTCAAGAGGGCCTGGATAAAAACAAGCTGGAGGCCGGAGCACCCCGCCGGGGGGAAGTGCCCTTCGACTCGGAGCGCAAGCTGATGAGCACCGTTCACCCCCGGCCGGGGGGCGGATATCGGGTCTATGTCAAGGGGGCGCCCGACGTGCTCCTGCGCCGCTGTGTGTTCCTCTCGGGCGGTGAGCCGCTGACCTCCTTCCGGGCCCGCGAGGTGGACAAGGTGAACGAGAACATGGCCGGGCGGGCGCTGCGGGTGCTGGGCGTGGCCTATAAGGACATCGAGCTGCTGCCCCGGGCCTTTACCACCGACACGCTGGAACGGGGACTTACCTTTGTGGGGCTCCTGGGGATGATCGATCCGCCCCGCAAAGAGGTCAAGACCGCCGTGGCCCGGTGCTACGCCGCGGGCATCCGCCCCGTGATGATCACGGGGGACCACAAGCTCACCGCGCTGGCCATCGCCAGGGAGTTGGACATCTTCCGCCCCGGGGACCTGGCCATCACGGGGGAGGACCTGGACTTCATGCCCCAGGAGCTGCTGGAGCAGGACGTAGAGCGGTTTGCCGTATACGCCCGGGTATCCCCCGAGCATAAAATGCGCATCGTCAAGGCCTGGCAGAAAAAGGGCAACGTGGTCGCCATGACCGGGGATGGGGTGAACGACGCACCCGCCCTCAAGGCCGCTGACATCGGCTGTGCCATGGGCATCTCGGGCACCGACGTGGCGAAAGGCGCGGCCGACATGATTTTGACCGACGACAACTTCGCCACCATCGTCTCGGCGGTGGAGCAGGGCCGGGGCATCTACGCCAATATCCGCAAGGCCATCCATTACCTCTTGTCCTGCAACATCGGGGAGATCCTCACCATTTTCCTTGCCACCGCCCTTGACTTTCACCAGATGCCCCTGGCGCCGGTGCAGCTTTTGTGGCTCAACCTGGTCACCGACAGCCTGCCCGCGCTGGCCCTGGGCATGGAGCCTGTCGAGGACGGCGTCATGGAGCAAAAACCCCGGGATGGGCGGGAGAGCCTCTTTGCCCGCGGCTTTGCCTGGCAGCTGGCCTGGCAGGGGGCCATGGTGGGCATTCTCACGCTGGCGGCCTACTTTTTGGGGGAGTACGTCCTCTCAGACCCCGGCATGGCCAGCGCCACCGCCAACACCATGGCCTTCGCAACCCTGACCATGTGCCAGCTCTTCCACGCCTTTGATGTGCGGAGCGAGCACGCAAGTCTCTTTCACATCGGCGTCTTCTCCAACAGGGCCATGAACAGGGCCTTTTTGGTGGGCATGGCAATGCAGCTTGCCGTCCTCTGCGTGCCCCCGCTCCAGACGATTTTCTCCACCGTGGCCATGAGCGCCGTCGAATGGGCCGTGGTCCTGGGGCTGGCTGTGACCCCCTTGGTGGTTTGCGAACTGGTCAAGGCGGTTCGCCGCCTGAAGAAATAGGAGAGCGCCCCGGTCAATCCGGGGCGCTCTCCTTATAATAGACGTTATTGGGCAGGCTCGACAGCTTCGACAGGCTCGGAGGGCTCGACGGCCGCAGCCGTCTCCACCGGCTCCACAATCTCCGCCGTCTCCGCCGGAACCTGGCGAATGAGGATAAACGGGGTGAGCTGGCGGTCCTGCCCGGCAGGGTTGTCCCGAATGAGGGCGAGAAGTTCTTCGTCGCGCTCGGTGAGCTTGGAGCAGTGGCCCAGCATCTCCACGTTCAGGTCGTTGGCGTCCACGATCATGGAGAGGATGCCCGTCTTCTCATAGATCTCGTCGCAAACGCCCGCAGGGTTCTCCGGAATGCGCACCCCCATGTGCGCGTACTCCGGGATCTCGTGCCCGTAGAAGCCGTCCAGCCCCGAGACCTCCTGGCCCAGCATGACATAGAAGGTGCCCTTCCTGCCCCGCAGCTTATCGAAGGCGGCGCACACGGCGGCCCAGAGGACCCGGCCCAGGCCGCACACATTGATGGCAAACTGCATCTTCACGGGCAGACCCATGCCGGGACCCGCCGCGGTCTGGTGTACGAACCGGGAAAGCAGCTTTGCCCAGAAACCGGGCTTCACCTGCTCCTCGGTCACCACGCGCTTTTGGCACATGGCAATGACCTTCTCGCTCATGGACAGGATGTCCCCCTCCTGGTAGTGGGGACGCACGTACCGCTCCATCAGGTCGATATAGCTCTCGCCCACCTGAACAAAATGGGTCTGAATGGCGTGGCGGGCGTATACCCTGCCCCCGGCCTCAATGGTGATGCTCTTTCCGTCGTTGGCCTGAAACTCCATTTGACAACAACCTCTTTATATATAATTAAAGATGAATCGCTTTGCAGTTATTATAGCACAGTTAAGATAGAACGCAAACAAAAAGAAGCAGAGGGCAACGCACGGGGTATATATAGTGGTGTGCGCAGGGGCAATGGGTATATCTAGTTGTGTAAAGACAGGGTAAAAAATAACCTGAGAAAAAGCGAAAAAAGTGTTGACAGAAAGACGATGTTTTGGTATATTAATTGAGCGCCTCACAAGAGGACAAGCGTTGAGAAATAAGACTTTCCGGCTTTTGCAGGCCTGCGGGCCACAAAAAAAGAAAAGAAAAAACTTCTTGACAAACGGTCGTCGCGTGTGGTACACTAAAGTTCCTGCCGCTGAGGCGGTAGGGGTGTGCACCTTGTAAATTAAACAACGTGAAGAACTTGAAGCACCAGAAAAGGAT
>JBLJBF010000073.1:0-3818 GCA_047637855.1 Pseudoflavonifractor sp. | reverse complement strand
GCCTCACGCCGGGCCAGAATGGCGGAGAGCTCCACGGGGGTGACCATGGGTACAATATTAGGGATGAGCTTGGGAAAGCGCATTCGGATAAGGTGCATGACGGTGGGGCAGGCCGAGCTGATTTGGGGCATGACGCGCTCCGCTCCCGAGGAAATGCACTGGCGCTGGTAGTCGCTGAGCAGCTCGGCCCCCTTGGCGACCTCGTATACGTCGTCAAAGCCGAGCTCCAGCAGGCCGCCTAGAATAAGGTCGATATCGTCCATGTTCTGAAACTGTCCGTAGAGGGCGGGCTCGGGGAGGGCCACACTGTACTGAAAGCGGGAGAGCTCGTCCAGCGGGTCGCTTACCGACTTGATGGCCTTGTGGGGACATAGCCGGATACAGGTGCCGCAGTCGATGCACCGGACGCCTAAAATAGCGGCCTTGCCGCCGCGAACCCGGATGGCCTCGGTGGGACAGCCCTTGATGCAGGTGGTGCAGCCGCGGCAGCGGTTGTATTCAAGTACGACCGAATGCTTCATCGTTTTGCCTCCCTTTTATTGTGTCAGGGAATATTGACACGCATGGTCACGGTGGTGCCCACGCCCATGGTAGAGTCGATATGCATCTCGTCGGAATAGCGCTTCATATTGGGCAGGCCCATGCCCGCGCCGAAGCCCAGGTCCCGGGCCAGCTCTCCGGCGGTGGAGAAGCCCTCCTCCATCGCCTGCCCGATGTCGGGAATACCGGGGCCGGTATCGATCATGCGGAGGGTGACATGGTCCATGGCGATCTCTACCTCGGCGGTGCCGCCGTTTGCGTGGATGACCATATTGATCTCGCCCTCGTACATGCAGATCGAGCAGCGGCGGACAGTGTCGGGGGGCAGATCAAGTCTTTTCAGGGTCATCTTCATTTTGCTGGAGGCCTCTCCCGCGCCCGCAAGGTCGCCCCCCTCCACATGATAGCTTAGCTTCACGCTGTCCACGACTTCAATCCCCCCTCAAACCGTTGAGATAGAGAAGACCGCAGGCTGTGTACATGCGCAGGGAGGAGGTCATGATCACGATGTTCCTGCTGCGGGCCAGCGCCAGGATATCCTCGCCGGGCACCTTGCCCCGGACAAAGGTCACGCATTTGATCTCCATCATATCGGCGGTGCGGATGACCTGGGGGTTGACCAGTCCCGTGAGGAGGAGGGCCTGGTCCTTGACGTAGGCCAGCACATCGCTCATAAAATCACTGCCGCAGGCAGAGCGGATATCCCAATCCAGATTCTCCTGTCCGCAGAGAACGTCGGCGCCCAAAATATCTCGGATATCCAGCAGCTTCATGGACATTGCCTCCCATTTTTTAGATTCAAAACGATTGTATCACAGTTGGCGAAAAAGAAAAGTATTGATTTGAAATTTACAAATAGAAGCAAATTAGGTCGGGGTCTTTTGGGCGACTTGTACAGCTGATACTTGACACCGGATTTTCCCTCCGATATAATGAAACCGTACTTTATCAAGGCAGGGTGAACAATGGCCGCGGAATGCCGGGGCCTTTTGTTCTATCAGGCCACTTCAGCCGGAAAGGGTGACTTATTAAATGTCAGACCAGCGTGTATACAATTTTTCAGCCGGTCCGTCTATGCTTCCTCTGGAGGCGCTTGAGCGGGCGGGGACGGAGATCACCAACTACAAAGGTTCGGGCATGTCGGTGATGGAGATGAGTCACCGGTCCAAGGTCTTCGATAAGATATTTAACGACGTAAAGGCTAAGCTGCGCCGGGCTCTGGATGTACCCGAGGAGTATGAGATCCTCTTCCTCCAGGGCGGGGCGTCTTTGCAGTTTGCCATGGTGCCCATGAACCTGATGGGAGAGAACGGGGAGGCGGATTATGCCGTCACCGGCAACTTCTCCAACGTGGCCTACAAGGAGGCCAAAAAATACGGCACCATCAATCTTGCCGTCTCCTCAGCTGACAAAAACCACACCTACATACCTGCCCAGGCCGACCTGAAGCTAAGCCCCTCGGCCCGCTATTTCCATTACTGCGCCAACAACACCATTTACGGCACCGAGTGGCAGTACATCCCCGAGACGGGGTCCGTGCCCCTGGTGTGCGATATGTCGTCCAACATCCTGTCTAAGCCGGTGGATGTGAGCAAGTACGGCATTATCTATGCAGGTGCGCAGAAAAACATGGCGCCTGCGGGCCTCACAGTGGTCATCATCCGCAAGGATCTGGCGGGCAATGCCCTGCCCTATACCCCTATGATGATGGACTACCAGCTGATGATCGAAAAGGACTCCATGTACAACACCCCGCCCTGCTGGCCCATCTATATGCTGGGTCTCACGCTGGATTGGCTGGAGGCGCAGGGGGGCGTCGCCGGGATGGAGAAAATTAAGGGCGACAAGGCAAAGCTCCTTTATGACACGCTGGATGCCTCCCGTCTGTTCTCCTGCCCCGCCGAGCCGGGCAGCCGTTCGGACATGAACGTGGTGTTCCGCACCGAGAGTGAGGAATTGGACGCCAAGTTTATTTCTCAGGCCACCGCGGCGGGTTTCCTTAACCTGAAGGGCCACCGCAATGTGGGCGGCATGCGCGCGTCCATTTATAACGCCATGCCCACCGAGGGCGTGGAGAAGCTATGCGAGTTCATCAAGGAGTTTGATAAGCAGAACTAATTGTATCGAGTAAGCCTCCGACGCCCTCGGTGAGCCGCGCGTGAGCGCGTCCAAGCGTTTTGGCCGAGGGCCAAAACCTTGATGCCGGGCGGATTTACTCCGCCCGCGCAGATATAACATAGGGCCCCACAAAATGCACACATTTTGTGGGAGTGGCGTGGAGAAGCTATGCGAATTCATCAAGGAATTTGATAAGAACAATTGAGAGGAGAACGCTATGTTTCGTATCAAGACCCTAAATAAGATTGCCGCCATCGGGCTAGCTGAGCTGCCTGCCGGACGCTTCGCCGCGGGTGAGGACCTGGAGGATGAAAACGGCATTTTGGTCCGCTCGGCTAAGCTCCATGACTACGACTTCCCCGCAGCGCTCCAGGCTGTCGCCCGGGCAGGCGCGGGTACCAACAATATTCCCATCGACCGGTGCAGCGAGGCTGGCATCGTAGTCTTCAACACCCCCGGCGCCAACGCCAACGCCGTCAAGGAACTGGTCATCTGCGCCATGCTTTTGGCTTCTCGGGACATTGCCGGGGGCCTTGCCTGGGTGCGGGAGCAGGCCGCCTCCGGGATCGAGGTCGCTGATGTGGTCGAAAAGGGGAAGGCCGCCTTTGTGGGGCCTGAGATCGGCGGAAAGCGCCTGGGCGTCATTGGCCTGGGAGCCATAGGCGGCATGGTGTGCAACGTGGCCCTGAGCCTTGGCATGGAGGTCTATGGGTATGCACCCAACCTCTCAGTGACCAACGCCCTGCGCCTGGACCCCCGCGTCCATGTGGTAAAGACCATGGAGGAGCTTTACCAGAACGCCGACTATATTTCCATCCATGCGCCCTACCGGCCCTCTACCAAGGGCTTCCTGGATGCCGCCGCCATTGCCGGGATGCGGGATGGGGTGCGCATCATCAACCTGGCCCGGGGAGAGCTGGTGAACGACGACGACCTGATCGCCGCTTTGGAGAGCGGGAAGGTGGCGCGCTACGTGACCGATTTCCCCACCAGCCGCCTGGCGCTGACCAAGGGCGTGGTGCCCATACCCCACCTGGGCGCCTCCACCCCCGAAAGCGAGGATAACTGCGCCGTCATGGCGGCGAGAGAGCTGCGGGACTATCTCGAAAACGGCAATATCAAAAACAGCGTCAACCTGCCCGAACTGGAGCAGGAGTGGA
>JBLJBF010000072.1:0-15016 GCA_047637855.1 Pseudoflavonifractor sp. | reverse complement strand
TGTCGTGGCCGAAGTCGTTGGAGCTGCCAGGGTCCGCCTCGTCCGCCGTCAGGTAGTGGCGCAGCTTCTCCCAGGTGAAGATATAGATGCCCATAGAGGCCAGGGTGGACTTGGGCTGCTTGGGCTTCTCCTCGAACTCGTAGATGCGGTCGGTCTCGTCCACATTCATAATGCCGAACCGGGAGGCCTCCTCCTTCGACACTTCCAGCACCGCGATGGTGGCGGCAGCGTTCGAGTCCTTGTGGCGCTTGAGCATATCCCGGTAGTCCATCTTATAGATGTGGTCGCCGCTGAGAATGACCACATACTCGGGGTTGTGCTGCTCTAAAAAGCTCATGTTCTGGTAGATAGCGTTGGCCGTGCCCTTGTACCAGGTGCCCTGGTCCCCCTCGCGCATATAGGGGGGCAGGATATGTACCCCGCCGTCGGAGCGGTCCAGGTCCCAGGGCTGGCCGCTGCCAATGTAGGTGTTGAGTTCCAGGGGGCGGTACTGGGTCAGCACGCCCACGGTGTCGATGCCGGAGTTGACGCAGTTGCTAAGAGGAAAGTCAATGATGCGGTACTTGCCACCAAAGGGGACGGCGGGCTTTGCTACGTGGCTGGTCAGCGCGTACAGGCGGCTTCCCTGTCCGCCGGCCAGCAGCATGGCTACGATTTCCTTCTTCATTCTGAACACCTCACATCAGGTAGTGCTTGACTGGTCAAGGCAGTTTTGGACTGTGGGCGGCGCTCCTCCGTACAGCGGTAGATTACGCCGCTCATGGGAGGCAGGTCGATGGTCAGCGACTGGTCGAAACCGTGGCAGGGCTCCTCCTCGGTTGTGATAAGGCCGTGGTTCCCCCGCCCGCCGCCGCCGTAGAGGGCGTCATCGGCGTTGAAGATACAGCGGTAGTCCCCCGGCAGGGGCGCGCCCAGGCGGTATCCGGGCAGATGGACGGGGGAGAAGTTGCACACCACCAAAAGCATTTCCCCAGCCCTGTTTTTACGCAGGAAGGCGGCGCAGTTGTTGGAGTTGTCGTCGGCGCAGACCCACTGGAAGCCCTCCCAGGAGAAGTCCAGCTCCCAAAGCTCTCCATGCTCCAGGTAGAAGGCGTTGGCCGCCTTGAAAAAGGCCTGGAGATCCCGGTTGAGTTGGTTTCCAAGCAGGTGCCAGTCCAGGGACTGCTCATAGTGCCACTCGTTCCACTGGCCGAACTCGCTGCCCATCATGAGCAGCTTTTTGCCCGGGTGGGTGAGCATATAGGTGTAGAAAGCCCGTACCCCCGCAAACTGCTCCTCATAGGGTCCCGGCATCTTGTTGAGGAAGGAGCCCTTCATATGCACCACCTCGTCGTGGGAGAGGGGAAGGATAAAGTTCTCCGAGAAGGCGTACAGGAAGGAGAAGGTGATGTCCTTGTGGTGGTGCTGGCGGAAATAGGGGTCCAGCTTCATGTAGTGGGTGATGTCGTTCATCCAGCCCATGTTCCACTTGAGATTGAACCCCAGCCCGCCCTGCTCCACCGGGTGGCTCACCAAAGGCCAGGAGGTGGACTCCTCGGCTATCATCAGCGCATCGGGGAAGGCGGCGAAGATTTGGGTGTTGAGCGCTTTGAGAAAGTCGATGGCCTCCAGATTCTCCCGCCCGCCGTAAATGTTGGGGACCCATTGCCCCGCCTCGCGGCTGTAGTCAAGATAGAGCATACTGGCCACCGCGTCCACCCGCAGGCCGTCAATATGGTACTTCTCCAGCCAGAACATGGCGGAGGAGAAGAGGAAGGAGCGGACCTCGGGACTGCCGTAGTCAAACACCCGGGTGCCCCAGTCGGCGTGTTCTCCCTTCCGGGGGTCGGCGTACTCGTAGCAGGGCACGCCGTCGAACTCGTAGAGACCGAAGGCGTCCTTGGGAAAGTGGGCGGGCACCCAGTCCAGAATGACCCCAACCCCCGCCTGATGGAGCGTGTCGATGAGGTACATCAGGTCGTGAGGAGTGCCGAACCGGCTGGTGGCGGCAAAGTAACCGGTGCACTGGTAGCCCCAGGAGGCGTCCAGCGGGTGCTCGGTCACGGGCATGAGCTCCACATGGGTAAAGCCCATCTCCTTCACATAGGGGGCGAGCCACTGGGCGATCTCCCGGTAGCTTAAAAACTCCCCCTCGCCGCTCCTCCGCCAGGAGCCCAGGTGCATCTCGTAGATGTTCAGGGGTTTTTCGTAAATGGGGTTCTCTCTGCGCCATTTGAGCCAGGATGCGTCACCCCACTCATAGCCGCTCAGGTCGTAGAGCTTGGAGGCGTTGCTGGGCCGGGTCTCGGCGTGAAAGGCATAGGGGTCGCTCTTGCTCAATACCCGGCCGTCCTGCGTGTGGACGGCGTATTTATAGGTCTCATACTGTCCCAGGCCGGGGAGAAAACCCTCCCACACGCCGCCCCCCAGGAAGGAGAGGGGATGGCTTGTCCCGTTCCAGTCGTTGAAGTCCCCCGTGACGGCGACGAGAGCTGCGTGGGGGGCCCAGACCCGGAACAGATAGCCGGTCTCCCCGTCCCGGGTCTCGGGGTGGGTGCCTAAGTAGTTGTACGCATGGCAGCTCTCCCCCCGGAGAAAGGCGGCTTTTGGACTGTCCTCCGCGCCCGCGGGCGGCGGCGATTTTTGTATTGGCATGGGGACACCTCCGAAGTATCTGTGGTAATTTAGGAAAACGTCAAAAACAATCACAAACGGGCTTGTCAAATTGACACAAAGCGCAGGTTTAGCGGGGTTATATTTGTATAAAGTATACAACAAAGAAGGGAGACCGTCAAGGGAATGTTCCCATTTCAGGCAAAAATAAAAGATAGAATCACGCGGAAAAGAGGCCGGGCAAAAATATCCCCTGCGGCTGCCGTAAGGGGGCCGCAGGGGGACGCGAATCTCATGCCGCCATGAAGAGCTGGTGGAGGAATTTCTTGAAGATGCCGGGGATGGTGATGCGCGCTACGCCGTTGGCGGCGAGGATGGGGATGATCTCCCGCTCCTTGCCGTTGATGAGGACGGCCATCTCGCCCAGCTTCTGCCCCGCTTCCACGGGGGCCTCCACGTTGCTGGCCAGGCGCAGCTCGGTGCTTACGCTGTTCTGGTCGGTCTTGGGGATGAGGATGCGGCTGGACCGGGCCAGCTTGGGCTGCACCTGGGCATTGACGCCCAGCAGCACGTCGATGGGGGGCAGCGCGGCGCCCGGGTACACGTCCAGGAGGGTGTAGTTGGCAAAGCCGAAGTTGAGCATGGACTTGGCGCTCTCAAACCGCTTGTCCGAGCTGGGGCATTTAAGCACCACGGCGATAAGCTCCATACCCTCCCGCTCGGCCGTGGCCGAGAGACAGTAGAGGGCCGAGTCGGTGGAGCCGGTCTTCAGGCCGGTGGCCCCGTCATAAAAGCGGATGAGCTTGTTGGTGTTGGCGAGCTGGAAGGCCCCATCCCGCAGGGAGTCCATCCAGATGGTGGTGTAGGCCCGGACCGCGGGGTGCTTTAGGAGCTCCCGGCTCATCAGGGCGATATCATAGGCGAGGGTGAGATGTCCGGCGGTGGGCAGGCCGGTGCAGTTCAAAAAGCTGGTGTCGGTCATGCCCAGCTCGGCGGCGCGCTGGTTCATCCTCTGGACAAAGGCCTCCTCGCTGCCGGCCAGGTGCTCGGCCAGGGCCACCGACGCGTCGTTGCCCGAGACCACGCATACGGCCTTGAGCATATCGTTCACCGTCATCTGTTCATTTTCCTTCAGGTAGACCTGGCTGCCGCCCATGGAGGCGGCCCGGGCCGAGACCGTGACCAGGTCGGTGGTCTTAAGCCGCCCGGCGTCGATAGCCTCCATCACCAGGAGGATGGTCATCACCTTGGTGACGCTGGCGGGTTCCAGCTTGTCGTGGGGATTTTGCTCAAAGAGGACGGCCCCGGTCTCCTTCTCCATCAGCACGGCGGCGGTGCAGTCCACCGGGGGAGAGACGGCCATGGAGGGCACCGTCTCCTCGGCGGAGGCGGGCAGGGCGGAGCCGATCAGAAGGGAGGCGCACAGCAGCGCCGCCATTGTTTTTCTCATGGGATGGGTTCCTCCATTCTCGTATCTTTATGAATCTATATAGAGGATGTGGAAGTGAGGGAGATTCTATACAAAGGGATCGACTTGTGTTAAAATAAGGAATCAAGCGCTGTGGCAGTGATTAAAAAACAGAGGAGTGACCGGTATGGGGGAAATCTATCTGCCCGTCCTGTCCCATTTTCAAAATGAGAACATCTGGATCGCCAGTGAAGGGCGGTTTCGGTTTCAGGTGACTCCGGGGCCCGAGGGGCTGACGGCCGAGATCTGGGAGGGGCCCTGGAGCTACGAGTTCTCGGCCGTCGAGGAGCGGGCCGTCTTCCCCCTGGACGAGGAGGGCGTCGAGGCCCTGCGGGCCTGGCTGGGTGAGAAGGGGCTCGAGGTCAATGCCCGGCCCGGGCGCACCATGGCCGAGGACTGGGCCCGCCGCCGCTGATGGGTAGGCCAAAGACAGATTGGAATTTGAATTTTAAAGGGAGGGTGTGCATCTATGCCCGAGTGGTGGAAGAAGCGTGTCATCTATCAGATCTATCCCCGCAGCTTTCAGGACAGCAACGGCGACGGAATAGGGGATCTTCCCGGCATCATCAGCCGTCTGGATGAGCTGGCCGACCTGGGGGTGGGGGCCATCTGGCTCTCTCCGGTCTACTGCTCCCCCAACGAGGACAATGGCTACGACATCTCGGACTACCGGAATATCAACCCCGAGTACGGCACCATGGCCGACATGGAGGAGCTGATCGCCCAGGCCGCGGCCCGGGACATCAAGATTATCATGGACCTGGTGGTCAACCATACCAGCGACCGGCACAACTGGTTCCGGCAGAGCCGGGACAAGGACAGCCCCTACCGGGACTACTATATCTGGCGCAAGGGCAAGGACGAGGGGGGCGCGCCCAACAACTGGACGGGCTTTTTCGCGGACAACTGCTGGGAATTCGACGAGCTGTCGGGCGAGTACTATCTCCATCTCTTCGCGAAGGGCCAGCCCGACCTGAACTGGCAGAATCCCCAGGTCATGACCGAGGTGAAGCAGATTCTCCGGTTCTGGCTGGACAAGGGCGTGGCCGGTTTCCGGTGCGACGTGATCAACATCCTCTACAAGAGCTCTTTGGCCGACGGGAAGAAGCAGCTCGCCCTCACGGGGAGCGAGCACTACCTCTCCCAGCCCGGCACCCACGATATCCTCCGGCGGCTCCGCGCCGAGGTGCTGGACGAGTACAGGGCCTTCACCGTGGGGGAGACCGTATTCCTCACCCCCCAGCTCGCCCGCGACTTCACCGACCCCGCCCGGCGGGAGCTGGACGAGGTATTCCCCTTCGAGCACATGGAGACCGACCAGATCTTCGTCAAGTGGTTTCGCAGGGCCTTCCGGCCCAAGCCCTTCTTTGAGGCGCTGTCCAAATGGCAGGGGGCTCAGAACGTCCCCGCCCTCTACCTGGAAAATCACGACCAGCCCCGTTCGGTCTCCCGGTTTGGGGACGACAGGGTCTATTGGGAGAAGAGCGCCAAGGCGTTGGCCGTCCTTTTATTTACCCTCCGGGGCACCCCATTTGTCTACCAGGGGCAGGAGCTGGGCATGACCAACTTTGACTTCAAGGGCATGGATGCGCTCAACGACGTGGAGAGCCGCAATGTGGACGCCATGGCCAAGCGCCTGCGCATCCCCGCCTGGTACCGCTGGCGGATGATGCGCACCACCAGCCGGGACAACGCCCGCACGCCCTACCAGTGGGACGAAAGCGAAAACGGCGGGTTTACCTCCGGAACACCCTGGCTGGGCGTGAACGGGAACTATAAGGAGATCAATTTTGCCGCCCAGAGGGACGACCCCGAGTCGATCCGCAGCTGGTACAAAACCATGATCGCGCTGCGCAGGGCCACCCCCGATCTCCTGGAGGGGGAGTTTAAGGAGATCAAGATCACCGACCAGATCTTCGTCTACCGCCGGGGGAAGAGCCATCTGGTGGCCGTCAACCTCTCCGGCAAGCCCGCCCACATGGGGGCCAAGGGCACCCTTGTCCTCTCCAATTACGGCCGGGGCCGCTACAACGGCGTGCTCTTCCCCTATGAGGCCGTGATCTTACGCAGCGAAAAGGCGTAAAAAAACAGGCGGATGTGGATTTCCACATCCGCCTGTTTTGTATCCAGGGGGGACAAAGTCCCCCCTGGAGCTCACTCATTCACACAGCGCCCTGGCGACGGCTTCGGCCTTGCTGAAATCGTCCTCCCGGGGATTCCAGTTGCAGCGGAGTTCGGGCTCGGCCACCGCGAAGCCGGCCCCGGTCAGCCGCTCCCGCAGGACCTTGGTGCTCTCGCCGCTCCAGCCGTAGCACCCGAAGACGGCGGCCTTCTTGCCCTTGAACTTCAGCTCCTTCAGGAAATCCAGCCATCCGCCCACCGAGGATAGGATGTCCTGCCCCACGGTGGGGGAGCCTACGGCGATGGCCTTGGATTTGAAGACCTCGGTCATAATGTCGTTTTTATTGGTTTTGGAGATGTTGAAAATCTTCACCTTGGTGGAGGGGGACAGGCGGGAGACCTCGGCGCCGATCTTGTGGGCCAGCTGCATGGTGCCGTCCCACATGGTGTCGTAGGCGATGGTGACCTGGTCCTCCTGGTAGTCTTGGCACCACTCATAGTACTTCTCCACGATCTGGGTCGGGTTGTCCCGCCAGATAGAGCCGTGGCTGGGGGCGATGATGTCGATGGTCAGATTCAGGGCCAGGATCTCCTCGATCTTCTTCTTTGCGAAGGGGGAGAAGGGGGTTAAAATATTGGCGTAGTACTTCAGCGCCTCGGCCCAGAGAAGGCAGGTGTCCGCCTTGTCGTTGAAAAGCTCCTCAACCGCGTAATGCTGGCCGAAGGCGTCATTGGAAAAGAGGATGTTGTCCCCCGTCAGGTAGGTGGCCATACTGTCGGGCCAGTGGAGCATCCGCATCTCCACAAAGACCAGCTGCTTGCCGTTGCCCACATCCACCGTGTCCCCGGTCTTGACCACACGGAAGTTCCACTCCGGGTGGTGATACTGGCCCACCAGACTCTTGACGGCGTTGGCGGTGCAGTAGATGGGGGTGCCGGGGATCTTCTCCATCAGGGCTGGGAGGGAGCCGCTGTGGTCCACCTCGCCGTGGTTTGCCACGATGAAGTCGATCTTCCTCAGGTCAATTTCACCTGCCAGGTTGTCTACAAACTCAGAGGAGTGGGGCCGCCATACCGTGTCGATGAGGACGGTCTTCTCCTCCTCGATCAGGTAGGCGTTCTGGCTGGAGCCGTGGTTGATGGAGTAGTCGGCCCCGTGGAAGCTCTCCAGCTCCCAGTCGATCTTCCCGACCCAGGAGACATTGTTTTTGACGGTTTTTTTCATTGGTGCGCACCTCCGTTGATGATTTCGTGATATCGGTTAGGATTGCCCGCCCGCGCATGAAATAAAAGGGCCGGCTAGAGTCCGCCGCAGTGGGCGTTGCGGTAGTCCCCCGCCGAGAGCCCCACGCATTTTTTAAAGACGCGGGAAAAGTGGGCCGTGTCGGCGTACCCCACGATGGCGGCGATCTCGCTGATGCGCAGGGAGGGGTCCTCCAGCAGGCCCTTGGCCTTTTCCACCCGGATGCCGTTGAGCAGGTCGTAGAAGGCCGCCCCAAGGTGCTTGTGCAGGAGCTTGGAGAGGTGCCATTGGCTCACGTAGCAGTGGTCGGCCACATCCTGGAGAGATATTTTTTCGGCGTAGTGCTCCTTTATGTACCCGTAGGCCTGCCGGGCGAGAAAGCTGTTGGCCGTGTCCCCGGCCGCGCTCTCGGCGGTGGTCGGGACTGCCCCCTCCTCCCGCGGCTGGCGCCTGTCCAGCACGCCGGTCATATAGGTCAGGGCCTCCTCCAGCTCGTCCATCTTGGAGGGCTTGAGCAAAAACCGGGCCACGCCCAGGCTGATGGCCTCCTTGGCGTACTCAAAATCCCGGTAACCGGTGAGCACGGTGACCAGCATGTCCGGGAACTCCGACTTCAGCCCAGCCAGCATGGTCAGGCCGTCCTCGTTGGGCATCTTGATGTCGGTGAAGACGATGTCGGGCCTGTATGCCCGGATGGCCGCCGCGCCGGAGGCCGCGTCGTGTCCGGCGGCGGCCACCTGACAGCGGAACTTGCCCCAATCCACCACCCGCTTCAGGCCCTCCACGATGATGGACTCGTCGTCGATGATGACCACCTTGTACAACGGAGCGCCCCCCTTCCTGGTAATTTTATCATAACACAATGGCGCGGCGGGGGCAAGCCCCCGCCGCGGTTTGTAATTGTTGGGCACAGTGTCTCTATCCCTTGATCGCGCCTGCCGTCAGGCCCTTGATGATATGCTTTTGCAGCAGCACATACACGAAGAGCACCGGAATCACGATGACCACCACCGACGCGGCCATCAGCCCGTAGTTGACGCCCGCCTGGGAGGAGATCTCGTTGAGGAGCAGCGTGATGGTGCGGTTGCGGGGGATACGCAGGAAAAAGCTCTGGGTGAAGAGGTCGTTGTAGCTCCACAGGAAGGAGAAGATGGCCACGGTGGCAAAGGAGGACTTGGCCGCCGGGATGATGATGTGGAAGTACACCTGGAACACGTTGCACCCGTCCAGATAAGCGCTCTCCTCCAACTCGATGGGGACCGATTCGATGAACCCCATGAGCACGATGGTGGCAAAGCACAGGTTGCCCGCGATCTGCGGCAGAATGGTGGCCAGGAGGGAGAGCCAGCGGTTGGAGGTGCCCGCTATGCCCCAGGCTACCTCCATGCCATACACCGGGATGATGGTGGAGAAGACAGGAAACATCATCCCCGCCATAATGAGGCTGTACAGAACACCGCGCCCCCGGAACCGGTAGCGCACCATCCCGTAAGCGGCCAGCCCCGCTAAAATGACCACCGCTGCGGTCACCGTCAGCGAGACGATGAGACTGTTCAAATAGGCGTTTTTAAAATCGAACCGGCTCATGGCGAGCTGGTAATTGCCCAAAGTAAAGCCGCTGCCCGGCATGGGGACCGAGAAGGAGTTCTGGCGGATCAACCCGGTCTCCCGGAAGGAGTTGAGGATAACCCAGACGAAGGGGTAGAGGGTGGTCAGCGCCCAAAGGCAGAGGACCGCGTAGGTGACGAGCCTGGAGGGCTTAAAACGCCTCGTGTTCAGTGTCATGACGTTCCCGCCTCCTTAAATGTCGTCCCGTGGCCGGAAGATCCGGTTGGAGAGATTGCTGAGCACCACCCCCAGCACCACGATGAGAATGGCGATGGTAGAGCCGTAGTCCACGTTGCCGCGGTTAAAGGTCTGGTCGTACATATAGGTGCCGGTGAGCCAGCCCAGGTTCTGGGGCATTCCCGCGCCGAACATGACCCACGGCAGGTCGAAGACCTTCAGCGCCCCCGTGATGGCCAGCACCAGGCAGGTGCACAGGACGTTGCGCAGCATGGGGAGGGAGATATACCGCACCACCTTGAGGCCCGAGGCCCCATCCAGTCCGGCGGCCTCGTAGAGGTCCTGGGAGATGTTGTTGAGCCCCGTGACCAGAATTACGAAGTAAAAGCCCACGTACTGCCACATGACGGGCATGAACATGGTGAACAGAAAGTGGGACTGGTCCTTCCAGTCGATGTTCTTGGTGATGGCCCCCATGCTCAGGAGGAGCTGGTTTACCATCCCGCCCTTGAAGAGGAAAATGAGGTTAAACATCAGGCCCAGCGCCGTGGCCGAGATGACGATAGGGAAGAAGTACAGCGTGCGGAACACCTGAGCGCCCACCCGGATGCTGTCCACCAGTAGAGCCAGCACCAGAGCGATACCCACTTGGAATACGATGGTGCACATTGTGAGAAACAGCGTGTTCCACAGCGCGGTGCGGAGGTAGGGGTCGGTGCACAGGGTGACGAAGTTCTCATACCACGGCTCGTTGACGCCGGTGGGGGCCAGACCGAGGCCGCCGATGGCGTAAAAGCTGTTGATGATGTTTTGAATAAAGGGGTAGTAGAGGTACACGATCAAAAAGAAAAAGGCCGGTATCAAAAAGACCGCCAGGGGCCATTTCCTTTTGTACAGCGTGGAGCCGCCCATAATTTTCACTCCTCAAGAAAGAAACGCTAAGCCACCGAGCAGGGGAGATAAGACGGGAGCGGAGCCAAGAGCCCAAGTAGGCCCAGCGGGGCCGGATGGGTCTTGGCGCAGTCGTACGGCTTATCGACCCGGCCGCGAAGTGAGCGCAGCGCGACAAGAAACGCTAAGCCACCGAGCAGGGGGGCTTTTTAGAAGGAAAGGGGCTGCCGAACGCAGCCCCTTTCCCTGGACAAACCGATTAGTTGAGCTTCATAGCGGCGATAACGGCGTCCTCGGCGCTCATCTGCCCGGTGACGACCTTTTGCACGTCGGCGAAAAGCTCGCCCTTTGCCTCCTGGGTGATGATATCCTGCACGGGGGCGGCCACGCTGGTGACCTTGCCGTTGGCGTCGGCGGCCGACTGCTGGAGGGCATTGAGCCCCGCGGGGGAGGCGCCGTTCTTCAGGGCGGTGACCTCGGTGGTGACGAAGGTGGAGAGAACGCTGTCCTCGGTCATGTGCTCGACAAACTTCACGGCGGCCTCACGCTTGGCGGGGTTGTCCCAGGCCTTCTTGGTGATGAAATAGCCCATGGAGATGCCGCCGATCATATCGGTGGCCTTGCGCTCACCCTTGCCGGGGACAAAGCTCAGCGCGTAGTTCGCCAGCTTGTCGGCGTAGTTATCCACAAAGTGGCCGACTTTCCAGGAGCCGTCGATGAGGAAAGCGGCCTCGTCGTCGGAGAAGATCTGCACGGTCTCAGGATCGGTGGCGGTGAGGGTGTTCTCGGGGAAGTAGCCCTTTTCATAGAGCAGCTTGATGTCCTCCAGGCCCTTGGCCCACTTCTGGCCCACCGCGTCCAGCTTGCCGTCGGCACCGATGGCGGGGATGTCGAGCTGGTTGGCGCTGGAGCCGTTGTTCATGACCATGAACTCAAACCAATAGTGGGGCACCTGGAAGAGGGAGGCGGCGATGGGCGTATAGCCCTTGGCCTTGATGGCCTCGCAGTCTTTGAGGAACTGGTCCCAGGTGTAGCCGGAGCCGGGGACGGCCACGCCGGAATCTTTCAGGACCTTGGTGTTAACAAACATGTTCTCCCAGAAACCGGAGGAGGGAAGCGCGTAGTTCTTGCCGTCCTTGGCTACCGCCAGCATGGACTCCTTCATGTTGGAGCCGTACTCGGGGTACTGGGCACGGATAGTGGCCAGATCCACCACCTTGCCGGCGGTGATAAAAGGCTCGGCGTCGGCATTGGTGAAGTAGAAGAGCACGTCGGGCTCGGCGCCGGTACGGAAGTCGGTGAGGATCTTGGCCTTCCACTCCTCGTTGGAGGTGCCGGAGGCGTCCTGAATCTTGTTGCCGGTGGCGCCCTCATAGCCCTTGACGGCGTTCTCATAGTTGGCGCGGTTGCCGTCGTCGCCGCCGTAGGAGGTGACCACCGTCAGCTCAACTGACTTGGGGGGCTCGACCGAGGGGGCGGGAGACGTGCTGCCGCCGGGAGCGGGAGAGGCGCCGCCGCCGGGATTTCCGCCGGTACAGCCGGCCAGGAGCGACAAGGTCAAAGCCGCGGAAAGGGACAGAGCAAGGATTCTTTTCGCTTTCATAGTACAACCTCCATAAAATATTGGGGAGCACACGCGTTCCTCTTTGTTCAAAATTTATATTACACGATTTTGAAAAAAACCCAATAGCCCGCCTTGCCATTTGTTGCATTTGATTGGCGTGACGGGAAAGGAGGAACAATGTAAGACAAGTTTCAGCAAAAGATACAAAAAAAGTCCGCCCGCCGCGCCATTCTCAACTTGTGGCGCGGCGGACGGGAGAAGGGGAAAGCGGGGCTATCTCCCCGTGTGCAGGGTGATAGTGATGCGGGCGACCACCCGCTCCCCCTCGCCCCTGGTGATGGTCAGCCCGCAGGGCGGGCCGTAGAGAATGCGCAGCCGCTGGTTCACGTTGGAGATGCCCACATTGCGGGCGGATTCCCGCCCCGCGTCGTAGTCGGGGGAGAGGAGGTGCTCGATCTGGCGCTCGTCCACCGGGGAGAGGCCGCCGTCGTTCTCAATGTCCAGCAGGAGGAAATCCCCGGCCCGCCGCCCCCGCAAAGTGATATTGCCGAACCCGCCGGGGCCGATGCCGTGCTCCACCGCGTTCTCGATGACGGGCTGGAGGATGAGCCGGGGTACCATGCAGTCCATCAGCACATCGGGGATATCTACATTGACGCTGAGGCGGCGGCCGAACCGCTCCATGATGATGTGGAGATAGGCCGTCACGTAGGTCATCTCCTCGGCCAGGCGCACCTCGGGCCGCTTGTCCCGGTCGATGGCGGCGTCCAGCACGGTGGACAGGTCCTCGATCATCTTGGATACCTTGGCGTTCCCGTTCATTCGGGCCTCCCAGTTGATGATCTCCAGCGTGTTGTTGAGAAAATGGGGGTTGATATGGGACTGCAGGGCCTTGATCCGGGCGTCCCGCAGGGCCAGCTCCTCCTGGTAGAGCCGGTCGAACTGGTACTGGAGCCGGCCGGACATGTGGTTGAAGGAGTCGGTCAGGTACTGGAACTCCCGGCTGTCGGCCCGGTAGTCCATCTGGTGGCCCAGCTTGCCCGCCTCGATCTCTCTGGCCCCCGCCATCATGGCGTCGATGGGCTGGGAGATATGCCGCCGGAAGAACCGGAACACCAGCAGCAGCAGCGGCAGCAGCAGCATCAGCATGGCGAAGAGGAGCCATTTGTACCCCGAAAACTGGGAGAGGAGGGCCGCCACGTCCACCCGTGCCAGAGCCGACATGGAGTAGCCCTTTCCCGCCGTCACCTGGTAGATGGCGCTCCTGTCCCCGCCCCAGCTCAGGCCCGACCGTTCGGGGCGCAGGCCGAAGTCCTGGGGGGACAGCGGCTCCCCCTTCACCGCCACCGGGAAGACACTGTTGAAGGTCACCGTCAGGTCGGAGCACCAGGGGTAGGCGGCCAGATCGCTGAAGTAGTAGCCCGGGTCCAGGGCCAGCACCAGCGTGCCGATGGTCTCATAAGAGGCGTTTTTGAGGTTGCGCACCAGGTAGAGCTCATCCCCCAGGGGGAGAAAGCCCACCGCGGTGTCCAGCGTCCCGGCAAACTCCTTCACCGCGGCGTGGTCGCTGCGCCAGTAGCGGTTCACCTGTCCGTAGCCCTCGCCCGCCGTCTCTGAGATGGTGGAGAGCCCCCGCCGGTCCGGGTCGTCGGAAAACCACAGGACGGTGAACCGGAACCGGCTGTCGTATCCGTACTGCCGGTTGAGGAAGGCCCGGCTGTTCCAGTAGAGGTCGGAATAGGGCCCGCCCGCGTGGTAGCGGCCCCACGCGCTGGTAATGTCGGGGCTGTAGGTGGCCAGGCGGGAGGACTCCACCGCGCTGTCCAGCCGGTCCCCGCACATCCGCACCGTCACCTCGAACTGGTCGGACAGGTTCTGGGCCGTGCGGATACTCAGGCTGTCCGCAATGTACCAGAACATGGCCACCAGCACCAGCGCCACCGGCACCAGCCACGCACCCAGCATCATGGCCGTCATCTGCCACCGCAGGGAGGAGATCTGCCTGTCCCGTTTCATCCGATCAGCCTCTTCTCTCGTCGGGGGTTGCTTCGCTCCGTGTCTTAGCTCGCTGCTCCGCACGCCTCCGCGCTTCTTCTTCTGTCACGCCTCTCACGCCTCGCGGGCGGGGCGATAAGCCGTACGACTGCGCCAAGACCCATCCGGCCCCTTTGGGGCCTCCTTGGGCTCTTGGCTGCGCTCCCGTCTTATCTCCCCTGCTCGGCGGCTCGGCGCTTCGGCGCTCACCGTTTTTTGGCGAGAGCAGGTGAGAATCGAACTCACCAGGGCGGGGTTGCCGTCCCCTGACGGTTTTGAAGACCGCGAGGCTCACCAGATACCCTTCTGCTCCCATATGGTTATAAACGGCTTGCTGATTTTTGGACGAGGGTGCATTCCTGCGGGGCGGGGGCTTGTCCCCGCTGCCGCCGCTGTGAGGGGCAGGAGAGGCGGCCCTGGGGCATGAGGCCCGTCAGGCCGCTTCCGCCATGCTGGTTCTACTCTACCACGCCGCATTTCCTTTTTCAATGCCCGGACAGAATTCGCGCGTCGCCGCGCTTGGCCGTGATACCCGCCCGGTCGAACTGCTCCAGCAGCAGCAGCGCATACTTCCTTGAAATACCCAGCGCGTCCCGATACTGCCCCAGGGTGACCACCCCGTCCTCCTCTGCCAGCGTCCGCAGAATTTCCTCCGCCCGGCGGTAGTAGACCCGGTGGATCCGATATTCCCGCCCCAGAGGGATCAGCACCCCATCCCGCAGGAGCTTTTTCATGACCTCGCCGCCCAGACGGGCGTCCACACCTTCATTTTCCTCGGGCGTCAGCCCGGCGCGGCGGTAACAGACCTCGATCCGGTCCCGAACCTGCGCCAGCTCCGGGGTGTACTTGGGGCGGAAACCGGGCAAGGCGGCCACGGTCCCCCAGAGCTTGATGGCCCCGGCGGCAGCCAGGTCCTCCAGCGGGCCGGGGTCCCCGCCGCACTGCTGCAGCAGCTCCCCCCGGTTCATGCCGTCACGCAGGGGATAGCGGGTGTGATACTGCCCCAGCAGCTCCAGCGGGTCGGGGGTCTCCGCCCGCGGCTGGGCCGGGGCGAGGGCGAGAAAAACGCCGCCCCCCACCGTGGCGGCAGGTGAGAGAGTGCGCATGACAAAGCGGTCCCCCTGCCGGGCGGCGATGGGCGCGTCAAACCGGAGCCGCGCCGCGCAGCGCTCCCCGGGGAGGAGGGTCTTGCGTCCCCGCAGTGCGCAGCGGCACAGGAGCGTTCCCGTCCCGTGGTAAAGCCGCACCCGGGAGCCGGTCTTCAGCGGGGTGGGCGCGTGGGACAGGAGGGAGAGGGAGATCTCCGCGAATTCCGTGA
>JBLJBF010000071.1:0-8747 GCA_047637855.1 Pseudoflavonifractor sp. | reverse complement strand
TCCCACCGATCTGCTGCCCGGGCTGGAGCTGCGGGATGGATACATTGCGGTGGACCGGGACATGGCGACCAACATTTCCGGCGTGTTTGCGGCGGGTGACTGCACCGGCCTCCCCCTTCAGATCTCCAAGGCGGTGGGGGAGGGGCAGGTCGCGGGACACCGGGCCGCCGAGCTCGTCGATAAGAAGAAACCAAACTAATTCACATATTTGAAAGGAAGAAATAATTATGGGAACCATTCATCTTAACAACGGCAGCTTTGAAAAGGCAATCTCCGGCAAGATCACCATGGTGGACTTCTGGGCCCCCTGGTGCGGGCCCTGCAAAATGGTAGGCCCCGTCATCGACAACATTGCCAACCGCTACGAGGGCAAGGCCGTGATCGGCAAGCTCAACGTGGACGACGAGCAGGCCCTGGCCGCCAAGTATGGCGTCATGAGCATCCCCACCGTCATCTTCTTCAAAAACGGCAAGGAGATTGCCCGTAAGGTGGGTGTCATGCCCCCCGAGACTTACACCGACCTGCTGGACGCCAATCTGTAAACAATGAAATAAAAGGGCTGGTATCGAAGGATACCAGCCCTTTTCAGATTGTCGATAAACCATCAGCTTGAAGGAATCGGAGGGAGGGATAGTGTGAAAGGGAACCGTCAGGGGTCCCTTTCGCGTGCAGGAAAACCATGTTTCATCACTAAAAAAAGTGATGAAACATGCTTCAGCCTGTCGAAAAGACTTTTTCGACAGGCTGAAAAGGGCTGGTATCGAAGGATACCAGCCCTTTTTTATGGGGAAGCCGTTTAAATTCCGCACTGGGCGGGCGATTGGTGGCCCGTCTTGGCGCTCAGGGCAGCCATGACGGTCTCGGCCACCGTGGCGGGCAGACCGACCAAAAAGAGGGCCTGGCTGAACAGAATACAAAAAAGCATCGCGGGCCCAAGGGCTCACGGTGCTTTTTTCTGCGCGCTGCGCTGTTTCAGCTTATAGAGACGCTTGTACTCGTACATCCGCTCATCGGCCGCGCTCAGCAGGTCGCTGGCCGGCAGGGAATTGTCCGCCCCCACCGAAATAAGACCGTAGCTGATGCTGTGCTCATAGGGCGTGCTGCTGTTGGAGACGATGCGGCTGCGCAGCAGCTCCATTCGCTCCCGGGCGGCCTCCAGCGTCCAGCCCTGGCACAGCAGCATGAACTCGTCCCCGCCGATGCGGCAGACCACCGCGTCGGCCGAAAAGTCCCGCAGCACATCGGAGACATAGATGATATACTGGTCGCCCTTCAGGTGGCCGTAGCGGTCGTTCACCAGCTTTAGATTGTCGATATCCACGAAGCAGAGGACGAGCGCGCTGCGGGCGTCCAGCCACTCCTGGAGTATCTGCATCCCATAGTGCCGGTTGTAGAGCTGGGTCAGGGTGTCGTGATTGGCAATGCTCTGCAGATTGTTCAGCCGCTCCCGCTCGCTGCTCACGTCGGTGATCACAAAGGCGAGCGTGTCCCGCCCTTGCCAGCGTATGGGGTGGATGGCTGCAGAGTAGTAGGTGGAGCCGCATTTGGTCGGCAGCTGCAGCTCGGTTAAGCTGCTCTCTGTGTGGCCGCGGACGGCTTTGGCCTGCTGCTCCAGCCACTGGCGCAGGATCTGGAGGCAGTCCGACTCAAAGGCGTCGAGATTGATCTCCCGGCTCATAAGGAGGATCTCTGCCGTATCCGCGTCTACCACGATGATCCGCTGCTCGATCTGGCTCACCAGAAGCTCATACAGGTTTCGATTCCGGAGGAGCTGCCGGTTTTCCAGCTGCCGTTTTTCGATCTCCTTCAGCAGCGCCTCATGCTGCAGGAGCAGCTGTTCGGTCATTTCGTTGAATGCCTTGGAGAAGTCGCCCATGAAGTCTACCCGCTGGTGATAATCCCCCTTGGCGACCTGCTGGGTCTGCCAGGTCAGGTGCCTGAGGGCGGCGTGCAGGCTTTTGATGGGGGCGGCGATCTCGTTGCTGGGCGGGGGGAGCTTCACGTCCAGATTCCCCCGGTAGATGGCCCGCGCAAGGGCGGTCGCTTCGGTCACGTTTTTAACAAAAAAAACCAGACCCTCTCCAAATTCCCGCAGATCCTCAGGCAGCGCCTGGAGGTCCAGCGTGGCTTGATCGGGGTCGCGTACGGCGGTATGCAGATACTGGAGCATAAGTTCGTGGGTGGAATCCATTGTGGTTGACCTCACAATAAGACCGCAGGAGCGAGATTACAGCACTACGCCCTGAAAACGGCAGACTCGGTCGCCGCTGGCCCAGCAGTCGATTTCACGGACAGCGTATCGCTTTCCGGTATAGGTCTCTAAAATCCCGGCGAGAAAGCCCTCGTCGTAGTAGCAGACAGACTCGTCGGTGACGGGAAGCCCGCTGCAGTCCAGGTCCTCGCCGATAGTGAGAACGATCTCCCCCGTGGCGTCGTTAAAGGACTCCACCCGGAGAATGCCGATCTTCAGCTCCCGCAAGGTCCGCTGCAGGTCGGTAAGAAAGCGGTTGAAAGATACGCTCAGATCCAGCATGTTTTTGGCAAACTCCTGACCCGCCAGAAAACCGGCGCTGCGGAAGTGCCCGTTGGCCGTCTCGTCTCCGTAGGCCCGGCCCAGAACGTCCAGCATGGTGTACTGCATCAGGCGGTAGATTACGACCGGCATCTCCTCACCCAGCTCGCCCCGGCCTTTCTTAACATCGCCCAGGCCATTCCAGGTAAATATATGGTGCCCGTTGTCCTTTGCTGGAACATCTCCCGACATCGCTATCACTCCTTGCAGGCGGCTCGTGCACAGATACAAAATTGTTCTGGGAAAACCTTATTGCAAATAATCTTATGCGCTTTTTAATAATAGCAAGCAAAAGTAATAAAATCAAGGTATTTTAACAAAATCTGTGAAAGACTCCAGAATAAAAAAGGATTGGTGGCCTGGGGGCGAACCGCCTGTGATTTTGCGGAAAGAATGGGGCCGCGGACGAATTTGTTTTGGCGCTTATTTTTTGTTGTGGCGGGAGCCTGTCGGTAGTATAATAGCGAGGTGTTTTATGAATCGCCTTTGCACAAAACGGGCAAAGGAACGGAGGGATAGCGCGCGATGTGTGGTATTGTAGGGTATATTGGCGCGGCTGAGGCGGCGCCCATCTTGTTGGACGGCCTGAGCCGCCTGGAGTACCGGGGGTATGACTCGGCGGGGCTGGCGGTTTTTGACCGGCAGGAGGGGCTGAAGGTGGTCAAGGCAAAGGGCCGGCTCCAGGTCCTGTCGGATATCGTGGACGGCGGGCGGCTGGTGCACGGCTCCTGCGGCCTGGGGCACACCCGCTGGGCCACCCATGGTGAGCCCTCGGACGTGAACTCCCACCCCCAGGTGAGTACGTCGGGCCGTTTCGCCGTGGTACATAACGGGATTATCGAAAACTATGTCCAGATCAAGGAGTTCCTCATATCCAAAGGGGTTAAGTTCGTCTCCCAGACCGACACCGAGGTGGTGGCCCACCTTCTGGAGTACTACTACCGGGGCGACATCATGGAGGCGGTGACCAAGCTCCTCCACCGCATCGAGGGGGCCTACGCCCTTGGCATCATCTGCGCCGACTGCCCCGACCGGCTCATCGCCGCCCGGAAGGACAGTCCCCTGATCTTGGGCTACGGCGAGGGGTTTGCTTTCCTGGCCAGCGACGTGACCGCCGTCATCAAGTATACCCGCGAGGTCTGCTACATGGAGGACGGGGAGATCGCCGTCCTGACCCGGGACGGCATCGAGGTCTTTAACCACCCCTATCTCCAGGCGGTGCGGAAGGAGCGGCACCACGTGGACTGGGAGATATCGGCCGCCGAGAAGGGCGGGTACGAGCACTTCATGGCCAAGGAGATCATGGAGCAGCCCAAGGCCTTCCGGGACACGGTCTTTCCCCGCATCCGGGACGGACGGGTGGTGCTGGACGATCTGAATCTGGACGCCGAAACCCTGCGCAATGCCGACAAGCTGTACATTATCGCCTGCGGCTCCTCCTATCATGTGGGCGTGGTGGCCAAGTACGTGATGGAAAAGCTGCTGCGCAAGCCAGTGGAGGTGGCTTTGGCCTCCGAATTCCGCTACAGCGACCCCCTGGTGACCGACAGGACCCTGTGCATCGTCATCAGCCAGTCGGGGGAGACCATTGACACCCTGGCCGCTATGCGGGAGGCAAGGCGCCTGGGGGCCAGGATCTTGTCCATCGTCAACGTGGTGGGCTCCTCCATCGCGCGGGAGTCGGACGACGTGCTCTACACCTGGGCGGGGCCGGAGATCGCCGTGGCCACTACCAAGGCATACTCCACCCAGCTGGCCGTGATCTATCTCATCTCGCTTCGCTTTGCCGAGCTGCTGGGGACCATCTCCCGGGAGGAGTACGGGATCATTGTGGAGGAGCTGCTCGCCATCCCCGGCAAGATGGAGCGCATCCTGGCCGACCGCGAGGCCATTCAGTACTACGCCTCCATCTACTTCAATCACGAGTCGGTCTTCTTCATGGGCCGCAATATCGACTACGCCATCGGCCTGGAGGGTTCCCTCAAGCTGAAGGAGATCTCCTACATCCACTCCGAGGCCTATGCCGCCGGGGAGCTCAAGCACGGCACCATCTCCCTCATCGAGAAAGGGACCCTCGTGGTGGCACTTGCCAGCTATGTCAAGCTGTTCGACAAGCTCATGGCAAACGTGGTGGAGGTAAAATCCCGGGGCGCCGAGGTGCTGGGTCTCACCGTGGAGTCCAAGGGGGCCGACGCAAAGAAGACGGCGGACCATGTGATCCTGGTGCCTGACACCCACCCCGTGCTGGTCCCCTCTCTGGACGTCATTCCCATGCAGCTCTTTGCCTACTATGTGGCCCTCATGCGGGGCTGCGATATCGACAAGCCAAGAAACCTGGCCAAATCCGTGACAGTGGAATAGGGGCGCCGAGTAAAAAGGACAAAATCCAAACGGATTTTGTCCTTTTTTATTGGCGGACAGGCCGTCAAAGACGAGAAGTAGGGCTTTCTTAATGCGGAAGAATCTGATATGATAAGAATAGACTTGACAGGCAGAATCTGAGCTGCGGGCATGGGAGAAACGGCCTGCCCGGGTTTGATACGAAGCATGTTAAACCGGATACGGAAGCGGGGGAAGCGCAGTGGACAAACAGAACATCGGGGTCATCGGACTGGCTGTTATGGGGAAGAATCTTGCGTTAAATATAGCGGATCATCACTACAGCGTGTCGGTTTTCAATCGCTCCGGGGGGCGGACGGAGGAATTTCTCTCAGAGTGCGGCTCAAAAGAGATCAAGGGGTATTTCACAATCGAGGAATTTGTGCGGTCGCTGGAGCGGCCGAGAAAAGTCATTCTGATGGTGAAGGCCGGAGCGGCGGTTGACGATACGATTACCCAATTAAAGCCCTGCCTGACCCCGGGAGATATTCTCATCGACGGCGGCAACTCCTACTTCGCGGATACCGTGAGCAGAAGCAAGGCGCTTGAGGCGGACGGACTGCGGTACTTCGGCGTCGGCATCTCCGGCGGGGAGGAGGGCGCGCGCACCGGCCCGGCCATCATGCCGGGCGGCGATGAACAGGCCTACGAGGCGATAGCGCCCATTTTGACGGACATCTCCGCAAAGGTGGAGGGCGAGCCGTGCTGTCATTATATCGGCAGGGATGGGGCGGGCCATTTTGTAAAAATGGTCCACAACGGGATTGAGTACGCGGACATGCAGCTGATCTGCGAAGCCTACCTGATTTTGAAGCGGGTCCTCCATATGGAGCCGCCCCAGCTGCATGAAATATTTCAGGAATGGAACCGGGGGGAGCTGAACAGCTATCTCATCGGCATTACGGCGGACATTTTTGCCAAGAAAGACCCGGACTCGGATCACTACCTGGTGGATATGATTTCGGATGTGGCGGGCCAGAAGGGGACGGGCAAATGGACGGGCCAGGTTGCCCTTGACCTTGGCGTCTCCATCCCGACCATCACGGGGGCGGTGTTCGAGCGCTATCTCTCGGCAGACAAGGGTACGCGTCTGGCGGCCGCAAAACTGTACAGCGGCGGCGAGGCACCCCGCGCCAGGGAGGCCGACTTTGCCGAGTCGGTGAGAAAGGCCCTCTACGCCAGCAAGATCTGCGCCTATGCCCAGGGGTTCAGCCTGATGCAGAAGGCCTCGGAGCAGTACGGGTGGCAGCTCGACCTCTCGACCATCGCAAAAATATTCCGCGGCGGGTGTATCATCAGGGCCCAGTTTTTAAACAAGATTGCCGAGGCGTATCAGGCCCGGCCGGAGCTTGCGAATCTGCTGATGGACGGCAGCTTTCAAGCTGTGCTTGAGGACTACGGACAGGCATGGAGGGACGTTGTGGCCACCGCCGTCACCTCGGGTATTCCGGTCCCCGGTTTCGCAAGCGCGATCTCCTACTTTGACAGCCTGAAAACCGAGACGCTACCCACCAATCTGCTGCAGGCGCAGCGGGACTATTTTGGCGCCCACACCTATCAGAGGATCGATAGAGAGGGCACATTCCATACCCGGTGGTGACGGGGCAAAGGAGCAGGGGTGATAAGGTTGAACAGGAACACGCAGCAGCCGGCGGCGGACGATATGCCGGCCCTCATGGTGATCTTCGGGGGAACAGGCGATCTGACCAACAGAAAGTTGATTCCCGCGCTGTATAATCTGATTTACGACCAGCGGCTGCCCCAGCATTTCGCCATCGTCGCGGTCGGAAGAAAGGACATGGATCACGAGCAGTACCGAAGAGCGATTTTCGAGAGCCTGAAAAAGTATTCGAGAAACGAGATTGATGAAGCGCGCTGGAAAAAGCTATGCTGCCACATCTACTACTTTCAGTTGAATTTTACCGAGCGGGCCGACTATGAGCGGCTGGGCCTATATCTGCGCGGATTGGACGAGACCTATCAGACCTGCGGGAACAGGCTGTTTTACCTCGCGGTGGCGCCCGGCTTTTTCGAGACCATCGTCACGCAGCTCAACGGGAGCGGCATGGCGGCCGGGGCCGACGGCGCCTGGAAGCGGCTCGTGATTGAAAAGCCCTTCGGCAAGGACCTGAACACCGCCCGGCTGCTCAACAGCAAGCTCCGGGAGGTGTTCCGGGAGGAGGACATCTACCGGATCGACCACTATCTCGGCAAAGAGATGATCCAGAACATCATGGTGCTCAGATTCTGCAACCTGGTCTTTGAGTCGCTGTGGAGCAACAAATTCATCGACAATATTCAGATTTCACTGGCCGAAAAGGACGGGATCGGCTCCCGGGGCGGGTACTATGAGCAGTCGGGGGCGATGCGGGACATGGTGCAGAACCATCTGCTCCAGATCGTCTCTCTGATCTCGATGGAGGCGCCCGTCAATTTGACCTCTGACGCGATCAGGGCGGAGAAGCTGAAGGCGCTGCGGTCGATCGAGACCTTCACGCCCGAGCTGCTGCGGGACAATGTGGTCTTTGGCCAGTACGGCAGGGGCATCGTCAACGGCGCGGAAGTCCCGGGCTACCGCGAGGAGGCTTCTGTGGCCGCGGATTCCAATACCGAGACCTTCATCGCGATGAAGTTCCATATCAACAACTTCAGGTGGGCCGGGACCCCCTTCTATGTCAGGACCGGAAAACGCCTGGGGGTGCATGCGGCCGAGATCGTCATCCAGTTCAAGGCCCTGCCCGACATCCTGTATTTCAGCGGCGCCGCCGCCCAGGAGCCCAACCTGCTTGTCATCAAGATCCAGCCGAATGTGGGCGTGTTTTTTCAGTTCAACACAAGGGACTTTCACACGGACAACGAGGTCATGTCCGCGAAGATGGACACCAGTCACACCAACCGCGCCCAGGGAAACACGCCGGAGGCATACGAGAAGCTCATCCTGGACGCGATCAGGGGGGATTCCACGCTGTTCTCAAGCTGGGACGAGGTGGAGGCATCCTGGATGATGGCCGACAGGATCATTGAACACGGGCGGCAGCAAACGCTCGATCTGCCAAATTACGCCGCCGGCTCGATGGGCCCCGATAAGTCCCTTGAGCTTCTGGCGCGGGATGACAGAAAGTGGTGGGATATATGAAAATACTTGATATTTCTATGCCGATTACGCGGGACATGAACGTCTATAAGGACTATGACGCGAAAAGGCCGGTCATTACGGTGGTGAGCGACTTTTCCACCGGCTCGGCCTATGAGACGAAGCTGGAGATGAACCTGCACACGGGCACGCATATCGATATGCCCTGCCATATGCTGGAGAACGGGGAGACGATAGAAAACATCAATTTGGAAAAAGTGTTCACAAAATGCAAGGTATTTGACCTCACAGGCGTGGAAGACAAAATTTCCAAGGAGCACCTGTCCGGAAAGGATATTTCGGAGGGAGATTTTATCCTGCTGAAAACCAAAAATTCGCTGGTGGCGAACCCCGGCAAGGCGTTTATCTACCTCGACAGGACGGGCGCGGAGTACCTTGCCGGGAAAAAGGTCTGCGGCGTGGGGATCGACGCCCTCGGGATCGAACGGGACCAGCCCGGCCATGAGACCCACAAGCAGCTGTTATCCACCGGCGCCGTAATTCTGGAGGGGCTCCTCCTGAGGGATATCGAGGAGGGGGAGTATTTCCTGGTCGCCCTTCCGCTCAATGTGTCGGGCGCGGAGGCCGGGCCGGTCAGGGCCGTCCTGCTGGCCTGAGCCGCGGGTTTTCACAAGTCAAGCAGTCCACAGAGGAGCCGCCCGA
>JBLJBF010000070.1:0-4252 GCA_047637855.1 Pseudoflavonifractor sp. | reverse complement strand
GCGGGGGTAGACCTCCTTGAGATAGTCGCCGCAGCCGATGGTGCCCGCGCTGCCCGAGGTAAAGCACGCGCCTGCCAGCTTGTCGCCGGGGCGCTTGATGGACTCGAAGAGGGAGGAGACGGCGTCGCCCGTGACCTGGTAGTGCCAGAGGTGGTTGCCCATCTCTTCAAACTGGTTGAAGACCATGCAGTTGGGGTCGGCCTTAAGCTCGTTGGTCTTGTCGAAGATCTCCTTCACATTGCTCTCGCAGCCGGGGGTGGCGATGACCTCGGCCCCGATGGAGTGGAGCCAGTCAAAGCGCTCCTGGCTCATCTCGGCGGGGAGAATGGCCACACCGTGTACGCCCAGCAGCTTGGAGTTAAACGCGCCGCCCCGGCAGTAATTGCCGGTGGAGGGCCAGACCGCCTTCTGCTCGGTGGCGTCAAACTGGCCGGTGACCAGCCTCGGCACCAGGCAGCCGAAGGAGGCGCCCACCTTGTGGCACCCGGTGGGGAACCACTTGCCCACCAGGCACACGATGCGGGCGCTCACGCCGGTGAGCGCGGGGGGCAGCTCCAGGTAGCTGGGAACGGCCTGGAACAGGCCGCCGCTCTCCTTGGCCTCGTTCTTCCAGGTGACACGGAAGAGGTTGACCGGGTCCATGTCCCACAAGCCGGTCTTGCGCAGCTTGTCCTGGATGGGGGCGGGAATGGTCTCGGGGTGCTTCATCTGCGCGTAGGTGGGGATGACCACGCCGGTCTCCCTGGCTTTTTTGATGTTGCGCTCCAGCCGTTCGCGGTTTACTGTCAGGTCGATCATATAAAAACCTCCTTTATTATGCGCTATGCTTTATGCTCGTCCAAATAACTGTACAGAGTATACTTTGAGATACCGAAGTAGGACGCGATTTTGTCCCCCGACTTGGTGATGAGCATGGCCCCCGCGTCGTTGAGGAAACGGACGGCCTTGATCTTGTCCTCCCGGTCCATAAGCGCCACCGGCTTGCCGATGAGCTCCACCGACTCCCGGATCAGGTCCTCGAGCAGGTCGCCCACGCTGCGGGTGATGCGCTCTGGCTTCCGCTGGAGGGCCGCCTGGGGCGACACGAGAGGCCGCAGGACGCTTTCGACGGTCAGCAGGGCCGACACATCAAAATTGATGGAAAAAATGGCCTCTACCACACCCTCCGGATTTCTGATGTAGAGGGAAGAGGATTTGAGGATCTTGCCGTCGGGGGTGCGGGTGAGATAAGCCAGCTGATCCTCCTCGGCGGGCCCGCCTTCACGGAGGAAATCCAGCACCACATGGCTGGGGCCGTCCCCCACCTTCCGGCCCGAGACCTGACCGTTCTCAATGTGGACCACCGTGTGCTCCAGATCGTCTGTGGTCAGGTCGTGGATGACCACCTCGCAGGCCGAACCGAAGTGCACCGCCATCCCGTGGGCCATCTGCGTGAGAAGAGACAGGCGCTCCTGGCTGAGCATGGACATACCCCCTTATTATCCTGATTAAAGTAATGATACCATAGAAGGAGGAGAAATCAAGTGCGAAACAAAAAGTTTGAGAGCCACAAAAAATTTTTCGTTTTCCATTGACAGCAGGAATCATTGTGATATGATGATACTGAAAGATGACAGTTGCCACATATATACCCCATAAAAGATGGTTATTTGTAGGTAAAAATGACGACAAATGACTGAAATGGAATATGTCGGGCAGGGACCGAGATGACTGAACAGGAGGTGCCCCAGATGGTACTTGGCAAAAGTGTTCCAAGGGTTGACGGTTATGAAAAGGTGACCGGCCGGGCCAAATATACCGATGATCTGGTAGGCAAGGATGCCTTGATCGCAAAAATACTTCACTCCACCATCGCAAACGGTCTGGTAAAGACCATGGATATCAGCGAGGCCGAGAAGATTCCCGGCGTCGTGAAGGTGGTTACCTGTTTCGACGTGCCCAATTTCCCCTTCCCCACGGCGGGTCATCCCTGGTCCACCGACCCCCACCATCAGGACCCGGCCGACCGGCTGCTCCTCAACCGGCGGGTGCGGCTCTACGGGGACGACATTGCCGCCGTCATCGCCGAGGACGAGGTGGCCGCCTCCCGCGCCCTGCGCGCCATCAAGGTGGAATATGAGGAGTACCCCTTCGTCCTCTCCCCTGAGGAGGCCATGAAGGACGGCGCACCCCCCGTCCACGACGAGGTGGAGAACAACATCCTGGGCCACACCAAGGTGGAGCAGGGGGACTACGAGGCCGCCATCCAGGAGCCCGGCCTCATCAAGATCGAGCGGGTGTACGAGACCCCCATTGTCCAGCACTGCCACATCGAGGTGCCGGTGTCCTACGCCTACATGGAACAGGGCCGTATTACGGTGGTGGCCTCCACCCAAATTCCCCACATTGTCCGGCGTATCGTCGGCCAGGCCCTGGGGATTCCCTGGGGCAAGGTGCGCATTGTCAAGCCCTACATAGGCGGCGGATTCGGCAACAAGCAGGACGCCCTGTATGAGCCCCTCAACGCCTTCCTCACCACGCAGGTGGGGGGCCGCCTGGTGAAGCTGGAGCTGAGCCGCGAGGAGACCTTCTTCGGCACCCGGGTGCGTCACGCCATCAAATTTTACATCACGGGCTGGCTCCGGCCCGACGGCCGTCTGGTGGCCCGGGACCTGAAGGCCTTTTCCAACCAGGGGGCCTACGGCTCCCACGGGCACAGCATCCTCTCAAAAGCCCTCTCCGCGTTCCGCCAGCTCTACAGCGACGAGAGGGCCGTCCGTGAGGAGGGGTGGACGGTGTATACCAACATGGCCACCGCCGGCGCCATGCGCGGCTACGGCACGCCCCAGGCGGTCTTCGCCATGGAGGCCTTCGCCGAGGACTGCGCCAAGGCACTGGGCATGGACCCCCTGGAGTACCGCCGGAAGAACATGATGCCGGTGGGCTTCTACGAGAGCTTCTCCAAGAACGTGAACTATTTCGACAGCTTTAACCAGTGCCTCGCCAAGGGCATGGAGTATATCAAGTGGGACGAGAAGCGGGAGCTCTACAAAAACCAGACCGGGCCCATCCGCCGGGGGGTGGGCGTCAGCCTGCTGTGGTACAACACCGCCGTCTGGCCCATCTCCCTGGAGATCTCCTCCTGCCGCATGGTCCTCAATCAGGACGGGTCCCTCCAGCTTCAGGTGGCTGAGACCGAGATCGGCCAGGGCGCCGACACCGCCTATGCCCAGATGGCGGCCGACACGCTGGGGATTCCGTTCGGGGACGTCCATGTCATCTCCGCGCAGGACACCGATATCACCCCCTTCGGCCTGGGGGCCTACGGCTCCCGCCAGACCTATGTGGCCGGCATGGCCATCCGTCAGACCGCCGAGCAGCTCAAGGAGAAGATTCTCCAGTTCGCCTACGAGTATACCCGGATGCAGCCCTATAATATGGACATTGTGGACGGCAACATCGTCTGGAAGACCCACAACAACCAAGTGCTCATGAGCCTGGGCCAGCTGGCCACCGAGGTGCTCTACAGCACCACCCACTCCACCCACCTCACCGCCGAGAGCACCGCCCAGTGCAAGAGCAACGCCTACAGCTTCGGCTGCGCCTTTGCCGAGGTGGAGGTGGATATCCCCCTGGGCAAGGTGAAGCTCTTAAACCTCGTCAACGTCCACGACTGCGGCACCCTCATCAATCCTCAGCTGGCGGCGGCCCAGGTCCACGGCGGCATGAGCATGTCCATCGGCTATGGTCTGAGCGAGCAGCTTCTCTACGATGAGAAGACCGGCAAGCCCCTAAACGATAACCTACTGGACTACAAGCTCTCCACCATGATGGATCACCCCCATCTGGAGGCCCGTTTTGTGGAGAACCCGGAGCCCACCAGCGCATACGGCACCAAGGCGCTGGGCGAGCCGCCCACCGTCCCCGCCGCCCCCGCCAACCGCAACGCCATTCTCCACGCCACCGGCGTGTCCATCGACGCGCTGCCCCTGACGCCCCACAGACTGATCCCGGCCTTCAAAGAAGCGGGACTGATTTAAGGAGGTGAGCCTATGTACGATTTAGAAGCCCTATATGAGGCAACCAGCGTCCCCCACGCCGTCGAGCTCCTGGTCGCCCACCCAGAGGCCCACATCATTGCCGGCGGCAGCGACGTGCTCATTGAGATGCGCGCGGGCAAGCTGGCGGGCTGTACTTTGGTGAGCATTCAGAAGCTGGATGAACTGCGCGGGGTTTCGCTGGAGGCCGACGGCTCCCTGAAAATCGGGCCGAT
>JBLJBF010000069.1:0-5283 GCA_047637855.1 Pseudoflavonifractor sp. | reverse complement strand
AACCGCTCACGGCATTCCTTTAGGGTAATATATGCCCTGTCCGGCCCTTTGTCAACAGTTTCCAGTTCCTGTTCGGCAGGCCCGGGGGGTGCTGCGGTTTCGGCGGGCCGCCTCTGCCGATGGGGGGCGCCGGCCACGGGGGGTGCGGGCTCCACCGCGAGGCGGGCCGCCTCCTCGGTCTCGTCCAAGGTCTTTTTTCGCTCCAGGCGGCCGGGGTAGCGGCTCTCAAACTCCACCAGAATGTCCCAGGCCGACATGACCAGCTTGGCCTCGCCGCGCTGGATGAGGAGATTGGGGACGTAGCTCATGGGGGCGTCGGCCCCGCCGGGCACGGCGAAGGTCTCCCGTCCCTGGGCCAGGGCCTCCCGCAGCGTAATGAGGGCCCCGCTGCCCGCCGCGCCCTCCACGATGACGGCCCCCGCGCACAGGCCGCTCAAGATCCGGTTGCGGACCGGAAAGTGCCAGCCCGCGGCCTCTGTGCCGGGCGGATACTCTGAGATGAGGGCCCCCGCGGCGGCCACATCCCGGTAAAGCCAGCGGTTCTCTCTGGGGTAGACCACGTCGATGCCGCAGCCCAGGACCGACACCACGCTCCCGCCGCCCTGGAGCGCGCCCTTAATGGCGGCGGTGTCCAGCCCCTCGGCGATGCCTGAGACCACCAAAGCCCCGGCCCGGCCCAGCTCCAGCCCCAGCTTGCCCGCCATGCGCTTTCCGTATTCCGACGGGCGGCGGGTGCCCACCACGGCCACGGCTACCTCCTCGTCAAAGCGGAAGAGCCTGCCCTTGACATAGAGGACCACCGGCGGCTCGTCGATGTTGAAAAGCCGCTCGGGGTACTCGGCGTCCTGGAGGGTGAGGATGCGGATTCCCAGCCGGTCGCAGTCGGCCAAAATGCGCTCGGGGCTGTCAAGGCCCTTGTCCCGCAGGGCGGCCCTCCCCTGGGCGGCAAGCGGCAGCAGCTCATACTCGCCGGGGTCGGCAAAGTAGGCCGCCTCCGGCGTGCCGAACCGCCCCAGTACCGCAAAGGCGTCCCGCGCGGAGAGCCCCCGCCGCGTGGTGAGCCACAGCCAATATTTGAGGGTGGACATAGGGGACACCTCCGTTTTCATCGTGGGTCTATAAACTCCCCGCCGCTTATGCCCGGTACATCTCCCACAAAATGACGCTGGCTGCCACCGCCGCGTTGAGGGATTCGCACCGCGTCCGCATGGGAATCCTTACGGTCTCAGCGCAGGCGTCCAGGACGGCCTGACTGACCCCCTTCCCCTCGCTGCCGATAACGGCGGCCCCCCGGCTCCAGTCCACCGCGCGCACGTCGGCAGTGTCGGCGCGCAGGGCGGCGGCCCGGAGAGGGATCGACGCGGCAGCAAGCCGGGCGGATAGTTCCTCCAGCCCGATCTCCCATACCGGGAGACGGAAGCAGGCCCCCATAGTGGCCCGGACGGTCTTGGGGCCATAGGGGGCGGCACAGCCGGGCAGAAGGAACAGCCCGTCGGCCCCGAAGGCGTCGGCCGTCCGCCAGACCGTGCCCACATTGCCGGGGTCCTGCACGCCGTCCAGCACCAGATAGCGGCTGCCGGGCAGGGTGTCTGGCGCGACAAGGGAAGGGGCTTTACAGACAGCCAGCACCCCCTGGGGACTCTCTACGGCGGAGAGGGTCTTGAGCAGGTCGGCGGGCACCGTGACGGTCCGCCCGGCGGCGGGGGCGGGAAAGGGCAAAGCGGCCCCCTCGGCACAGACCAGAGTGTCTATAACCCCGCCCCATTTCGCGCACTCCTCCAGGAGCTTGACCCCCTCGATGAGGAAAAGCCCCTGGGCGCGGCGGTAGGCCTGGTCGGTCCCCAGCTTGCGAATATGGGCGCACAGAGGATTCTGTCGGCTGGTAATATACTCCATGGTCTACCCCCTGGGGAGGGCGGCGCTGGCATGGCTTAGGACCTTGCGGACGCCCCGCTTAATGCCCATCGCGCTGATGACGGCGAACGCTTTCATAAGATCATACCCTCTCCGCTCCCGGCAGTGTAGCCGGAGCCATTGTCTCGCCCTTGGGCATGTACAAGTCTTTTCGCAGGCAACCGCCTGATGTCGGGCAGGTCTGCTCCGCCCGGGCGGATCACGTCACGCTGGTCAAACCTTACGGCGACCGGATCGAAAAGACGCAGAAAGCATACCGGCCAAGGCTCGGCCGGTATGCTATCCTTTTATGAGAGCGGTCGCATCGTCGGGAAGAGAATCACGTCCCGAATCGAGTCGGAGCCCGTGAGGAGCATGACGCAGCGGTCGATGCCGATACCCAGACCGCCGGTGGGGGGCATCCCGTACTCCAGGGCGGTGAGAAAGTCCTCGTCCATCATGCCGGCCTCGTCGTCCCCCTTGGCGCGGGCGTCCACTTCCTTCTGGAAGCGGCCGCGCTGGTCGATGGGGTCGTTGAGCTCGGAGAAGGCGTTGCCCATCTCGCTGTGGCAGATAAAGAGCTCAAACCGCTCGGTAAGTCTGGGGTCCTTGGGAGACCGCTTGGCCAGGGGGGACACGTCCACCGGGTGCATGGTGATGAAGGTGGGCTGGATGAGCTTTGCCTCTACCCGCTGGTCGAAGCATTCGTAGAGGGCGTGCCCCCAGGTCTCTTTGCCCTTGCCCAGCTCCACGCCGATCGCCTTGGCGGCCGCCACGGCGGCCTCGTCGGTGTCGATGCTCGTAAAGTCGATGCCGCAGTGCTCCTTCACGGCCTCGGCCATGGTCATGCGGGGCCAGCCGGGGGTAAGGTCGATCTTCTCCCCCTGCCACTCCAGCTCGTACCGGCCCAGAATGTCCCTGGCGGCCGTGGAGAGGAGCTCCTCGAAAAGATCCATCATATCGCCAAAGTCGGCATAGGCCTCGTAGAGCTCCACGGTGGTGAACTCAGGGTTATGCTTGGGGTCCATGCCCTCGTTGCGGAAGATGCGGCCGATCTCGTATACCCGCTCCATGCCGCCCACGATAAGGCGCTTTAAGGGCAGCTCGGTGGCGATGCGCATATACATGTCGATGTCCAGCGTGTTGTGATGGGTGATAAAGGGCCGGGCGGTGGCGCCGCCCGAGATGGTGTTGAGAACGGGGGTCTCCACCTCCATATAGCCGCGGCCGTCCAGGAAGCTGCGGACGTGCTTGATGAACCTGGAGCGGATGACGAAGGCGTCGCGCACCTCGGGGTTCATGATGAGGTCCACATAGCGCTGGCGGTAGCGGGTCTCCTTGTCGGTGAGGCCGTGGAACTTCTCGGGCAGGGGCAGCAGCGACTTGGACAGGAGCGTGACGGTATGCGCCTTGATGGATATCTCTCCCCGGTTGGTGCGGAAGACCTCGCCCTCGATCCCCACGATGTCGCCGATGTCCACCTTTTTAAACCGGGCGAAGTTCTCCTCCCCCAGCTCGTCGATGCGGACATAGAGCTGGATACGGCCCTGGCCGTCCTGCAGGTCGCAGAACATGGCCTTGCCCATACCCCGCTTGGACATGAGGCGGCCCGCCGCTGCGACGGTCTTGCCCTCCAGGGCGTCAAAGCCGTCCTTGATCTCCTGGGAGTGGGCGGTCACGGTGAATTTGGTGATCTGAAAGGGGTCCTGCCCCGCACGCTGCAGCTCGCTGAGCTTGTCGCGCCGGATCTGCAGCAGCTCGGTAAGGGACTGCTCCTCCTGGGGGGTGTTCTTCTCTTGCGTCATGGTACTCGCTCCTTTGTATATAGGGACGGATGCGGCAAGCCGCGTCCGCACTGTCCGGCTCTTATTTTGTGATGGAGAGTATCTTAAATTTCATGGCGCCGGCAGGGGCCTCCACGATGACCTCCTCGCCCTCGGTCTTGCCCAGCAGGGCCTTACCGAAGGGGGAATCCTCCGAGATGCGGCCATTCATGGGGTCGGCCTCCTGAGAGCCCACCACCACATAGCCGACCTCCTCGCCGAACTCCTCGTCCAGCACCTTGATCTTGCTGCCGATCCGCACGGCGTTGCCCGCGTGCTCCTGGTTGTCCTCCAGGACGACGCAGTTCTGGAGAATGGCCTCGATCTCCGCGATGCGGGAGTAGAGCCTGCCCTGCTCGTTCTTGGCCTCGTCGTATTCACTGTTCTCGGACAGGTCGCCGAAGGAGCGGGCCTCCTTGATTTGATCCGCCACCTCTTTTTCGCGGACCGTTTTTAGATAGTTGAGCTCCTCTTTCAGCTCCTGATAGCGCTCGGCGCTGAGCTTGATCTCCTTCGCCATAATGGCCCTGCCACCTTTCCTTTTCGCTTATCGCTCCGGCCGCTTGGGCCCGATTTTGGGTGCAAACAAAAGACACTATTTTTCTGCGAATAGTGACTTTAGGTATTATATGTAGTTTGCCGCTTTCTGTCAAGAGAATTTCACAAGCAAATCAGGTCGTCCGCGGAGAGCACGCCCGCCTCCCACAGGGCCGCGGCCAGCGGCAGTGGCTCAAAGCCGGGGGGCCAGTCCCCCTCCCGGCGGCAGACGCCCAGACCCTTCAGGTCGGGTCTGCCGTGGAGGATCAGCGCCTCCCCCCGCCCGCCCGGGCTGGGCGAGAACTCTATGGTCAGATCGGCGGCGAACCCCGGAGTGTCCTCCAAAGCGGGTACGCCGTACTCCTGCCGCAGATGGGCCGACAGGGCCTCTCCCCCGTTGGGGGAGATGATCGCCACACCCCGCACGGCGCCCGCCAGCGCGGCCGCCGCCTGGAAAAACGGACGGGAGACCCGGCCGCCCTGGAGGGCGACCACCGCCCTGCCGCGCGGAATGCCCCGCCGCTCCAGCGCCGCCAGAGCCAAAGGCGCGGCCAGCAGGGCACAGAGGGGGGCGGGGTCCACCGGCAGAAGTTCTTGCCGCCGCAGCGTATCCCACCAGGCAAAGCCCTCGGGGACCAGCACCCTGCGGGTCCCTGCCCGCTCCAGCAGCCGGGCGGCCCGCTCCACCCGGCGGCGAACGGCACTCTCCCTCGCGCCGGGCGCGACGGGGACCTCCGCCCGCAAAAGCGTGAGGCCGCACACTTGCTCCTGCTCAATGTACGCCCTGCGGCCCTTCCGCTCCACCGTCAGGATATGCCCCAGCATGACCCTCACCCCTCTCTGTCGAGAGGAGTATATGCCGGGGGCCCGCCAAAAATACGTTTGACGGGCCACGGGTGCGTTAAAGGAACCCTGGGCGGTCTCCAACCATTCGCGGGCGACCGCAGGTCGCCCCTACAGGCCGCGGCCCCGGGGTTGCCCGGGGCCGCCGCGATAATGTGGTCTATCGGGCCCGCAGGGCCACCGCGGC
>JBLJBF010000068.1:0-5816 GCA_047637855.1 Pseudoflavonifractor sp. | reverse complement strand
CGTCCTTTGCCCCAGCACGCGTATGCTGGCCAAATGGGGCGATGACGAGATGGGGGTCTCCCTGCCGTTTGAGCGTTTTTATGATCTGATAAACGGCGTCTTCGGAACCATGAACACCACGGACAACAAGGATAAAAAGCTGGCTGCGATCGAACGCTTCAAAAAGGCCGGAAAGACCTTGGATATCGATCCAAATCTGGGATACTAAGTGAAATCTCTTAAAACACCCCCGCCTTTCGACAAAAATAATCGAAAGGCGGGGGTGTTGGCGGTCTCCCAATAAGGATCTTTACGAAAAGTATAGTTGTCCCGCCCACAACCGAACGATTATCGATGAATTGCATATAATCTTTGTGGCTATCCATTTGAGTAGCCATAGTAGAGGCAGCAAGCGCAACAGCAACGCGATCAAATGAACTTGCGCCATACTTGCGTTTGCTAAAGCGAAGGCATACTCAGCGAGATATCCGTCCATATGCGTACACGGCAGACCGCGGTAAGTGCCGAGAATAAACGCCTTTGCCTTTTATGTACCCTGCCCACGCTTTTTATATTGTTGGCTGCCAAAATACCGAGTTTATCCTGAGATGCAAAGTACATGATTTGGGACATACAAATACCTTAGGCCAGCGCTTACGAAGCAGGTACTCCCGGCACGCTTCTTCGGTTTCAAACTGCTGTTGAAAGCCGACCCAAAACATCCCCCAGGCTTTAGGCGTAACGCTATTTTCCTCTTTCCCGTCTTCATGTCCCCATGCCTTAAGTCTGCGCCTTGCTTTATCCCATAATCCAGGCATCTTCAGAGGCTAATACAAAGGGATAATCACAAAATTTATTTGATAAGTCGCACAAGTATAAAAAATTGTTAGCTGCAGAGCTTGACACAGTGTGTAGAACACCATATAATCGAAGTTACCGTAATATAGTAATTTGCATAAGAATACCCTTTACATATTTGAATATGGAATCAACATCAGATAATTCCGAGCCCTTCCGCCTAAGGGAAACTATGGCGACTGGGCCGAACCGAAAGGTTTTAGGGTGCCGCTGGAAACGGCTGCGCCTTCCGTTTGAAAAGGAATGGCTGGGTCTATTTGTCATGCCGCCTTTTCAGAGGCGGTTTTTTGTTTTTCTGTTGTCCAATAAATGGAATATTATCTTGGATGTGTAAAAGAAGAGGGGCGGAGGGAAACGGGATGAACAGAGGAACGAGGTTCGCCGCGCTGCTCCTGGCACTGGTGCTGGCCCTTTCAAGTTCCGCACTTGCGGCGGCGGGGGGACCATATCACATAGCGCTCTCCTGGACGGGCGACGGGGCGACGACGATGACGGCCACCTGGAGGGACGGCGCGCGGCAGGCGGAGACGATGCAGGTTTCGGACGAGCTTGCATACGAAAAGAGGGGCTTTGCCGGCGCGCTGGAGTTTGAGGCCGCGTGTAAGGACGTCAGCCTGGACGGCTCGGGCGCATGGCATTACGAGGCCACGGCGGTGGGGCTGGCGCGGGGTACAGTCTATGTATACCGGGTTGGCCGGGATGGGAACTGGAGCGCGGCGCACCGGTTTACCACCGACGACCCGGCAGCAAGGACGCTGACCTTTTCCTATATGGGAGATGCGCAGCCGGCGGGCGACAGCGCGGCCGACTTCGCCCGGTGGGGCAAGCTCACCGAGGCCATGTACGAGCGTAATCCGGAGCTGGCCTTTACGGTGCTGGGGGGAGACCTTGTCAACAGCGGCATCTCTCTGGCGGAGTTTGACCTGTTCCGGGAAAACGCCGGGGGAGTATTCGCGCACTTGCCTCTGCTCAGCGCCGCCGGGAACCATGAGAGCAACTTCATCGGCGGAAAGCCGGAGCTCTTTCTGGACCTCTTCGCGTTTCCGCGGAATGGCCCCGAGGGGTTTAAGGAGGAGTTTTACTCCTTTGACGCGGCCAACTGCCACATCCTCGTCCTCAACTCCTGGATCTTCTCCGGGGAGCAGAAACTGACGGCGGAGGATTATGCCCGCGTCAACGACTGGATCAAGAGGGATCTGGCCACCAGCACGGCGGACTGGCAGATCGTAGTCACCCATGTTCCCACATACGCCGTCCACAGCGATACGACAGCGACGGAGGTCCGGAAGAACTGGGCGCCCATCTTCGAGCGGTACGGCGTCGATCTGGTCTTTGAGGGGCACCAGCACGTCAACCGCAGGAGTTATCCCCTGTACGACGGGAAGATCGACTATGAAAGAGGCGTTACCTATATCATGGGCGTGTCGGGCAGCAAGTTCTACGGCAGCGCCGACGAGACCCTCTCCGAGCGTACCGTGTACAATGTCCCGACCTATCAGCTGGTGCAGATTGACGGCGACACAATGACCGTGCAGACCCTGGACGCACAGGGAAACGAACTGGATTTCGCCAGCATCGCCCAGCGGGCCTGTGAGCCCATGTATTCCGATGTCCCGACAGGTAGCTGGTGTGTCGGAGCGGCAAGCTATGTCACGCAGCGCCAGCTCTTCGACGCCCCCGACGGCCGGTTTTCCCCCGACGCGCCCATGACCCGCCTCATGCTGGCCCAGGCGCTTTACCGGCTCTGGGGCAGTCCGGCGGTGGCGGGAAAAACGCCTTTCAGCGATTGTGACGAGGCGGCGGCGGTATGGGCCCACGGCGAGGGCGTTGTCGCAGGGCGGGATGGCGGAAGGTTCGACCCGGATACCGGCGTCACCCGGCAGGAGCTGGCTGCCATGCTCTACCGCTATGCGGACAAGGTCGCCCACGGAGACCTGAGCTTATCCGGGACGCGCCCAGCCTTCCCTGACAGCCACACCGTCGCGCCCTGGGCTGCGGACGGCGTGCGGTGGGCTTTGGGCGCGGGTCTTCTAAACGGTATGGGCGACGGGACCCTCTCTCCCCTGGCCGCCGCGACCCGGGCACAGGCGGCCGCCATCACCATGCGCTTTGCGGAGCGCTTTACGAGATAGGGGGATATCAGGATGAAAAAGCGACTGCTCGGCGCGTTTCTGGCACTGGCTCTGCTGGGCGGGCTCTGTGCCGCTCCGGCCTCGGCCAAGAGCATCTCCTCCGCCAGGGCGGACAACATCTTTTTCTACGCCGCGGACAGGGAGGGGAAATCGGTCCTGCTCAAGGTCATCCCGCTCGGCGCTCTGAAGGCACTCTCCCACGGGCAGCCGGACGGCAGCAATTACTTCATCTCCACCACCGATAATTACCCCACCACCCAGTACTGCGAGGGGCGCGGTTTTACCCTGGAGGAGCTGGTGCGCTATGTGAAATCGGTCACCACGGTGAAAGGCGCAAATGCCCTGGACTTCTCGGGCGGTGACACGATGCGCTTCATGGCCACAGACAGTTACGGCAACTACAGCCGCAACTGGACCTATGACGCGCTGTACGGCGTAACGCGCTACTACTTCGAGGGGCTATACGCCCCTGCCGTCGGCTGGAAGACCGGCTGGGAGGTGGCGGGGGAGGACAACAGCAAGTTCGGCGTCTCGCTGGAGGAGTACAACGAGCGCTATGCCGCCGCCGATCCATACTACGCTGATAAGCGCGCCGTATTCGACGCGGGCGTGGAGACCACCGTGATCCTGGCCACCGAGTCCTACTCCGGGCGGACCACTACCCAGACCCTGAATTCCTCCACCGAGCCGGGCATCGCGGCCTACCTCCAGGCCAACGGCGGCGTGGCGGCGGGGAGCCTGAAGGAGGTCATCACCGACGCATACGCCCTGCGGCTCAGCCTGCCTATGACCGAGGCCGACCTCATGGCCGCCCACCGCACGGCCTACGACAACTTCAAGTGGATCTACAACCTGCGCCTGGACATGGAGGACGCGCCCGCGCTCGCCTCCCTGGGCCGGGTGGCTGAGCCGGTGCCCTCCTTCCGGCTCAGCGGGAATACCCTCACCGTCAGTTTTTCCTGTGCCACGCCCCACGCCAGCATTTACTACGGCGACGACGGCGCGCCCCAGACCTTGTATACGAGCCCTATTACCATAGATGTGACCGGACGCAACCTGAGCGCAAATCCCGTCACCCTCTATGCCACGGCAGTAAAGGAGGGCTATGACGACGGCGGGGTGCTGCTCTATAAATACCCCGGGATGGCCCCGGCCTTCCAGACCGTATACAGCGGCATGACAAACAGCCCCCTCGCCTTCGCCGCCGCGGCCGGCATCCCCGCCTCCGAATGGGCCGCCTGGACCGGGGCTATGAACTTCATCACGCTGAAAGCCCCCTCGGTGGGCGGCTACCTGACGGTGGATAAGGCGAAGTACGCGGTCGATAATGCCGCCAAGACCATCACCTTCGACAAGAGCCTCTTCACCGAGACCGGCTCCTACAGCTTTGTCTTCCACGCCACCAAGTATGCCGACAAGAGCCTGTCCGTCACCATGAAAAAGCCAGCGCCCGCCCTGCACGCCGCCGGGCGCTGGGCCTTTGGACAGCCTTTGACCGTGTCCTTCGACGAGACCGCCTACAACAGCGGGCTCACGGTCTACGTCACCCCCGAGGGGGGCAAGCGGACGCTGGTCTCGGCCAGCTATCTCGACCGGGCGCAGGCCGGGCAGGTTGTCATCAAGGCCGACTATTTCACAAGCCCCTCCACCGCCATGCCGACGGCGGGCGTCTATACGCTGGAGCTGGCGAACAACAGCTTTAGCCCCACATCACAGACCTTGACGGTGGCCCTGACGGATGGCTTTACCGACGTTTTGCCAGGCATTTGGTATTACGACTATGTCACCGCTCTGGCCGACGCGGGCGTGATGACCGGTGTTGGAAACCGGCAATTCCGACCGGAGGGCACTCTGACCTGGGGGCAGGCCATGAAACTCCTGCTGCTGGCTGCCGGGTATGAAGTGCAGGTCCCTGTGAGCGACCACTGGGCCAGTGGGTATATGGACCGGGCGGAGGCCGACGGCCTGACCGCCCCTGCCGTGGACCCGGACGCGGTCCTCTCCCGGCTGGAGTTCTGCCAGGTGGCGGCCAAGGCCCTCAAGCTGTCCGCCACGCTGACCGAATCCCCCTTCACGGACACCGGCGACCCCGGCGTGCTGGCCCTCTACGAGCGGGGCATCATCAACGGCGTGGGGAACGGCGCCTTCGCGCCCGACGCGACCTTGACCCGGGCGGAGATCAGTAAGATCATCTGGTGCATCATGGATTTGGAGGGGAAGTTACCGTGAGAAGGCTCAAAAAGCTGACCGCCTGTGTGCTGGCCCTCGCGCTCGTGCTCCCCGTTTTTGGCCTTGGCGCGGCGGCCAAGACCAATCCCGTCGGGCAGACGGTGGGCGCGGTGCTGTTCTATGTCAGGAACCGGGCGGGGGAGGATATCCTCGTCTCCCAGTTCCCCGTCTCCGGGATGGAGGCCGACATGGCCGCGGGGAAAATCGACGCGGTGAACCACAACTACTCCCTCTTTGACCGCTTTGTCACCACCGTCCACCAGGAGGCCCAGGGGTTCACCGTGCCCGAGTTCGTGGCTTACGCACAGTCAAGGTCCGCCGTTCCCGGTCTCAGAGACCTCCCCCTCACCTTTGCGGGGGAGGACGAGGTCGCCTTCTGGGAGATCGACCAGACCGGCTTTGACGACATGGACACCTACAGCTATCACGACTTGTACGGCGTGGCGCGGTACAATTTCCCCCTGCTCTACCAGTACTGGAACTACCGCACCCAGGACTACTACGACCCGGCGGGGAAGATGAGCCGGGAGCAGGTCATCGGCCACATCTTTCAAAATGGAGAGCCCGAGACCATGCTCCTGTCGGTGCGCGCCTTCTCCCAGAGGTATATGATCACCG
>JBLJBF010000067.1:0-22928 GCA_047637855.1 Pseudoflavonifractor sp. | reverse complement strand
CGGGCGGGCTTACCCGCAACATCGTGCAGTGTCTGGACGACTACGGCATCCCCCTCTTGCTCTCCCACACGGTGACCGAGATTCGGGGCAGGGCGCGGCTGGAGGGCGTGACCGTATCCCGGGTGGACGAAAACCGCAGCCCCATTCCCGGCACGGAGCAGGTCTTCGACTGTGATACGCTGCTGCTGTCGGTGGGCCTTGTCCCCGAAAACGAGCTGACCCGGCAGGCGGGGGCGGCCATCGACCCGCGCACCGGAGGGGCGGCGGTATACGAGGACATGGAGACCGCCCTCCCCGGAATTTTCGCCTGCGGGAATGCACTCCACGTCCACGACCTGGTGGATTTCGTCACGGCCGAGAGCCAGCGGGCCGGTGCGGCTGCGGCCCGCTTTGTCCGAATGGGCGGCGGAACAGGCGGCCCCGCCCTGGAGGTCCGCCCCGGCGAGGGGCTGGGGTACGCGGTGCCCCAGCGCATCCGGCCCGATTTGGTCGAAAAGGACTGCGGGCTCTTCTTCCGGGTGAACCGGGTGTACGGCGAAAGCGAGATCCTCGTCACCTCGGGGGGCACCCGGCTGGCCGCCTATCGGCGGGCGCATCTGGCCCCCGGAGAGATGGAGCGCATCGTCCTCCCCGCCGCGCTGCTGGCGCGCGCCCGGGGGGACCTGACGGTATCCGTGCGGGAGGGAGCGAGATGAAGGAACTTGTCTGCATTGTCTGCCCAAGGGGCTGCCGCCTGCGGGTGGACGAGGACCGGGACTATTTTGTCACGGGAAACGGCTGTCCAAGAGGGGCAGAGTATGGTAAAATAGAGCTGACGAATCCCACCCGGGTGGTCACCTCCACGGTGCGCTGCACCGGGGCCCGCCACCCCCGCTGCCCGGTGAAGACCAGCGGGGCCATCCCCAAGGGGCTGATTTTCTCCGCCATGAAGACCCTGGAGGGCGTGATGCTCACTGCCCCGGTAAAGCTGGGGCAGGTGGTGGTGGAGAACGTCTGCGGGACGGGGCTCGACTTCGTGGCGACAAGGGACCTGTAGCCCCCCGCTGGGGCATCAATTTGACAGGAGGCACCTCTCATGGGCAAGTACATTTTGGCCCTGGATCAGGGCACCACCAGCTCCCGGGCCATTCTATTTGACAGCGAGCAGAACATCATGGGCCTGGCCCAGAAGGAGGTCACCCAGATCTACCCCAGAGAGGGCTGGGTGGAGCACGACGCGATGGAGATCTGGTCCAGCCAGTACGCCGTGATGATGGAGGTCATCGCCCAGTCGGGGGTGGAGGCGCGGGACATCTCTGCCGTGGGCATCACCAACCAGCGGGAGACCACCATCCTCTGGGACAGGGAGACCGGGCGGCCCATTCACAACGCCATTGTGTGGCAGTGCCGCCGTACCGCCGGCATCGTGGACCAGCTCCTGGCCGACGGGCTGGAGGGGCACATCAGAAAGACGACCGGGTTGGTGCCCGACGCCTACTTCTCCGGGACCAAGATCAAGTGGATCCTCGACCGGGTGGAGGGGGCCAGGGAGCGGGCCGCGCGGGGCGAGATCCTCTTCGGCACGGTGGACACTTGGCTTTTATGGAAGCTGACGGGCGGCGCGGTCCACGCCACCGACTACACCAACGCCTCCCGCACCATGCTCTACGACATTCATAATCTCCGCTGGGACGACGCGCTTCTGGCCGCGCTGGATATACCAAAGGCCATGCTGCCCGAAGTGCGCTCCTCCAGCGAGATTTACGGCCACACTGAGATTCTGGGGGCCAAAGTGCCCATCGCGGGCATGGCGGGGGACCAGCAGGCCGCCCTCTTCGGCCAGACCTGCTTTGCCCCCGGCGACGCGAAGAACACTTACGGCACCGGCTGTTTCCTGCTGATGAATACGGGGACAGCCCCCTGCGAGAGCCGCAACGGCCTGATCACCACCATCGCCATCGGCGTGGAAAACCAGGTGCAGTACGCCCTGGAGGGCAGCGTCTTCGTAGGCGGGGCGGTCATCCAGTGGCTGCGGGACGAGATGCGCTTTCTCACCGAGAGCCGGGACGCGGAGTACTACGCCCAGAAGGTGGACGACACCGGCGGAGTATACCTGGTGCCCGCCTTTACGGGGCTGGGTGCGCCCTACTGGGACATGTACGCCAGAGGGTGCATCATGGGGCTGACCCGGGGCACCCGGCGGGAGCATATCATCCGCGCGGCCCAGGAGTCCATCGCCTATCAGGTGGCCGACCTGGTGGCGGCCATGGAAGCCGACACAGGGCTGCCCATGAACCACCTCAAGGCCGATGGGGGCGCCAGCCGGGACCGATTCCTCATGCAGTTCCAGGCCGACATTCTGGGCCGCTCGGTCCGCCGCCCCATGATACGGGAGACCACGGCCCTGGGCGCGGCCTATCTGGCCGGTCTGGCCACCGGGGTGTGGCGGGACCGGGAGGAGATCATGGGCCTGTGGGCCTGCGACACCATGTACGTACCCACCATGGAGCCGGCGCGACGGGAGGCGCTGCTGGGCGGCTGGCGCCGCGCGGTGGACCACAGCCGGGGCTGGGCAAAATAAACCGCTGTATTCCCACAGAAAACTAAGACCCCGCTGTCGGCAAACCGCCGTCCGACGGTTTTGAAAGAAGCGCTTGTGGGAAAGGGAACTGTCGGCGTTCCCTTTCCCACAGGGGCAAACCACTTTTTAAACCTTCTCCCGGCAGTTTAAACGGCGCGTCAGCCTGGCAAACCGTCAATTCAGGAATTTTTTGGTCAATTCAGCAAACTATCCCCAGTCCGGCGAGATGGCTTTTTTGCTAAATTCACCGAGCTGGGGTATTGACTTTTTGTACCCTATTGTGTTATGATACCTATGCTCTTCTAATGTACGACTCAGACTCACAGTTTTGTAAGTCATCGTCTGTTCGTTTGATGACATACAGGTCTGTGGGATTTTTGTATATAGGGGCAAAAATTTTTAGGAGGTACCACAAATGCAGGGTACTGTCAAATGGTTCAACGAGACTAAGGGCTTTGGTTTCATCTCCAACGACGAGGGCGGCGACGACGTGTTCGTTCACTTCTCCGCCATCCAGACCGATGGTTTCAAGACCCTCGCCGAGGGCCAGAAGGTCTCCTACGAGACCGAGCCCGACCCCAAGGACGCCGGCAAGCTGCGCGCTGTCAACGTCCGTCCTCTGTAAGAACGAACTTCTTTTAGAGTATAAAAAGACTGGCCTTTCGGCCAGTCTTTTTTTGTTTCTTTTTAAGGTAGACTCCGCTACTCCAAAAGGCCCAGGCGGCTGAAGACCAGGGCGGCCTGCTCCCGGGTGAGGGGCCCTCTGGGCTGAGTGCCGTCGAAGACTCCCTTGGCCGCCGCCATCTCCCATGCCTCCTGCGCCCAGGGGCTTACCGGGGCGGCGGCCTGGGCCTGCTGCCAGGCGGCCAGCATTGTCTCAAATTGCTGCTGCGTCATTTCCTCTTTTCCCCCCTCCATCTCGCGTTTCACGTCGGCGCGGAACTGATCCATGGTCTTGCCGTGCTTGGGAAACCAGTGGTTTACGTCGGCATGGTTGCTGGCGATCCCCAGCGCGTAGCCCTCGGCGTGGCAGATAACCACGCCGGGAGCCAGCGGGTCCAGCCCGTACTTCCCGCAGAGCTGGGCCGTCAGCTCGACCGCGTTGCGATACACACCCGCAATATAGACTGTGTTTTGGCGATATCGTACCCCACCATGGTTCTGCCGTCATAGGTGTGGCCCGCAGACTCCAGAATTTCGAAGCTGATGTGGGTATTGTTGGCCGATGCCTTGCCTGCCGCCGCCGCGCCCGCGTGCCAGCCCCGCCAGTTCCACGGCAGGGTCTGCACCGCGCCGTCCTTGGTGACAAAGGCGTGGACGCAGGCCGCGTAGCCGGGGATGTTCCAGGTGCTCAAAAACACGTCCACATTGGGCTGCGCCACCCCCGGCGAGTGGACCATGACCCCCCTGGGAGTGATGGTCCGCCCCTCCTTCCAGCAGTCGTTTTTTGTCAGAATATGCTCGGTGATATTCATATGCTCCCCTCCCATTTTAGTGTACGGCTTCCCACCCCTGTTGGTGACAGAGGCTTGCGTGGCAGCTTTTCGTACACCGAGCCTTGTTAAAACACGGAAACCCCCTTATAATGTCCTTATCAAGTCCAAGGACAGGAGCTATGTATCTATGGAGAAGAGGAACTTTCCCGGCATCGGGGCGGAGGTTTCCCTGCTGGGGTACGGCGGAATGCGTTTCCCCACCGCCCCCGACGGGAGCATCGACGAAGGCGCAGCCGCGGCGCTGCTGGAGCGGGCACTGGAGGCGGGGATCAACTACTTCGACACCGCCTACCCCTACCACCAGGGCAAGTCGGAGGCCTTTATGGGGAGCGTGCTCACCCGCTATCCCAGAGAGCGCTATTTTCTGGCCGACAAGCTGCCCTGCTGGCAGTTGAAGACCCCCGAGGACGCCGAGCGCATTTTTGAGGAGCAGCTGCTGCGGTGCGGGGTGGACTATTTCGACTTCTACCTCGCCCATGCTCTGGACGAGGAGAATTACGCCGCCTTCGAGGCCGCCCGCGGCTACGAGGTGCTCGCGCGCAAGAAGGCCGAGGGGAAGATCCGGCATCTGGGTTTTTCCTTCCACGACACGCCCGCCGTGCTGGAGCGCATTCTGGACGGGCATCCTTGGGACTTTGTCCAGCTTCAGCTCAACTATCTGGACTGGACGCTCCAGGACGCCAAGGCACAGTATGAGCTGGTCACGGGCCGGGGGCTCCCCGTCGTCGTGATGGAGCCGGTGCGGGGCGGCGCGCTGGCGGCGCTGCCTGACCGGGCGGCGGACATTCTGCGCGCTGTCCGGCCGGGGGCCAGCGCCGCGTCCTGGGCCATCCGCTACGCCGCCTCTCTGCCGGGGGTGATGACCGTCCTCTCGGGGATGGGCGATATCGCTCAGCTGGAGGACAATCTAACCACTATGGGCCCTTTCGTGCCCCTGTCGGACGCCGAGCGCCAGGCCCTGCAGGAGGCGCTGTCTGCCTATCTGGCGGCAGGCACCATCCCCTGCACGGGGTGCCGGTACTGCATGGACTGCCCCTTCGGGGTGGATATTCCCAGGACCTTTGCCCTCTACAATCAGTACAAGCTGGACGGGCGGGTGGGCCATCTCCTGAACTCCCACGCCTATCTGGGGGAGGAGCACCAGCCCGCCCGCTGCGTCCGGTGCCTGGCCTGCCTGCCCCGCTGCCCCCAGCACATCGACATACCCGCGGGCCTGGCCGAGGTGGCCCGGACCGTGCGGGAGCTGGAGGCCCGCCCCTGACCGCCAAAAAGCCCGCCGGTAACCCGGCGGGCTTTTTGGTATTTAAGAGAGAGAGGGGGAGGAGGTAGGTAATGTATATCGAAAACACAGATCGCTCTGTGAGATCTTTCGTCCGCGTTCTGCGGCGGCGGTGTACTTCCCTGTCGTGTTTATACAATACCATGTCCCCAAGGAAAATAGTTGGACAATTTTTAAACAAGATGTGAAGATTATGTAAACACGGGAAGTTTTTTTCCGGGGCGAGCGGGAGCGGCGCGCGGCGGCCGGGCATCGCAAAGCGGATCGGCGCAATCGCAGACGAGTTCTATCCCGAGGCGAGAGCATAAAGCACCTGCCCCCGCGCACACACAAAAAGAGGACTGCCGCGACGCGGCAGTCCTCTTTTTTATTTACAGCGCCGCGAACACGGCGTCGATAAAGGCCTTGGAGTAACGGATATGGTCCTCATAGGGGATATGGGGCACATCCCACAGCTCGGTGACAAAGCGGCGGACGCCCAGCTCCAGCGCGGCCGAAATAACGGCCCTGAAGTCCACATGGCCCGCGCCGAACTCGATCTCCCGGTAGGCCCCGGGCACCGTCTCCTTCAGGTGGACGGCGGCCAGATGCCCCGCCCCGCGGCGCAAATCCTCCAGCACGTCGATCCCATAGCTCTTTGCCGCGTTGGTGCAGTTGCCCACGTCGGGGTAGACCTGGAGGTAGGGGCTGTCTATCTGCTCCACATAGGCCATAGCCTTGCCCACCGTGTCCATAAAGGGGGTCTCCATGGTCTCGAAGGCCAGAACCACGCCCCCCTTGGCCGCCAGCTCGGCGCTGCCGCGCAGGCCCTCCAGGAAATAGGCTTTGGTCGCCTCGGTAGAGGGGTCGTAGTACACGTCGTACCCGGCGATCTGGATGGTGCGTATCCCCAGCTCGGCGGCTAACTGTACCGCCTTCTCCATGATATCCAGGCTCCTGGCCCGAACCTTGGGGTCTGTGCTTCCCAGGGGGTACTTGCGGTGCCCGCTCAGGCAGATGCTGCCGATGGGCAGGCCCTCGTTCCACATGGTGTCCACGATGGCCTTCCGCTCGGCCCGGCTCATATCCAGCCGGGCCAGCTTTTCGTCGGTCTCGTCGATGCTCAGCTCCATAAAGTCGTAGCCCTGGGCCTTGGCGCAGCGCAGCTTCTCCGCGATGGTAAGGGTGTGGGGCATGGCCTTTTCATACAGGCCCAGGAGATGTGTTTTCATCTCAGTGCCCCTTCCCCTGGCCGTAGTAGGCGCCCGCCCCGTGCTTGCGCAGGTAGTGCTTATCCAGCAGCTCCTGCTGCATGGGGGGGAGCGCGCCGCCGGTGAGGGACAGACCGTGCCAGGCCATCATGGCCACCTCCTCCAGCACCACCGCGTTGTGGACGGCCTCCGCCGGGCTCTCACCCCAGGTAAAGGGGCCGTGGCTGTACACCAGCACGGCGGGGATGGACATGGGGTCGATCCCCGCAAAGCGCTCCAGAATCACCGCCCCGGTCTCCTTCTCGTAGGCGGCGGCGATCTCAGCGGGGGTCATCCTGCGGGCGCAGGGGATTTCGCCGTAAAAATAGTCGGCGTGGGTGGTGCCCAGGGCGGGAATGCCCCGGCCCATCTGGGCAAAGAGGGTGGCCCAGCGGCTGTGGGTGTGGACCACGCCGCCCACTTTGGGCCAGGCCCGGTACAGCTCCAAATGGGTGGGGGTGTCGGAGGAGGGGTTCAGGTCCCCCTCCACGGTGCGGCCGTCCTCCAGACTCACCACCACCATGTCTCCGGCCTTCATCTCGTCATACTCCACTCCGGAGGGCTTGATGACCATGAGGCCCTTTTCCCGGTCCACCCCCGAGACATTGCCCCAGGTGAAGGTGATCAGGCCGTACTTGGGGAGCTGGAGGTTGGCGCGCAGGACTTCTTCCTTCAGAGCTTCCAGCATGACGCTCCCTCCCTTATTCCGTAATGAGATAGACGGCGGCCTCGTTCTTGGTGTGGTTGGCCGCCACCACGACCTCCTCGTTCCCGCGGGAGAAGACCGCCACGTTGCTGGTGCCCACGCCGGACTCGATCACGGTGGTGACGAATTCGCCCTTCTCCCGATCGTACTGTACCAGGAAGATCTCGCAGTTTTTCCGGCGAATGCCCACCACGAAGGTTCCCTTCCCCAGGAGATCACCGCCCCAGACGGCGTGGGCAAACTCGATGGGCTGCGCGTAGGTGTACACCCGCTCCCAGGTCTCCCCTTTTCGCTTATAGATATGGAACGCGTTGCCGTGGAAGGGCTCGAGGGTGGCCAGCTCGTCCTCGCCGTCCCCGTCCACATCGGCAAGGGCCACCTCGCCGATGGCCCCGGTCATGATAAGCTCGATGGTCCAGGCGCCGCCCTTCCGGGCGGGCGGGGTGGAGACGTGGATGCCCGACTCGCTGGTGGAGAAAGCGGCAGCCTTCCCCTTCCACTTGCCCTGGCAGTAGCCGTGGTTCTTGGTGAGGTTCTCCAAAATGGGGGCGATGGGCAGACCGCTGCTCAGATCGTCGGGCAGCTCACAGGCGTATAGTTTGCCGGGATCGGACCAGTCCTCCCGCTCTTTTTTGGAGCCGCAGAGGGTGGCGGCAAAGAAATAACAGGTGCCGTCCTCTCCCCGCAGAATATCAAACCGGTGGACAAAGGGCAGGCTCAGCACGTCCCGGATGACCCACTCGCCCCCCTCTTTTCTGCCCCAGACGATCTTGGCCTTCTCCGACTGGAAGCCAGGGAAGAAATTCTGTACGGCCAAAAACTCCCCGTCCTTGCCGGGGATCTGGATGAAGGACATGGTACCGCCGGCGGAGGTCCAGATGACCTCTTTCTTCTCAAAATTCCCCCCGCCGTAAGCGTAGCAGGGGGCGCCGATGGCCTCGCCGGCCAGGACGGCATACGTCTCGCCCCCCAGGGTAAGGGAGCTGGCGCAGTAACAGCGCTCCATCTCGTCGAGCACTTTTTTCGCAATTTTCATATCAGTTCTCCTTCCTCTTTCCATTGAGGATATCAGTTTCGATGATCTGCGCCACACCGTTTTCGGCGTTGGAGGCGGTGACCAGGTGCGCCGCCGCCTTGACCTCGTCGCAGGCGTTGCCCATGGCGACGGCCAGGCCGGCCTCCCGGAGCATGGGCAGATCGTTCAGGTAGTCGCCGATGGCGCAGACCGCCTCCCGCTCCACCCCCATCAGCTCCATAAGCCGCCGCAGACCCGTTCCCTTATCCACCCCGGCGGCCGAGATGTCCAGCAGCTCGGGCTCGGAGGCGGTATAGCCCAGTCCTGGCCGGGCCGTCAGATGGTCCGCCATGGCCCGGCGTCGGGCGTCGTCCTCCTCGTAAACCAAGACCTTATAGACCGGCTCAGCGGGGTACTCCCCCGGGGCCAGGAGACGGCAGTCCACGCCAGGTATGCCCCGGCCCTCGGCGAGGCGGTTATACGCCAAAAAGCGCTCCATACAGGTGGACTGCCGCAGGAAGTAACAGGCCCCCGCCGCCAGAAACCCTAAGTCGTAGCCGCCCGGCACGGCACGGTCCATCAGGGCGGCGAGGTCGCCGCCGTCAATGGCCCTGCCCCAGACCACGGCGCCCGTCCGCGCGTCCGCCACGATAGCCCCGTTAGCGGCGAGGTAGAGCCCTTCTACCGGGAGAGCGGCGAGGTAAATCCTCATCATGGTGTGGATGCGCCCCGAGCAGACCGTGACGGCCACCCCCTGTTTCCGAACGGCGCGCACCGCTTCCACAGTACGCGCCGTTACCTGCTTATTGGGGTCCAGGAGGGTGCCGTCCATGTCTGAGACAATAAGCCGTATGGGTGAACTCACCGCTTCTGGTTCTTTTCCACCAGGCCGGAGGCCTTCAGCTTCTCCTCCACCTCGGCCTGACTGAGCACATTGCGCAGCCCCAGCACGGTCACGCCGCGGGCGGCGGCGTTCTTGTACATATCCACAAAGTTCAGCGGGCAGAAGACCACGTTGTACTGCGTAGCCGAGCTGACCCCCTCGGACAGGGCGCAGTGATGGATCTCGGACACTGCCAGGTTGAGGGCCTTGACGGCCTTCTCCACGCTCATCTTCATCAGCAGGCTGGAGCCCGCGCCGTTGGCGCAGCTCACAAGAATTTTCAGCATAGTACGCACATCCTTTCAAAATATGTCCCCACTGCGCGCCCCGGACGGGGCGCGCAGTGGGAAAATGACCGCTTATTAGTTCTTCTTGCCCTCGGCGGCCTTGGCGGCCTTGTAGGCCTCGTAGTCCTCGGTCTGGAGGAAATAGTTCTTCTTGTCCTAGCGGTACTGGAGCTGGGGAATGACCACCAGCACGACCACGATAATGGCGAGCCCTGCGAAGGAGAGGTACTTCATCAGGAGGGTGAAGACCGGCCACACAACAGCCCAGTCCCACATACCCAGGTAGCCGCCGTAGGCCGCCATGCCGATGAAGCTGGCGATAAAGGCCGAGCCGAAGACCTCGCAGAGACCGGAGATGAAGGGGAAGAGCATGGCCGCCTTCACGCCGCCCTTGTTGTTGGCGAAGACGCCGATGGTGGCGTTATCGAAGAACACGGGCACGAACCCGGCGATAACCAGCACAGGGCTCTTGAGCAGGATCAGGGTGCCGATGGCGATGAACTGGCCCAGCGCGCCGAAGAGGAAGCCGATGGTCACGGCGTTGGGAGAGCCGAAGCCGTAAGTAACGGCGCAGTCCACGCCGGGCACGGCGCCGGGCAGCAGCTTGGTGGAGATGCCCTGGAAGGACTGGGTCAGCTCGGTGACGAAGGTGCGCACGCCCAGCTGCAGGATGGCCAGATACACCGCGAAGTTAAGGCACGAGGTGATAATGTAGAAGAGGAAGCTGGCGCCCTCTTTGAGGAACTTGGCCTGGATCAGGTAGTCGCGGCCCAGGATGGTAAGGATGGTGCCGAAGAACAGGGTCATCAGGATGGAGGTGGAGACCATGTTCTCATTGAAGATGGAGAGGAAACCGGGCAGCTTGATGTCCTCCAGCTTTTTAGAGGCCTTCTTGCCCTTGCCCATCTTCTCGGCCAAGCTGGTGAACAGGGCGATGCCGAACATCTGCTGATGGGCCACAGAGAAGCCGGCGCCGTCGCTCAGGTCCTGGGTGTAGCCGACCAGCAGGTTGGTGCCGACGGCCCAGTAGAGGCCAAGCACCAGGCCCATGATGAGCAAAATGGGGGTGTTGCTCAGGAAGGGGAAGCAGAAGAGCATAATCCAGAAAGCGGTGGATGCCTGCTGCATCTGGACATGGCCGGTGGTGAAGATCGCGCGCATCTTGGTGAACTTCTTAAAGCGCACCAGAAGGATGTTGAAGATGAAGGCGATGAGCAGGAGAAGCATGACCTGGGAGAAGGTGCGCCCAAAGACAGGCTCCAGGCCGGCGGTGACGGCGTTCTGGCCGAAATAGGGGTCGATGACCATGGCGTTCAGGTTGAAGCGCTCCTTCAGCCCCACCAGGATAGGACGGAAGTTGTTGACCAGGCCGCCCGAGCCAACAGCAAGGATCATGTAGCCCACGGTGGCCTTGATAAAGCCGGCGAAGGCGTCGTACCAGGGTCTGCGCAGGAGAATGTAGCCGAAGAGCACCATGAAACCGATGAAATACGCGGGCTGGGTCAGAATATTGGCTGCAAAGTAGGTCCAGATTTTGTTGAGAATGTCCAGGAAAGCGTCCATAAAAAATCCTCCTTTTAAATTTGGGGTCCAACCACACACATTGAGCCGCCGGGGTCAGGAATATTTTTTATCCAGCCGCAACAGGTCGGCCGGCGAGCTCACATTGAGCAGCTCGGCGCAGAGGTCTTCGTTCGAGAGCATCTGAAAAAGCTTTTGCATATTTTCCATGTGGGCGCTCTCGTCTACCGCCGCCAGGGTGAAGAAGACGCTGGCGTCCTTATCCGGGTCGCCGGGCTCGAAGCTGACGGGGGTTTTCAGTTTCATAAAGCCCAGCCCGGTCCGGCTGGCCTCAGGGGAATTGCGCATCGCGTGGGGCATAGCAAACCCGGGAATAAGCACGATATATGGTCCGTGGGTGTTGACGCACGCGATGATCTCGTCGGCATAGCCCTCGGTCACGGTGCCGTCGGCCACCAAAGTGCGGCAGGAGGCCCGGATGGAGTCCTCCCAGGTGTCCACACCGTCCAGGAAAAGCACATGGTTTGCCTCTACCAATTCACGCAGAATCATGCTCTAAGCCCCTTTCGTTACAGGATCGAGGTAAACGGAACGTTGGGCTCGTGGGTAAAGCAGTCATCAAAGCCCCGGGGATGGTGGTATTCCCGCTTGCCCAGGTCGGTGGGGTAGACATACTTGCCGCCCACCTCCCAGAGGAAGGGCTCGAACTTGTACTGGAGGCGGTATTTCCGCATCTCATACAGGGCCGAGATCTCGTGGGGATCTGCCATGAAGTTGGTCCACACGTCGTAGTGGATGGGGATGACCACCTTGCAGCCCAGCGCCTCGCCCATGCGGAGGATGTCGATGCTGCTCATCTTGTCCTGCACGCCCACGGGGTTCTCGCCGTAGGAGCCCAGGGCCACGTCGATCTGATGCTCCTTGCCGTGCTTGGCGTAGCCGATGGAGTAGTGAGAGTCGCCCGAGTGGTAGATGTTGCCGCCCGAGGTCTTAATGAGATAGTTGACGGCCTTGTTGTCCATGTCGCTGGGGCAGACGCCGCGGATGTCCACATAGCCGGGCGTGGTGACCAGACAGGTGCGGTCAAAGGAGTCGAGCACCACAATCTCGGCTGCGCCCACCTTGACCACGTCGCCGGGCTTCACCACCATGCACCGGTCGGCCGGGACGCCCCAGCTCTGCCAGAGCTTCACCGACTCCAGCGGCCCGATGAAGGGAATGGGCTTCTCCACGTTGCGCAGGACGGCGGCGGCGAAGTTGGGGTCCATATGGTCGGCATGGTAGTGGGTGGCGAGGACGGCGTCCAGCTTGGTGACCGCGAAGGGGTCGATGACCATGGGGGCGGCCCGCAGGTTGGGCTGGAGCTTGCGCCCGCCGCACATATTGGCCATCTGGTGCCCGGCCACCATGTCTTTGACCTTCTTGGTGCGCTTGCCGTTTCCGCACCAGAGGTCCACGCAGATGTTGGTGCCCTCGGCTGTCTTGACCCACAGACCCACACAGCCCAGCCACCACATGGCAAAGGTGCCCGGCTTCACCTCCTCCTCATCAATTTCCTCGTTGAGCCAGGTCCCCCACTCGGGGTAGCTGCTTAAGATCCAGGACTCGCGGGTAATATCATCTATCTTACTCATCGTTTTTCCCCCTTTATAACAAGTTCTAATTGTTCATAAAAGTAACGCACAAAAAACATCGGTTCTTATCTACAATAGTAGATCATTTTGTACAGAAACGCAATTGACTTTTTGAATTAAGTTCTATACTTTGATTCGTATCTCTATACAATTATCGATTAATCTAGTTCAAATAATTCATAAAACCAATTGCAGTCCGCACTTGTCATTCCAGCGAGAAGGGGCTATAATGGGGCAGGAACGCTTTGAAGAGAGGGGCTGTGCGCCGTGAAACAGGGCAAAAAGATTGTAGACGGGCGGCGGGACAAGCTCCTCCATCTGCTGGAGCTGTACGGCACCCTTACGGTGGACTTTTTATCAAAGGAGCTCAAGTCCTCTCCCCTCACCATTCGGCGCGATTTGGACACGCTGGGCGAGCAGGGGCTTGTTGACCGCTTTTACGGCGGGGCAAGCCTGCGCCGCGAGTACGCGGCGAACCCCTTCAGCTCCACCCTTACCTTGCATAAACACGCCATCGCCCGGGCCGCCGCCGCGCTGGTAGAGGACGGGGACACCGTTTTCCTTAATATCTCCTCCACCGCGCTTCTTATTCTGCAGTATATCACCGCCCGGCAGGTCACTGTCATCACCAACAACGCCAAGGCCGTCTTCTACCGGTTTGGCTCGAACGTGACGGTGGTGCTTACCGGGGGCGAGCTGAGCACGCCCAAGGAGGCCATGGTGGGAGACTTTGCTCTGAGCAATCTCTCTAAGGTCACGGCATCCAAGTGCTTCATCGGCTGCGCCGCCCTCACCGAGGAGGAGATCATGACGGCCATTCTCCAGGAGGCCACCATCAATACCGCGATGCTGGAGCACACCATAGGCGCAAAGTACGTCGTGGCCGACCACACCAAAATCGGCCGGCGGCAGAGCTTTCGCACCGCGGAGACGAGCCAGTTCACCGGGATCATTACCGACACGGAGACCCCGCGCTACTATGTGGACGCCTTCCGCAGCCAGGGACTGGAGGTCCTTCAGGTGCCCCCCCTCAAAAAGCTGGAACGGTAGACATAAAAGACAGGCGGACGGTTTTCACCGTCCGCCTGTCTTTTATGAGAGGAGAAGTCCGCCTATCTTTTCCGGCGGCCCAAGAAACGCAGGAGGTAGAGAAAGAGGTTGATAAAGTCCAGGTAGAGCTGGAGGGCCGAGAAGATAGAGGCCTTCTTCAGCATGAGGTCGTCCCCCTGGTAGGCGGCGTAGTAGGCCTTGATCTTCTGGGTGTCGTAGGCGGTGAAGGCCATAAAGATGGCGATACCCACCAGGCAGGCGATACGCTCGAAGGCCTCCAGCCCGGGGATAAACATGGACAGCACGCCGAAGACGATGAGGAAGATCAGCCCGCCCACCAGAATGCCGCGTATGCGGGACAGGTCGGCCTTGGTGACCCAGCCGAAGATGGCCATGCCGCCGAAATAGAGGGCCGTGGCGCCGAAGACCAAAATGAGACTGAACACCTCATAGGCCAGCAGATAGACCGAGAAGACCACGCCGTTGAGCACCGCGTAAGTAAAAAACAGCACGCGGGCCATGCCAACCGACAGCTTGTGGATGCGGGCGCTGAGGACAAGGACCACCGCCACCTCGGCCAGGAACAGCACCATGAGGACGCTGGGGATGTTGAATACGGCGACGATCAGGCGGCTTTCCACCAGACCCAGAGCCGTCAAAAAGGTCACCATCAGCCCCGCGAACATCCACAGGAATGCCTTGGCGGTGTAGGCTCCGATGCTCTCGGCCGGGGCGTACTGCTCCTGATAGCCGCCATCGGGAACCATCTGATTTTTATTGAATTCCATTGCCGCGAATTCCTTTCTCCGCATAGACTTTCCGGGTGACCGGAAAACGGATACCAATAGTATACACGATAATGCTCAAAACAGAAAGAGAAATTTATGCATGCAATATTTCTCTGCCGTTTCCCCACTATTTTTCTTTTCTTTGCCCGGAAAACAGGATTTGACAGGGAAAACGCATGTATATTATACTGTTGAAAGCGGTATTTGCACTGCTCCTGCTGCTGGGCTTGGAGGCGGTGCGGAAAAGGAGCTGTTCTCTATGATCTCACCCATCGGGGATTGGACGCGGTTTTCCAGCCGGGAGGAGACCCTATTTTACATGAAGGCCCAGGGCCTTGCGGCCCCAGGCGCCGCCTGGCTTAAGGACCTGACCTATTCCGGATTCTACACGGATGGGCCCGTCCGGTGCAGTCTGGCGGGCTTTGCAGAGCCCGACGCCGCAGTGATCGAGCTGGCGGGCGGGCTGCACTGCGTCAACGTGGATCATCTGCGGGATATGCAGCGGGGAGCCGCGGCCTCCTCCATGCCGATCCAGTACGTGGTGCTGGATATTGAGACCACCGGCTTCAGCAAGGCGGAGGACAGCATCATCGAGATCGCCGCCGCGCGCTTTCACGGCGGGGTCGAGACGGCGCGGTACAGCGCACTCATCCGTGCCGACGTTCCGCTCCCTTTGGACATTCAGGCCCTGACCGGGATCACCCCCGATATGCTGACCGACGCGCCTGCCATCGGAGAGGTTCTCCCCGATTTTCTGGCCTTTCTCGGCGGCGACCCGCTGGTGGGACACAATATTGCGTCCTTCGACCTGCCCTTTTTGCAGCACAAGGCCCAGCGTATGGGCCTGAAGATATCCAACAGCGCCATCGACACGCTGCCTCTTGCCCGGCGGGCCTACCCGGAGCTGCCCCGCCACACGCTGGAGTTTTTAAAGGAGCGGCTGGGCATCGCGGCCGCCGTCTCCCACCGCGCCCTCCCCGACGTGCTTGCCACCGCCGCGCTCTATCAGCGCTGCGCGGACAGGCTGCTGACCGCGGGGACAGCGAGGGGCTGACCACTCAGGCGGCGGCCGGCCCGTCAGGGCCTTGAAAACCGAGTGCCGCCGCCCCTTTGCCATAAAAGCAGCCCCCGGCTTACTCCTTTCCGCTGTCCGCGGCATAGGATGATGGCAGGGAGTGATTACTATGTCAAGAAGAAACCCGCTTTGCATGCTGTTCCCCTGGCTGGGACCCTGCGGCCCTCCCGCGCCGCCGTGGTGGCCATGGCCGCCCAGGCCCCCCTATCCACCCCCGTATCCGCCCAGACCGCCATACCCGCCAGGCCCGCCGGGACCGCCCCCAAGACCTCCTCATCCGCCGGGTCCGCCCCATCCGCCGGGGCCGCCGGGACCGCACAGACCGCCGCGGGATCGGTAACATATAGCGGCTCTGTTTCGGCAGGGCCGCTTTTTCTTGTCCTTTTATGGCGGATTCTCCTATTCTGACGCAGGGCAGGAACATTTTGTTGACTTTTTACTCATATGGGCGTATGATTTATACGTCGCCACAAGGCGAACTAACATTAAAGAGGTATTACATGTTTCAGGACAAGACCATTACCTGCAAGGATTGCGGCCAGGCGTTCACTTTTACTGCCAGCGAGCAGGAGTTTTTCGCGGAGAAGGGTTTCTCCAACGAGCCACAGCGCTGCAAATCCTGCCGGGACGCCCGCAAGGGCAATGTGCGCGGCGGAAATGGCGGCGGCGGCCGTCAGATGTATGATGCAGTTTGCTCCGAGTGCGGCAAGCCCTGCAAGGTCCCCTTTGAACCGCGCGGCGATCGTCCCATCTACTGCAGCGATTGTTTCCGCAGATAAATCAGCCTTCTTGCGTGCGCCCCTTCGGGGGCGCATTTTTTTATCGCCTGCTCCACCCTCTCCCATTTGCCCGCCCTATCGGTCGGCGGGCCGCTTTTCGCCTGCCGCCGTCACCGATGTAATCCAGTAATCAAACTTTGCCTGCCGGGCCGCAGACGAGGCAAAGAAAGCTAAAAAAATGTTGACAAACCTGTGGCCATCAGGTATACTAACTCTTGCCCTGTTTCGGGCGAAACGCACATGGCGGCATAGCTCAGTTGGCTAGAGCATGCGGTTCATACCCGCAGTGTCCCCGGTTCAAATCCAGGTGCCGCTACCAATTCCGCGGGGTGCCTGCACCCCGCGGAATCCCCAAGGCCCGTTGGTCAAGCGGCTAAGACACCGCCCTTTCACGGCGGGAACACGAGTTCGATTCTCGTACGGGTCACCATCTTTTACCGGACATACGGAGGCATAGCTCAGCCGGTAGAGCACTCGCCTCACACGCGAGGGGTCGTAGATTCGAGTTCTACTGTCTCCACCAAAGGAAACCGCCACGGCTCTAAGCTGTGGCGGTTTTTCTTATGCCCTCATATAGTATCATCTGATACAGAAACACACCCGGAATTGGGGTTAGTTTTAGGGTTAAAACAGGGGATTGCGGTTAATTCTGAGGTTAGATTTTACTCTGCCCCGACTGGCTCGGCAAAGGCTGCCGTGATCTTTCCGATGAGGTCGACCGGGCGGTTTTGGGTGAGATGAATGTAGATTTTCAGTGTCACCTGGGGGTTGCTATGACCAGCCAGATACTGCACGGTCTTGAGATCAACGCCGGCCAGGAAGAGGTTTGTGATATAGGTATGGCGCAGGATGTGAGGGGTCACCTCAAAGTCGATGGTGTAGCAGTATGCCGCCGAGGAGCTCTTGGCACCTTTTTCCCGCATAATGGTAACTTTTTCAGCTTTCTGCCCGGGCCTGTTATCACACTTGCGATAGGTCAGTTCGCCCGTCTGCCGGCGCTCTATAAGCCGCCAGAGGTTGCGGAACTGTTGCTGGGATAAAGGCGTCCCTCCGATGACATAAACGTCTGGAGATCCGACGCGTGCTTTTAAATGATTGACCAGCTGGGGCGGAATTGGGATATCCCGCCGAGCAGACGGGCTTTTAAGTTCATCAGATACCTTTGGACGGCTATGCTCCCAGCGAAGGGCCCTCCTTACTGAAATATGCGGGGCCTCCTCGCTCAGATCTACACAGTCCCAACGTAAGCCAAGGATCTCTTCACGCCGGAGCCCGGCGTAAAGCCCGATCATTACAAAGGTTTCGGCGTTGGTCTCCCTCACGGCCTCCAGCAGTACGGCCATCTGCTCTTTGGAGAGGGGATCTTTTTCCTTGGTCTTCTTCCCGCCTGCACGTAGCTTCGCGCAGGGGTTCTTGGCAGCAAGGCCATTTTCAACAGCGGCGTCGAATATTTTTCGAAGGGTGTTCAGTACCTTGCTTTGCATCGATGCCGATTTTGCGGTCATTTTCACAAGCACTCGCTTGATATCGTCCTGAGTTACTGCCTGGAGGTATAGGCTGCCGATCTGTGGGACGATGTGGACGTTGACGGCGTTGGCATAAACGCGGGAGGTATTAGCAGGCATTTCCGCTGTGTAGAGGGCCAACCACTCCGCCGCGTATTGGGCTACGGTGGGATTGCTTTTAGCAAGCTGCCGGGTCTCAAGCTGCTGGTAAGCAAGATCCAGCTTTGCTGTCAGCTCATCGGGCGTCTTTCCGTAGAGGGCCACATATTTCCCGTCGGCATCTTTAATACGCTTGCGGTATAGATTGAGCCGCTGAACATACTCATAGGTCGGCTTCTTGGGACGGGCCATGATGTGTCTCCTTTCGGCGTTTAACTTGGGCTCCGCTATTCTCAATAATACGTGAAAAGGGCAGGTAACTAAAGTTACCTGCCCTTTTGTGTCAATGAAAGTGGGTGGGGCAACACTCCCACATTTCCATGTAAAGCGCCGACTGTCTGTTCTGTTCTTAACTTTCATCCACCAGGGCGTACCCCTTATAACTTCATTTATTCTTGGGAGGAATTGTCTTGGGAACGAAAAACCGATTTTGATAGCACTTTAGCCAGTTCCTGGGCAGTATCAAGGTTCATCACGAGTGACGCCACAGATTCCACTTTTGTAGTAGTGATTTCTCCATCGGCACCGACGATGGGATTGACTTGTGTAAAATTAATTACTATTTCACTTAAATCTTCTTTAGTAGCAAACGCAAACCCATTAGTATATAAGTTCATTAAGTGCGCCCCCTATCACATTTCTTGCAATTCCACGATCGTCTCATATTTGTTTGGGCTATAAACAGTGGAGCGGCTCCATGAAGAGTGCCTGGGAAAGGGTGTAATATTCCCAAAACTGCGATAGTGTGGATGACGGAGCGAGTTGTACGGCGACTTCATAGCAATGTCCAACTGAAAAGCAATTCGCACAAGCGTTTGCAGCGTGAAGTTCACATCGCCATTTTCCCATCTGGAAACAAGCCCTTGGGATACCCCCATAGATTCGGCAAGTTCTTTTTGGCTAATTTTCTTAGCCGCACGACTTGAGGCAATTGTGGACGCAATATCAGCCTGTAACACGGAAAGTAAAAGGTCTTCATCGGACATATGCCCTGACAAGGCAGCTAGAAGATGTTCTAAATTGTTATTGCTCATTTTCCTGGGCCTCCAATCGTTCCTTAAAGCGTGCAATTGCGGGGTCAATATGCGGGGTATAGTCTGTTTTTCTTTTCCCCCCTCGTTCGTAAAAACAAGAGAGCAGACATGGCGTGCCATCATCAAAGAAAGAGTATAATACGCGGATATTGTATGCATCTTGTGCAAGGTGCATACTGAACACACCATCACGTATCAGTTCAAATTCTTCGTGAACCACAGCCTCCACGCCATATTCACTCAAAAAGCGAAGGCGAGCAACAAGTTGCTTAAAAAAACGTTGCTCATAACCAGACCCGCAAATGATTTTTATGAGTTCATCAATTAGGCGGGAATGCACATCAAACGCCGCGATGACTTCTACCAGCAACTGCATTATGGCCTCTCGGTTCATAGTATTCCCCACATTCATATTATATTACTCATAAGTAATTTTTGCAACAACAAAATGATGGTTATTCCAAAGCGCCGTGGCACATAATGTTTCGAGATGTCAGGTCAGTCGACTCGCTTAAACATTGTTGAAGTTGTCAATAGAAAAAATAAAACATATGTTCTATAATCCTTTTACTTTTAACAATCGTTTTGGGGGACTGAGCTATGACGTGGAAAATCCTTTTAGACTGCGGCATAACAGAATTACCCGTTGATCTCAAAAAAATATGCAACCACTGCGGGGTGAGGGCGCTCTCTTATGAGCGGGGCTACAAGATACTTGCCGAGCTGGGGAAGCTGAGCGAGAGAAAGCGAAGCGATGGGTTTATCGTTCGACCAGAGGATGGGCCGCCGATCATTTTTTACAGCGGCAGTTGTTCGGTGGGCCGCCAGCGGTTTACGATTGCCCATGAGCTGGGCCATTTGATCCTCAATCACAAGGGTGACCTTATCAACCGTGAGCCGTCTCCGGGGGACAGTCCTGTAGAGCGAGAGGCAAATACCTTTGCCGCCCAGCTGCTGGCACCCTCGTGTGTGTTATGGGGTGTAGAGACCTGCAATCCCAGCAGTATATCAGAGCTATGCAATATCAGTCACCAGGCCGCGAGTTTTCAGGCCCGGCGCATGGTTGATCTACTTAAACGCGACCGTCAGTATATGCAGTTATACGGCCATCCGTATTTCTTGCGGTCGCCAGTCGAAGAGCAGCTGTACCGGCAGTTCCTCCCGTATGTGAAGACCCACAAAGCGCCACTCTTCGGAAGGTCCTTTGAGGACGATTAGGGGAGCCTGTCCTCCGGGATGGCGTCCAGCATCTTTATGATGGTGTCCCAGGTCTCCTTGCTGTACTGCTTTCTTATTACTTTCCCGTTGCGGTTAAATGTAATAGTATTCACGGGCTCACCATCCTTCGGGACGGTGGGCTCCTTTTCTTTTCCAGTCATCAAATACTCAACGGATGTACCGAGGTATGTTGCTATTTGGGTAATGCGCTTTTGATATGACTTTGATTTTCTAGACTTCCACTCGCTCACTTTTGAGGGGTGTGAGCCTACGGCTATTGCAAACTCCTTTTGTTCTATGCCCTTTTTTTCGATTAAGTCAAAAATGCGGTCAACGACATCCAATATAATACCACCTTTCAAAATAACCAAATTACCGAAACGGGAATTGGAGGAGATGCACAAAATTCACGAAACGGGAAAAACGGAATTGACAATTCTCGAAATAGGAATTATGATTATGCCATGGATTCATAGAGAGGGGCAGAAAAATGTGGTATTTCCTTATGCTCTCCACCGGCGGGCTCGGCACTTTGACATACATTTTGAGCTTATGGTGTATCTGGGAGCATGACATTTTGCATGCCGTGGAGTTCTTGCTGCTTGCAACCGGGTGCGTTGTTGAGGCGTGGTCCATATGTCGCCTCAAAGGCCCCCCTTACGCTGAAACTGATAGAGCTCTCTCCTCATCAGTATTCCAAGTTGGTTTAGCTTTTCGTCAACAACAAGAGCTCCCTGTTTTGGGCCCTGAGCCCAGTCCAAGACAACCAGATAAAGCTCCTGCGCAACATTACAAACTTCCTTGCCGGCGAACAAGAGCAACTTATGCAGCGCGAAAGAGAGTGCATCGCGGTTCTCTAATGTCGGGCTATAGACGAATCTGCCGACGCAATTTATATAGGCAGCGTAGTAAGTAACCATTGTAGAAAAATAAGTTGATGTCAACGGAGCTTTTGCTGCTCGGGATGTTCCCCAAGCTGAAACGCACACTGCAATTAATGCAATTGCACAGGATACAAGCGCGATAATTTCACTTGGGCTCATCATTTGATCCTCCACATTTTTACTTGTAGCTAAATTGTATCCATTCCATAAATTCATAACAGAGCGAAAAAAGAAAGGAGGGAACGAAATGCTGAGGCTGTCCTACGACCTTCCGTGTGAACTAGATAAGACCACGTCGGCATTAGTAGATGACATTATAGTGGCCTCGTTAAAGAGCGGTGCGACCTATAAGCAGATTACCTGGGCTCTGGAGTCCGCACAGGAATTATTGCTTGCCGCAACCAGGCCTGTCAGAACTCAAGCTGTGCCGAAGAACGGTAGTTGGGGGGTCTAATTAAGCGCGTTCAGTTTTTCAAGCGCCTCTGCATATACGGCGAGATACTCTTCCACCATGCTCTTGCTTTCTGTTTTAGGTGCAACCTTTTTTTCAACCGCACTTTGTGCCCACGCCACGGCTAAGTCATGGGCAATTTGTTCGTTGCTGATATATGCCATTGAAATCTCCCCTCCCCAATATGTTATGAATTTGATTCATTTTATCACAAGCGGGGAGAGGAGACAAGCCTAAAAGAAGGAGGTGAAAAGCACTATGCCCTTGCGTGTTAAAGAGTTCCGCGAGAGAAAAGAGCTTACTCAGACCGAGCTGGCAAAGCGGGTTGGTGTTACCCAGTCCGCGGTGGCGAAGTGGGAGACGGGCGGGTTCACGCCCAGCACCTCCACGCTTTTCTTGCTGGCCGACGTCTTAGGGGTCACGATTGACCAGCTCTGTGGCAGGGAGCAGTCCACGCATCCGCGCGCTGAGGCCGCAAGCTGACCAATAATCAATGATACCAATCGAAAGGAGAGCCTCACATGAAAAAGTGGCTTACACGTGAGGAGGCCATGGCCTATCTGCGCATCAGTGCAATCCAAATGTCCCGGCTTACCAGCGAGAAAAAGGTGACTTATTACCAGGCCAAGCCGGGCGCTCGGATTATGTTCCTTGAGGAAGACCTGGAGCGCTACATGGAGAATATGCGTATTTGTGCAGCCGCCCCCGCACGGGGTGCGGCCTCCATCGTAGATCTGTCCGGGACGTATCGCAAGAGGAGGGTTGCAACGTGATTAAAGCAGGGGGTAAATACAACTGTAACACGGTGGAGCAGTTTAAAATTATGACCTGGCTTCAGGCAAACTTTCACGATGTGGGCTTGGTCGAGGTTGCTCTCGTCGACCGCAACCATGTCCGTATCCGTGATATTAAGGGCGGCATGGCCCTGCTAACCTATGTTGATGGAGCCGTAGATCTCCGCGAGATCTACGAGGCCTGTTAGGAGGTACGAGATGTTGAGGCTTAAAGCCAGCAAGACCAGCCTATATAAGCTGGTATCACGGGTTACCCAGTTACCCATTCTAAAGCTGACCTGGTATAGCAAAGTGCCCCGCGTCCCGTCCTACTTTTTGGAGTGGCGCGGCGGGTACCGGGCGTATCTCACCACAATTATGGGAAGGCCCATGCTGAGTATTGCGGTGTACGACGTCGATGGGCGAGAGGTGTCTCGTGACGTCCACAACCTAACTGTAGTAGATCTGCGGTCTCTCGGAATGGTTGAGGAGTATGCCCCAAAAGGTGCGGGAGCTACCGCCTAAGATAATCATACCAGCGGAAAGAGGGTTTGACCATGTCGGAAGAATACCGAAATATCTAGAAAAACCCGCGCTTGAAG